>NZ_NFIR01000006.1:0-130095 GCF_002159465.1 Eubacterium sp. An3
TACTGTGCTTACATAATCTAAAAGTGCTTTCATAGAAGAACTCCTATCCTTTTTTCTTTGAGTATACCAGAAAATCAGGATGGATGTTCACAATTTATTCATTCATGCGTTTGTCGTGTCCCTTCTTTAATACTGCCCTGCCTTTTCTTCCCCGGACTTCCGTTTGCCCGTTCCGTCCGGACAACACCATAAGCAGCAGGACAGCTGCCAGCAGAAAGATTGCCAGCACGGCCGCCGCCGGCGGCGCCTGATATGTGAAATCTCCTAAATCATAACCGCTGCCGCAGTACGAGTCTGACAGGATCATCGCCGCCTTGACAGGATACCAGTTCATGATCCGCCCCTCAAAGGTTCCCAGATAGCCGTACACAAAGGCGAAGGCCACGCCGAACACGCTGCTTTTCAGAAGAAATGTATTGAGAACGATCAGCGGAAGCACCGCCACGTAGATCAGTACATTTGACAGGATGATCCGCCCGGCAGCAGCGGCCACCGTCTGCACCGTCATACCCGGCAGGCCCAGAAAACCGTTGACCATCACGGCAAAAACGATATTGCAGAGACTGAAGGCCACGGTCAGAAACAGCAGAAGAATCAGCTTGCCCGTCAGCAGATTCCTGTAGGAAACGGGGATCGTCAGGATGGATTTTAATGTGTCATCCGTCCTCTCCCGGGCCGTCAGAAAAACCGCCATGAGCATGATGATCACCGGGAAAAAATATGTACAGTTGGTGCTGATGATCTCATGAACGTAATAGGAGAAATCCCAGCCCTCAGAGGTACTCGCCGTGGAATAAAAAAATCCCATGAATACCGAAAGAACCGTCATAACCGCTCCCGCCTTCACCACCGAATACCGTTTGATTTTCCAGAATTCCGTAACAACACAGTCTTTCATCTTGTCCACCTCCTGTAAAACCGAAAGATCAGAAACTGGCTGACCGCCAGCGTAACGCCCAGCACCGCAAAAGCCTCCGGATTCGACGGAATCATGGCATAGGCTTCCGGAGTCAGATTTTTCTGGGGACTGTGCCACAGTAGCAGCCCGCTGGTCCAGTTCATAACACACAGGATTGGAAAACAGTTGATAATCCGTATGAGAGAAAGATTCATGGACACCACCGCCAACATGCCCCAGGACAATATCGCGTAAAAAAACGATAACAACATAGAAATCAAATAGGTCTTATTAAAATATACAATACACACGATCACCGGCAAAGAGGCGACGGTGATCCCCACGCTGAACAGGCAGGCAAGCCCTATCTTAAATCCCAGCTCATATACTGTCCCTGCCCCGAGAATCCAGGTAAACAAAACGGTGAACAGTACATTTGCCAGCGTATAGATCAGACTGTAGATCAGCAGAACCAGAAGCTTTGCCAGCACCAGCTTCGTGGTCGTGACCGGGATGACCCGGATATTTTTGAATGTGTCATTATCTCTCTCCAGGAAAAACAAAAGCGACGCAAGAATACCCAGCAGGCAGGGTTCCAGCAGAACCAGGCCGTAAGAAAGCATCAACGAGTAGGAGTAATCAAACCGCTGCTGCAGATAGGCTGCGCTCATATCGCCGCTCATGCCGGACTTTGTCACATATACCACCAAAAGAGGAAACAGCACTGACAGGGCAACAATGGCCGGAATGAGCTTCTTCCTTTTCAGCTTCATAAACTCGCATACAAGAAGTTCAGGCAATCCCCTCACCCCCTGTCACCTTCTTAAAATAATCTTCCAGGGTGTCCTCGCAGATCTTCGCGCAGGAAACGGAAAGGCCGTTCTGCACCAAAACCGGGAGAATGTCCTGAATCTGCACCTGCATATTGTAAATGTGCAGGCCGTTCACGCCGTCTGCCTCATAATCCGCAACCGGGAGCGCCAGCCTTTCTGCCAGAAGATTTCCTGCCCGCTCCGGCTCCGACACTTCCAGATAAATGTACCGGCTGTTCTTTCGTTCCAGCTCTTCAAGACTCTCCTCTTCCAGCAGTCTGCCGTGGTCGATGATGCCGATATCATCGGCCAGCAGCGCGATCTCCGACAAAATGTGGCTGGAGATCATGATGGTCTTCCCTCTCTCCCGGCAAAGCTTCCGTATGAAATCGCGGACCTCCGCGATGCCGATGGGATCAAGGCCGTTGATGGGCTCGTCAAGAATCAGAAGATCCGGGTCATGCATGATAGCAAGGGCGATGGCAAGCCTCTGCTTCATACCAAGGGAATACTGGGAGAACAGCTTCTTATCTTTGTAGGGCAGATTTACGAGGGCGAGGGCTTCCCGTATCGCCTCCGGATTCTTTATCTGCCGCAGTCTGGCAAAAATCCTCAGATTCTCCGTTCCGGTGAGATTCGGATAAAAACCCGGCGACTCAATGAGACTCCCCACGTGTGGAAGAATCCGTGTCTCATTGCCCGGCAGCGGTTTCCCGAATATCCGTATCTGCCCCGATGTGGGCGCTGTCAGCCCCAGAAGCATTCGCATGATGGTCGTCTTGCCGGCTCCGTTTCTCCCGAGCAGCCCGTAAATCCTCCCGGGCTTTATATGCAGGCTGGCTCCAAACACCCCCGACTGCTCCCCATATTTTTTAGTCAGATCATTGGTTTCTATCATGTACTGGCTCATGGCTGTGCCTCCTTTCCTTCGGATGAATTCATATCGCATTTTCGTGAATTACTTTTGCTCCTGAAGAAAGAATAGCACGTGTCCCTTAAAAGAAGGATAAGGCAGCCTTAAGTTCTCCTTAAAAAAGGCTGCTGTACCGTTTTAGTACAACAGCCTTTTTAAAGAAAGAAAAACAAAGACATGTATTTATTTGCATTTATCTTTTGTATGCCGGGAAGCGGATCACATTACCCGTTACATCTGCGCTTCCCAGAAGGCCACCGCGTCGTTGATCCAGCCCTCCGCCACGGTGTCGGTTCCCAGACCGAAGCCGTGCCTCAGTCCGTTATATACATGGAATTCCGTCGGGATTCCATAGCCTTCCAGCGTCTCAAGACGTCGCTGTATAGTTCTCCAGCTGGCGATTCCGTCATTGGTTCCCACACAGGCGTAAGTCGGCGCATCCTGCGGGGAAGCGTCGCTGTAGCCGGTGTACTGCATGATGACCGCAGCAGCCTGCGGAATATCCGGTCTGCCATAATAGGCAGGGCCGTAGCTGGCGTTGCCAAGCTCCGCCGCCATTCTGGCTCCCGCGGAACCGCCCCAGAGTGAGTACCCCTCTTTATCCACCTGAAGCTCCTCTGCGTGGTCATAAATATAGGCAATGGCCTGCGCCAGATCTTCATAGGCGTAATCCGGGCGGTATATGAGAGCAAATGCGTTGTAGCCCTTTTTGCTTACCTCAAGGGCGTGAGGAAAGCTGTCGTGCATGGCTCCCACATACATAAACCCGCCGCCTGCGTTCATGATGGCAAATTTTGCTCCCGGATCACCCTTAAAAAAGAATAATCCCGTATCTGCCCTGGACGCGTCTTCTTCTATCTCATCATCCGAATAGATGTTATAAAAAAACTGCTCGCCGTTTTCGGCTCTCGTTTTCAGATCGTTGACAATCTCAACGGTCTTATCTGCGTCAATATTGGAGTACCAGACATACACATCGCTGCTGCTGATATCCGCCAAAGTCATGTCCTCGCTGATATAGCGGTCCACCGGGAAAAGCAGCCGGCCAAAATCCCCGAAAGCAGGGTCATGAATAACTTCTCCCACCGTAGTATCCTGTGTAAACGGCTCCGTTGGAGTGTCCGCCCGGGCGGTGGCATTCTCTGCCGCTTCCGTTGTCTGCTCTCCGCTGCTCTGCCGCGCCTCGCTGGTTCCGCAGGCACAGAGCAGAGCGGTCATAATCATTATCATCGATATCATTATCACATTTTTCATATTCTTCACGAATTCTTAAAGTTTCGCAGATACTTCTTCCTCCTGCCTTTTCTTTCTGATTATTCCTGGCTGTCAAAGTCCGGCGCCATGGCGAGGTATCCCTGCAGCATCTGTTTTGTTGCTGTGTAATACCGTACATTTTTATCTGTTTTCGCGATGTCTGCCATCTCGTCGTCCGTCAGAGTGAAGTCAAAAATGTTCAGGTTGTCCTTAATATGCGCCTCACTCTTAGAACCAGGGATAACGATATTGCCCATCTGGGTATGCCATCTCAGGATGATCTGCGCAGTGGATTTGCCGTATTTACCGGCAAGCTCCGTGAATACTCTCTCGTTGAGCAGCGCCTTATCTCCATGTCCCAGCGGATACCAGGCCATAATCTTCGTGCCCATGTCCTTAAGAAATGCCTTCATGGCTGTCTGCGGATAATACGGATGCGCCTCCGTCTGCAGTACCGCCGGTTTGATCTCCGTGGCGTCCACAACCTCTTTGATCATATCTTCCGTAAAGTTGGAAAGTCCCAGTGAACGTACCTTTCCCGCTTTCACAGCTCGCTCCATGGCTTTGTACGCGCCGATATAGTCGCCCACCGGCTGATGCAGGAACAGCAGATCCACATAATCCACGTCCAGTCTCTTTAATGTGGCGTCAATGGCCGCATCAGCGTCGGCGTAAACGCTTGGCCAAAGCTTGGTGGAGAGGTAAATGTTTTCTCTTGCCACGCCGGAACGTTTGATTCCCCGTCCCACGCCTTTCTCATTCATATAGCCGTTGGCCGTGTCGATCAGTTCATATCCGTTCTGCAGCGCCACCAGCACAGAATTCTCTGCCTCCGCCGGGCTTAAAAGGAAAGTGCCGATACCGGCTGCCGGAATCTTTGTTCCGCTATTTAAGTTGAAATATTCCATGATACATTCCTCCCTGATATACTCTCGCCGGGCCGCAGCTGCGCGTTTCTTCGCACGCACCGCAATCCCTGGGTTATCTTTTCATTTCTCCTTACAAATGTATTGTAGCCGAATCCTTCCGGGAATAGAATTCTCGATGTGTTATAAAACTGTATACCTAAAGGTGTTGACTGCTCTCCTATGACGAAAAAAGACCCGGCAAAACGCCGGGTCGAAGACAAAGATATATTATATGATTCTACATTTTTGTTCCGGCGCCTTTGTACGATTGGCATCTGCCGGAATCATCAGCGTCTTTGCACCGTTAGCATCCGCCGAAATTATCAGCCTTTCAGCTTCGCTGCAAAATCTGCCATGGCTTCGGATATCTTAATTTGCTGCGGACAGACCTTCTCACAGCTTCTGCAGCCGATACAGGCTGACGGCCATTTCTCTTCCGGCACCGCACTCAATGCCATCGGTGCGATGAATCCGCCGCCGGTAAAGCTGTGCTCATTGTAGAGTTCCAGAAGATTCGGAATATCCAGTCCCTTCGGACAGTGACTGACGCAATAATGACAGGCAGTACAAGGCAGTGTGCCGTTCAACATACCGTCCGCAATGGAAAGAAGTGCTCTCATCTCCTTCTCATTAAGCGGTTTATCCGTCTCAAAGGTTTCGATATTAGCCTTCATCTGTTCCGCGTTGGACATACCGGATAATACCATGGTCACCTCCGGAATGGACTGCAGGAAACGGAACGCCCACGCCGGAATATCCTCATCCGGACGCAGGGCCTTCAGAGCAGCTGTTTCTTTCTCCGGCAGCGTTGCCAGCTTACCGCCCCGCAGCGGTTCCATTACCCATACCGGAATATTATGTTCTTTTAACAGTTCCACTTTCGCCTTGGCATCCTGGAATGTCCAGTCTATGTAATTCAGCTGAATCTGGCAGAACTCCATGTGCTCGCCGTAAGCGTCCAGGAAACGTTTCATTACATCATAGCTTCCGTGAGCAGAGAAACCGAGATGTCTGATCCGTCCGTTTTTCTTCTGTTCCATGAGATACTCGAAAATGCCGTATTTCTCATCAAGGTAAGCGTCGATATTCATCTCGCACACATTGTGGAACAGATAGAAATCAAAATATTCTACCTGACATTTTTCCAGCTGTTTTTCAAAGATTTCTTTTACCTTCGGCATGTTGGACAGGTCGTAGCCCGGGAACTTGGTGGCAAGATAAAACTTATCTCTCGGATATTTGCTGAGAGCTTTTCCCATAACCAGCTCGGAATTGCCATTGTGATAGCCCCACGCCGTATCATAATAATTGACGCCGTGTTCCATGGCGTAGGCAACCATCTGTTCTGCAGCCGCCTCGTCAATTCTGGCGTCATCGCCGTCAATGACCGGAAGACGCATTGCGCCCATACCCAGCGCCGATAACTTCAAATCCTGAAAATCTCTGTATACCATTTTTCATCCTCCTGACTTCCTCAAGCATTATATTCATACGCTTCTGTTTATCATTTTTATTATAAATCTCATCGAATTAAGTTGCAAATGCCTGAAACGTATAGTTTGCTATGCCTGAAACGTCTTACAGGTATCATCACATTTACTTTCTCGCAATCCTGTCCTCCTCGGTAATCTCCCGGATGACTCTGCACGGATTCCCTACGGCAAGAACATTGGCAGGAATATCTTTGGTCACCACGCTTTTGGCTCCGATGACGCTTCCCTCTCCGATAGTAACGCCCGGAAGAATCGTCACATTTGCGCCAATCCAGACATTGTCTCCCACAGTGATCGGTTTGGCAATCTCCAGTCCCTGATTACGCTCCCCGGCCACCAGCGGATGAATAGCAGTGTACATACCGCAGTATGGGCCGATAAAGCAGTAGTTACCGATAGTTATCGGCGCACAATCCATAAAATATGCGTAATGATTAACAAAGGTATTATCACCGATGCGGCAGTTGTATCCATAATCCACATTAAACGGCGCCAGTATGGTGCTCCCCTCTCCAAATTGAGCCAGAAGCTCACCTATTATTCTATTTTGTTTCTCGTGCTCCCGGGGAGCGATATGATTTAACGCAAAGCAAAGCTCCTCCGCCTTTTCACGTTCTTCAAGAAGTTCCGCATCATAATTAGCGTCATACCACAGTCCAAGATCCCTTTTTTCACGTTCTGTCATCACTATCTTTCCTTTCTGATTCCATCAGATCTTTTATTTATTCTGCAGTTTCCTGCAGCCATTTTATGGTAATACTTCCGTATGGAAATGTAAAGAAAATTATACTGCGGGCTCCCGCCTTTTTCTCCATTCTTGTATACCAGACAGAAGCGCAAAGAGAAGCCAGCCTGACAGTGACATTGCTTTCCCTGCCGACAATCCCGGCGCGTGATAAACGATTTCAATGGAATGAGTGCCTTCCTCAATCAGGCATCCGAGAAACGCCGTATCAACTTCCTTCGTCTCTGTCTTTTTTCCATCCACATATACGGTAAAATTATTTTCATAAGGAATTGTCGTGACCAAGTATCCGGCTTTTGTCACAGTAATCTCGCCGGAGATGACATTTCCCTTCGTTTTATCCTTATCCAGTGATAATTCCGATTGATACAGGCCGCTTTGTGCCGGCAAGCTGCCCTGGTAAACCTGCATATCTGACAGCTGATACTCTCCTTTTTTAAAAGATATTTCGACGGCTTCCTGGCCTTCCTCCAGCGGAACTGCAAAAGAAAACGTAGTATTATCATTATAATAATAGTGACATTTTGCTGTCAGAGTATTTTTTACATCACCCACCTGAATGGACATATCCTGATTTGGATGCAGATTTTTTACCTTAAATTGTATGAAAATCACATTCTGGCGTCCATCGTCCTGTTTTCCCTGCGAGTTTTCTTCCTGAGGGACAGAAACCGAAATTTTTTTCTCCTCTTCTGCAGATATATCAATCCTTCCGGAACTCTTTTTCAGCCAGCTGCTTTCACTGATTCCGGATACAAACTCGTCAAAAATGTCTTGAATATTTCCATCTTTCCGTATCTCTTCCTGTACCCCGATATAAGATTCTTTGCCTTCATCAGCCGCCACGTTATTATTTGCAACGGCATAATACAGCAGTGCCAGCTGATTATACGGGAATTCAAGTTTCTCATATTCCGAAGCCGTCATAACACGGTCTGTGCTGTAAATGACCGGAGAAACAGATTTATTTTCATAAACGTTCCAATCTCCCTGCTCTCCCACTTTCTCATAACCTGATATGTCTTTTTTTGATAAAATGTATTTTATTCCCATTAATCTCTGAAACACAGGATTATAAGAAAAAGACTGCATCAGACAATTTCTAAACGGCTGTTCCAGCTGGAAAGTTTCTTTTCGAAAACTGTCGTAACCTTGATGGTATCCGGAAGAATACATAGAAGAAATATATTGTTGTTCTGTCCAGATACGGTTAATATTTGCGCCATTTTCATCTGAACTGCCGGCTTGTTCCGTCCGGTACATCCCTGTTTCTCCATCTAATGTTTCTTTTATAAGACTTCCAATCTCTTTGTCGGTCAGCGTTTTATAATATTCCGTATCGATCGCACGGTCCATTTTTTGATGGCATACGGTTCCGAACAGAATCAGGAAACATATTGCCGGAGTTAAAATCACCAGCGCATTTCTCTTTTTGCAGACAATGCAAAAGCATAAAAGCATAAAGACAGCATCAGCCATAAACAACAGAAACTGCCAGTTTGCTCCGATTTGTTCCCGCTGCAAGACAATAAGAATTATAGTCAATATATAGGGGCAAATATACCAGTACAATTCCGTCTTCGTTTTTCTGACTTTTTCCATAGAATGAAGATATAAAGCGATCAGATAACAAAGTACCGGAAGAAAAGGAATCAATGCTTTATCCCTGATATAAAGACCTCCGTTCAGCATCCAGGAAAACATTGGAATGAGCAGCAGAATCAAACTGCTTCCTGCCAGTATTTTATTGTGCCGCTTTTTAAAGAACAACACGGATAATAGCACAGTAAAAGCGAGTGTCGTCAGCCCCAGTCCATACGGCGTATAACAAAATTCCTTGATATGAAACTGCGGAATAAGAAGCTCTTTCCAGGAAATATCATTTGTACCGCTTCCTCTCCCTGTCAGAGCATACAAAGTCGGAATGAGAAGCACTCCGCTCATCATTACGGCCAATATAAGACGGGCGGCAAATCCCACGCCTTCTTTGATAAAATCTAAAACAGTGATTCTCAGCCCCTGCCGGTCGCATTCCAGCAGATACCGGTGAACGGCATAAACACCCAGAACAAGCATTCCTCCAATGCTGAAATAGAAACTGGTCATAATCATAAGAAAAACACTCAGAATCAGCAAACCGCCTTTTTTTCGTCCGCCTGCCTCTGACTGAAAATACCTGTCTACGCTCAGCAGCCCCATACAGAGAAACGGCATATAGTTTACAAACATAATCTGATTATAAGAATGGAAAATCATTGGCGCGGCCAGAAGAAATAATACTGCCGTACCAAAACATATACTTCTTCTAAATTGCTGTTTTTGCAGCCAGATATACATAAGAATGACAGAAGACGCCAGACAGACGAACTGCGCCGCCATCATATAATCTGACATTTTTACAAAAGGCAGAAGATAAGAAACTAAAATGACTGGACTGTAGAGTCCGTAATAAGAATAATGGTAAATATTTTGTCCGGCTCCCAGATTGGCCGCAAACTCCGGAAAAAAATTGCCGGTGTCATAAAACTGCTGCCTGAAATAATCAGGTATCACGCTATGCTGGCTGATCCAGTCAATTTTTGATCCGAACACGCCAAACCGCAGACAAAACAGCCAGCAAAAAAATACAGTAAGCAGCAAAAGAAGCAGCGGCGGAAGAACCGACAAATATTTTCTATTTTTATTTCTCTCAATCCATGGTTGTCCTTTCATCCACAGTTGTCCTATTTTCACCTGTTTTACACCTCCAGCAGCTATCCTGCGCAGCCGTATGCATTTTACTGATGCATTCTCCTGATAAAAACGCGTCCGCACATAGCTTTCCATTTTGGGACTAACTCTAAACGAGGATTCTTAAAAAACCCCAAAATCATTTCTTAATTTTTCTTAAGAGAGCCCCGTTTTTTCTTAATTTTCGGTATAATAGACAGGAAAATGGTCTGGAAAGGAGAACGAAATACGATGGAACACTCACGAATTTTAATTGTAGACGACAATCCTGAAATCAGAGAAATCATTCATGTCCTCCTGGAAGGAGAGGGATTTTTGATTGAGGAGGCCGCAGACGGGGAGACAGCTCTGCAGCTCACCATGGAAAAGGATTTTGACCTGATTATTCTTGATATTATGATGCCGGGGAAAAACGGATACCAGACCTGTGTCTCCATACGGAAAAACTGCAACGCGCCAGTGCTCTTTTTGAGCGCCCGAACACAGGACAGTGATAAAACACTGGGATTTTCGAGCGGAGGCGACGATTATCTGGCCAAACCCTTTTCCTATAACGAATTAATCAGCCGCAGCAAGGCTTTAATCCGGCGCTATCTGGTCTATAAAGGTAAGGAACAGCCATCCTCATCCAAAAAAATTCTCAGATATCACCATCTGGAAATTCATGAAGAAGAACAAGAAGTATTTGCGGACGGAAATCCTCTGATCCTCACTGATACCGAATACGCTATTCTCCTTCTTTTTGTCACACACAGACATCAGATTTTTTCCGCGGAACACCTCTATGAAACTGTGTGGAAAGAGTCGTATTATTACGGCGCCAATAACACGGTCATGGTACATATCAGAAATCTGCGGAAAAAAATTGAAAAAGATCCAAAAAATCCGGTTCTTATCAAAACTATCTGGGGAAAGGGGTATCGCTGTGATTAAAAACATTGGCATCTGGATTTCATCCCTGAAAATCCGTCATCAGTTTTTCCTTCTCCTGCTTCTTACCGGCGTTCTCTGTTTCTCATTATTTCAATTTCTCTGGCAGAACAAATGGGAAGCCGCATATGCCGCAAGACATATGGGAATAGTATCTATTCCGGAATCCCATGATGATTTTTTTCAGAATCTTTATGACCATGCAAAAGAATATTCTGTGCCTGACTCCGAAAATAATCTGAAACAGCAGAGAGAATTTGCGCCCTTTTTCAATCTGTGCGACGAATATACCGGCATGTATATTTATGGCGCCGACGATGGTATCTACCGCACCGGAAGATTTCCGGAATACTTTTATAAACACAGCAGTTTCTTTTATAATCTGTCTGCCAATTTTACTGATAACATAGGGGAAGAATATGTCGAACTTTCCCTTCATTTTAAAAACGGTTATTACAGCGTTCAAGTATATCTGTACCACAACGCAGAATTTATTTTTTATTATTACATTTTCTGCTTTATCTTCTGCGTGGTACTGTTTCTGTCAGCGCTTCTGTTCTTTATCAACAGAAAAATGAAATCCATCATTTCCATGGAAAAAGATATTCTCCGTATGTCCACCGGCGATCTGGAGCATCCCATCAGTGTACAGGGCAACGATGAAATCGGCATTCTTGGCAGAGAACTCGATCATCTCCGGATGACGCTGCGTGAAAACATCATACAGGAACAGGAGAGCCGGAAAGCCAATCAGGATCTGATCACCGCTCTCTCCCACGATCTGCGTACCCCTCTTACGATTCTCCGGGGCTATCTGGAAGTCATGCAGCTTCGCCGCAATCCGGAAATCCATGAAGAATATCTGCGCCGGTGCCTGAAAAAAACCGGAGATATCCAGGAGCTCACAGACCGCATGTTTGAATATGCGCTTGTTTCCGAGGAAAAAGAAATCCCGGAGTTTTCTGTTCTTACCACCGACACTCTGCTGCAATATCTCCGGGAAAACTGCGAATACATCCGACTTGCCGGCTTCCGGACGGACTGCCATTTTCCGGAAGAATCTGCCGAACTGTCCAGCGACAGCCTGATGCTGAAAAGGATTTTTACCAATCTGTTTTCCAACATCCTCAAATACGGCGACAAGGAAAGTCCTGTCAGGATCTTTTGTGTCATCCGCACCATTCCCGAACAGGTGCACATTTCTGTCGGCAATACTGTACGAAAAGAATATTCTGATGCGGACAGCAACAATATCGGCCTGAAAAATGTTCAGAAAATGGTAGATCTCCTTGGGGGCAGACTGGATATGGAACGCTGCCAGGGCGCGTTTACCGTTCATTTAACCTTTCCGCTCAAAAAACAGGAATCTTCCCCTTTCCGGCTGACGCTGCACCGGTAACAGCGGAAAAACAGGCGAAAAAATCTCTGTTCTCATAAACAGGCAAAAAAATGCATTTTTTACAGGATATAAAAAGGAAAGTAAACGCAAAAAAATCATTGACAGAATTTTTATGATATGATAGTATATCAGAGTTGATGTGCAAAATCATCAGTTACAGCTGCGTGATATTTTTCTATGTTTTTGTTTAAAGTATTCTCTCTGCTTCTCACATGCAGAACAGAATATAAGCCGATGTGGCGGAATTGGCAGACGCACTTGACTCAAAATCAAGCGGAGATAATCCGTGCCGGTTCGAGTCCGGCCATCGGCATAAAAAGCTCTTCCAACAGCGGAAGAGCTTTTTTGCTGTTCAGATAAAAAGAAAATCCCACCAGGATTTTTAGTTCCTGATGGGGCATCTGATTAAACTAAAAAATATTGCTGAAAGCATCACCATTCCAATTCGATGCATGAAGAGATTTTTATTTTTTATTATCTCCGATTCTTCGGCACATACCGCAGCCAGATTCCGTCGCCTTCCACCTTCCGGACGTCCAGCAGAGAAAAGGCTGCCGGTACATTTTCTGCCAGATAATCGGAGCGGTCAAATACCGTCGCCTTGTCGGTCTCGCCGCCGGCCAGCGGACTTAACACAAGGCTCAGCTCGTCGATGGCTCCCGCCTGGAGGAAGGACCAGTCAACCATGCCTCCGCCGGTGATCATCAAGGAGTTGACGCCAAACTCTTTTTTCAGGGTCTCCAGGAACCGTCCGATATCCAGACGTTCTTTTCCGGCAAACAGATAGGAAATGCCTGCCCGGCGGAGCATGGCAAGGTATCCGTCCGATACATTTTCTGTCAGGACCTCGATCATGTGCAGCTCCGGCATACCTGCTCTTTTTATGTGCCCTTTGTTCCATCGAAGACTGCCCTCCGTATCAATGATGACCGCATAATGCTGCGCCTGAGGGTCCGCCACGTAGGTCTCCCGAGGGTAAATCCGCGCTGCTTCCAGCTCTTCTATCTCTTCCTCGTCCAGGAATCCATCGGCATAGATGGACGCCGCCGTCACCGCCCCTGCCAGATACGCGTCGCACTGATAGTCGGCACGGATGCGGGCGAAGGCCTCCTGCACCGGCTGCAGTTCCGGCATCATAAAATAAGAACCGCTGATATTGCCGTCCAGCGCACTTAAAATGTGGCAGACCACGTAAGGTCTGTTTTTGTTCTGTTTCATTTTGTATGTCTCCCTTCTCTGTTATCTATTCTGCTACTCGTTCCAGAACCAGCAGAGGCCATTGTAAATGTACTGGGACGCGTATTCTCCGGAATGTGTTCCGGCTTCCTGGACTCTGTAGGCGAGATTGCCTTCCTGTTCATTGTCCGCTTCCACAAAGAGAATCCGCCAAATGCCCTGTGGTCTCTGGAAGCCGTGAGCGCCTCCGGCGTTGTATCATCGGCAAAGGTACTGTAACGGCTCTCCACCGCCGGAATCAGATCGTTCATCAGCTCATTATGATAATTGTCCGTCAGCTGCAGCGCCAGACCGTAATCGGAACTGTCCTCCGGACTTGTATTATTGTAAGTCGGGCAGACGATGATCATCGGCTGCATCCGGCCATCCTCGATGGCGTGATCCACGATGTTCTTCAGCGTTGACGGCGACCGGTCGGTTCCCATCATGGTGGTCTCGTTGCTCCATCCGCCGTGCATCAGATAGAAAACATTGTATTGCTCTTCCTCGTCATATCCGTAAGGCAGGTATACAACGCGGTCTTCTCAAGCTCCTCGGACTGTTCCTCGTAGCTCATGGATTCGTAGGTGGTATAATCCAGCCTTTCAATGGAGCCCTGCTGTTCGGCAGGTAACTCGTATCCTTCCGGAACCTGCGCGAGGGTTTCGGGAATCTCAGCCTGGGTTACCGAAGTCAGCGACTCATGTGCCTGCGCTTCGGAAGAAGTTTCCTTCTCCTGCGTTGTCTGCTCCGCCGCACCTGTTTCTGACAGGCTGTTCTGTGTATTCTCCCCGGTGGCTGCGCAGCCCATGCAGGCCGCGGCAAGGGTGAGAGATAAAACCAACGATAACATTTTCTTCATTGCTGCCTCCTTTATTCTATCAAGAAATATTTTTCTTCTTTTATATAATAAAAAAAGGAGGCCTCAAACAGAAGTCTCCTTTAGTGTGGCAGTTAGTACCTCTCACTTTATACTCCGTTATCTGCTGCCGTATATCCGTTCCCCCGTCACCGTGCTTTTCGTTTTCAGGAAGACACTCTGGAGCCTCCGGTCGTCAAAACAGAGATCAGCAGCAGCACCAGCGCTCCTGCTGCCATCCAGAAAAAGGCGACGTTCATGCCATGCATCATGGCTGCATCCCCATAAGTCTGTGCGGAGGATGCGCTGACCACCGTCATGATTCCCACAAAAACGGCGGATCCGATGGAGCCGGCTATGGTCCGGAAGGAGGTCAGCAGAGATGAGGCGTCTGCCACCTTCTGCGGTGCCACATTACTGGTTCCCCAGGTTAATAGCGGCATCATGAGGCTTCCTATGGAAATGTTCCGAATCACATTCAAGGCCGCCGCCACCCAGAGGGGCGTCTCCATGGTCAGGAAAAACATTCCTATATTGCTGACAAGCAGAGCAGCCGAACCGGCCACAAACAGCTTCTTTATACCCATTTTGTCATAGATTCTTCCCGCAAACGGACTAACGACCGCCGTGGCAAAGGAACCCGGCAGAGTTACAAGACCCGAGGTCACTGCGGAGTATCCCATGACGCTCTGTACATACAGCGGCATCATCACCGAGGATCCCATCATCACAAGATAGAGAACCATGCTGGCGATCACGCTCACCGCATAATTCCGGTTTTTGAGAATCTTCACATCGAGGAACGGTTTTTCCAGACTGTTTTGCCTGAAAACAAAAAACAAGCAGATGATGATTCCTGCAACCAGAGGTGCGCCTGCCTCCAGGCTCACCAGACCGAAACTGCTGATATTTCCAATACCGAGGGTAATGCCTCCAAAGGCCACAATGCTCTCCACAAAGGAAATCACATCAAATTTCTTATCCTGCAGTTCCAGCACGTCCTCAAATACAAAGCAGGACAGCAGCAGGGAAGCCGCCATGATAACCAGTACTACATAAAAAATGGACTTCCACCCAAAGGCGTCGATGAGCAGTCCCGCGATGGTCGGCGCCACGATGGGAGCGGCCGTGGTGCAAAGTCCGTAGGTTCCCATCATAGTCCCCCGTTTTTCCACCGGATAGATGGTAAGAATCACCACCTGCGCCGCCGACATCAGAACGCCGTTGCCGCAGGCCTGCAGGATCCGTCCCGCCATCATCACGCCGAAGTTTGTCGTAAAAATGCTCAGCAGCAGCCCCAGAATAAAGCATGCAATCCCGCTCAGATACAGCTTCTTTGTGGGAAAACGTGTGATCAAAAATGCCGTCAGCGGCAGCACCATTCCCATGGCCAGGGAATATCCGCTGGTCACCCACTGTCCGATGGAAGTGCTCACGCCAAAATATTCCACCAGATTCGGCAGAGCCGTGGTCATGGCTGTGGACAGCGTCGACGATGCTATTCCTGATACAATCAGACATATAAAAATCAGGCCGCGCTTTCTGTCATTGAGCAGTACACTTCCTGTCCGCTTTCCCGCATGCTGTTTTTCTTCATTTTTCAGATTGTCCATGTTGTGCCTCCATTCTGTGCCATACTTTCTGATTAATATTATCTGTCATTTTCTGCAGAGTCTCTTCTGTCAAAGACAGCGCTTCGGGTGAGATTCCCTCCCGAAGCGTCTGATAAAATTCCGCATGAATTTTTTTAATCTGCCTTGCCGCCGGAATCGCCTTCTCTGTCAGATAAAGGTGCTTCATCCGGCGATCTTTCTCATCGCCGGTCACATGGATATATCCCACTTTGGTAAGCTTTCGGATGGTCTTTGTAAGTGTTGCTTTATCCACCCGGAACCTCTCCACCATCTCCTGAGGCGAAGCGCCAGGATATTCATACAGATATTCCACATAAAACTGCTGTCCCCAGCCGATGTCAAAGTCAGACAGACCGCGGTCATAGTACATTTTCATCAGCCTGTCAAAAATCGAGACCCAGCGTCCCATTCTGGAAAAGCTGTCGTACATTTCTTTTCACACTCCTCCTGATATAAAAGTGCAGGATTTTTAGTTATATTTTCCGCACAGTTTTCAATTCTTTTCCTGTACGTTTGCAAACTAACTTTTCGCGTGTGAAACTATAGCACAAAATAGTAGCGAGGTCAACTATTATTTTGTAAATTAATATTTCATAAACATTTTTAAATTTCGTTTCCACTATTTTATTCTCATTAAAAAAACATCTTGCTCACATCACGGCAAAAATACATATTTTTTCAACCGCTCAAAGGCTTCTTTAATCCTGCTGGCCGGAGAAGCCAGATTCATACGGATATGACACGGACCGCCAAACGGCCTTCCGTCCTGCCAGCCAACGCCCACATCCCAGCCTGCTTTTACCAGCTGCTCAATGGTCATTCCACTCTGTTTACAATATTCCGTGCAGTCCAAAAATATCATATATGTTCCCTGAGGCATGACCACATCCACCCCATGGAAATTCTTTTTGATAAACTCGACGGCATAGCGTGCATTCTCCTCAAGAACCGTCCGCAATTCCCCAAGCCATTCACTGCCCTCCGGCTTATAGGCACCGATGAGGGCGTGCATGGAAAGGACGTTCATCTCATTATAATGGGTCGCATCGCCGTACCGGGTGATTCTGTCCCGCAGATAGTCGCTGTAAATGACATGAAAACTGCCGATCATGCCTGCCAGATTAAATGTTTTGCTGGGCGCATACACGGCGATCACATGTTCTCTCGACCAGTCGCTGACCATCTGCGTTGGAATATGTCTGTGTCCGGAAAAGGTCAAATCCGCCCAGATCTCGTCGCTGATCACATAACAGTCGTTGGCCGCATAGACTTCCATAGCCTTCTCCAGTTCCCAGCGCTCCCACACCCGGCCGCATGGATTATGCGGCGAGCAGAAAATCGCCAGATGAATGTGATTCTCCCTCAATTTCCGATCCATGTCTTCATAATCCATCCGCCAGACACCCTCCGCGTCTTTCTTAAGCGGGCTGAACACAGATTTTCTTCCCAGTCCTTCAATATCTGAGGTGAATCCCAGATAAAACGGACTGTGAATCAGAATTCTATCCCCCGGCTGGGACAATACGTTGACCGCGCTGGTCACGCAGCCATGGACGCCGTTTTCATATCCGATATGTTCTTTTTTCAGTCCGGTCACATCGAAATGCTTCTCCTGCCACCGGATAATCGAATTATAATACTCTTCTGATGGCCGGAAATAGCCAAAAGCCGGATGCCGAAGTCTCTCTACGACCGTCTCTGTCACAGAAGGACAAGTAGGAAAATTCATGTCTGCTACCCACATGGGAATAAAGTCAAAGCCTTCCTTGGGCTCGTCCGGTTCATTTCCCCATACTTTATCCGCTCCGATACCATCAATGGCCAGGGCGTCTTTACCCCTGCGGTCCATGATGGAAGTAAAATCGTATTTCATGTGAAATCATCCTCCGTTTCATCAGTGTAACTGGCACAAAAAATTACACCTCTCATTTCAAAGTAGCTTCTATTCTACTACGCATGAAAGAGAGGTGCAAGTTTTCAATGCTTATTTGATTTTCTTTGAAACTATTATTTTACTCCAACGCCCAAATACTTTTGTTGTGGAATTACCGGAACGAGTTTTCTTGAAGGAACGAACTCTTATGTAATACTTCTTTCCTTTTTTCAATTTTTTTAATACTTTCGTTGTCTTTTTATTCTTTTTCAGATTCACCGTTTTCGTTTTATTCTTTTTAAATTTTTTGTTTGTAGAATACTGAATCTGATATCCGGAAGCGTTTGTATCCCGTTTAATCTGGACTCTTAATGACCTTGAACCTAATAAGGATAACTCTTTTACTTTTCCACGGTTCATTCCCGACTTGCCCCCGGATGATACACTATTATTTCTATTTCCAGATGAATTATTTGAATTATTTGTTCCGTCTGATACAGTTAAAACACAACTTGCCAGCGCTCTGCCGTCACCCATAAAAGAAATCGTTGTCGTTCCATTTTTAAGCGCCTGAATATTACCTGAATTATCTACCGTTGCCACTGAAGTATCCGAGGATGCATAGCTTCTTTCCGTAACAAATAAAGAATACAGGCTGTCTGGAGTTATGGTCATCAAATCTATTTTTCCGGTTGCTCCCGGAGCCAATGCCATTGTCGTATGAGATAAAGTTGCCCCGGACAATGGTTCTACTACATGGATTGGGAATGGATTGTCTGCATCCTGTACATCCTGAGTAAAATTTGGTCCAAAATAGTATGATGTTATGATTCCATTTAGAGTGGACACCCCTGGACTGACACCCCGAACAGTTCGGGTATACGAACTGGATGATCCTCCCGCATATTGCAATACGCTGGGATTGGAAATAGTCCAGCGAATACCTGTCTTATACGAGTATACGGAATATGTGGCAGTAAAAGTCATCGTATCTCCAACTTTAAGAATATATCTTCCATTTTTGTCTCTGTAAGAATTTCCTATTTTATTAATAGCTTCATCCCCATATTCATACAACGCCGCCTGTACCGGAAGACTCTTATTTACACTTCCCCAGAGAAAGAATGCCATCACCACTGCCAGACATCCGACCGTAAAGTATCGACACATCCTGAATTTTTTTGTTTTCTTTTTCATAACACATCTCCTCTCTCAAGTTACTGTTTTGCTTGAATTGTTACTACATGATGTTCTAATTTTACCATGATAAAAGCATAAAAAGAGAGAATCCTAAATTGTTTAGGATTCCCCTGAGATAGCGTCTGAAATACATTACAGTTTTTCGCATTTTTTCACCAGACATTCTTTTCTGTAAAAAGCCACTCCGTATGCCAGAATATCCTGATAGCCTTCCTGGCGAAGGGAAGCTGCATAATCCCTCCTCTCAATCTGCCGGAGGGCTTCGTCACATTTCTTTTGTAATTCCTGATAAGTTTTTGATATTTTAACCTCAAAAATTACCGCTTTACCTTTTACGCTGGGATACTTCAGCAGGATATCCGGACGGCCACTGCCGGATTCCCGGTTGGAAAGGACGATATAACCGCTCATATTTTTCAGCATTCCCGCCAGGAAACCATGATAATAGCTCTCCTGATAATCATAAAAACTGATGGTTTCCATGAGATTCTCTGAGAGAATTTCCGCTATTTTTTCTGCATCTCCTTCCAGGATACTCTCATAAAGAGGCGACAATTCCTTCTGTCTGGTCTTATCTTCAAACCAGCGCAGAACTGTAGTCTTGTAAATGTACCGGACCTCCCTGTTGGGAATGGCCAGTTCCATCAGGACATTTTCTTCCTCCTGCCTTTCACTGACCTTCTTTAAATAACCGGTGAAAAAGAGGAAATTCCAGAGGTGGTTCTGTGTGGAATACATGTCCTCATAAGTAATATCTTCATGAACCGGTTTCATAATGGTCCTGCCCTCGATGAGAGATTCAATCTCCTGCTTAACCGACAAATCCGCTTTTTCCACCAAAGTGCGGACAATACTGTTGGAGCTGGTGTTGGACCAGTAAGGTTTCGGCAATGCTTTCTTATTTCTATAACAGGATTGTATATAGTTGATAACGCTCCAGGGATTATAAACTTCCGTCTCACCAAACCGATAGCCGTCATACCATTCCCGGACGATATCGGCATTGTCCTGCAGATCATAAGCTTTAAGCAGATCATCTACTTCTTTTTGCGTAAATCCAAAATGTTCCGCATAGGCGTCGCTGGTGATGGAAATTACATTGAGGTTGTTAAGCCCTGAAAAAATAGACTCTTTACTGATACGAAGGCAGCCGGTCACCACGGCAAAGGCAAGATTCTCATTAGATTTCAGCACAGACTCGAAAAGAGAACGAATCATGTCAGCCATCTTATCAGCAGGGATTTATCCAGGTAATAATAACCCTGTTCGATCAGTTTTTTAAAATCATCAATGCCAATGGGCAGCGGTTTCCATCCCACAATAAAACCTCCTCTCCGCGCAAAAACATCCTGTTTCATACTATTATCATATATTTTCTGTTCTTTTGCAACCGGAGCCGGAAAAATATTTATTAAAAAAAGCCCTGCATTCTCCGGGCAAAAAAAGAAATCCCTCCATACCGGGGATTAGTTACGATTCACGCGGTGATCAGGATTTCCTTTTCTAATTACGAAATAGTTTGAATATATGCATCAGCTCCCGCTGGCTTTCCAGACCCAGTTTCTTTAGAATTTTAGTTTTTTGATTAGCTATAGTCTTCGGAGACGACTGTAGCTTTATATCCTTGCCCATGAGCATCTGAAAAACCCCCATCTCCGCTTCCGTCAGTCCCGAGAGAGCCATGGATGCGATGAGATATTCCTGGGCGGTATAGCCCCTGGCCAGCGCCAGAATGTTTTCCACCAGCAGGTTAGGCTGGTTCTTGAAAATGTAACCGGAAGCAAAAGCTTCTTTCGCTACTCTCAGCACGATATCAGGAGAGTCCAGCGAGGTCAGAATCAGGACTTTAGCGTCGGTGAGAAGACGGATTTCTCTGGAGATGCGGATGCCGTCCGCCTCGGAAATGCCAAGATTCAGATCCATGATGACAATCTGCGGGCGAAGGGCGCAAGCCATCTGCACCGCCTCTTCTTTTTTGCTGCAAGAACCGATCACCTCGATTTCCGGCTGTTTTTCCAGCATTTTCTTTATGAGAAATATAAAATCTTTATCGTCCTCCACAATAAATACGCGGACATTCTCTGTCATCTGCTATCCCCTCTCTCCCCTGTGCTTTTTATTCCCGCGTTTTTTTCTCTTCTGTCTCCGTCCGCCGGCAGGAAGACAGATGGTAAATTCCGTTCCGTGCCTTTCCGGATTGGTGGAACTTTCCACCTGGATATATCCGCCGTGTGCCCTCACCACCTTCTGGCAGTAAGACAATCCCATACCAAAATGGGAAGCATCGTGATGGCCGCTGTAATAAAGGGTAAAAAGCCGTGGAATATCCTCCTGTGGAATACCGCATCCATTATCGGAGACGCTCAGCAGAACAATGTTTTTCCGGGGTCTCTTGCAGGTAAGTTTAAGAACTCCATCGTCGCCCATAGCGTCTAATGCGTTGTCAGTCAGATTCAGAAGCACTTCCTTCATATAATAATAGTCGCAGGAAACCGGTTCGGCGGCCTCAGAAATATTCAGCCGGACTTCCCCCTTCCAACGGGCTTCCGTCTCCTCTTTTATTTCCTGAAAAAGTTTCTCTATCTCAACTTCCGACCATTGAAGAACAATCTCATCGGAATACAGACTGCTCCTTCTCACAAATTCTTCCATATGCCGGACAGAATTATCAATTATCGTGAGTTCATCGTCCACCTCGGAGACACCCAGACTGCGGATATAGTGGGAACACCAGCCAATCTTTGCCGCCTCTCCTTTAAGCATATGGATCAGATACCGCTCATTGACAGAAATGTCCGTGGAGTCGCCGGACCAATCAAAATATTCCCGGCTGAGACGCATTCCCCATACGCCGCCTTTGAATAAATGCCGCACATAATAAATGAATAAGAGCAACAGAATCACTGCGTTTCCCTGCCAGGCTTTATCCAGCTCATGGAGCTTTAAAAGATGAAAACAGAACAGGGTGATCAACCAATACCATAAAGGAAGGAGCGCAATGACCGAAACAAGGCGCCGCTGGCGGAACGAAATCTCCCGCCGTTCCCGAAACAGCGTCGCAATGATCAGGATCGTGGCAATGACTCCATAAATCAGATTGTAGGACGCCACAATGGTATATGCCTCCGGATTAGTCACAGGTATCTCCCTGGTCTGACTCCAGGGATAGACGATGCCAAAGCATGCAACAGGCAGAAAAACCAGCACTTTGAGCACTTTCGTGATTCTCGGCCAATATTCCTCCAGATGGCAGAAATGAAAACTGAAAATCATCACACAGGGCATGGCTACATAATAGAGGACTGCTGTGAGTATGGAATTAAGAAGATCATCCAGAGAATAGAGCACACCAAAAAGCAGGATCTCTTTGCCATAGAATATCCCGCTGTAGTAAATGTATTCTTTCAAAACCCCAATGCTCAGCAAAAAGCCGCAGATACAGCTCCACTGATTCACTTTATTTCTGGGACTGGAATAAAATATCAGAAAATAAAGCGCCCAGATCAACAGGGTAAACAGGAGCAGAAGCTCCGTCGGGAACCCTGTTACCTCCATCTTTGACATAGACCCTCACACTTTCTTTATGGACAAACTATAAGAAAATGATAGAAGATATCGAATCACATGTCAAGAAAATTGGCGGGCGGCTGTTCCCTCATTTTATAGGAATGACCAACTCACTTCCGTGTTTTACCTGCGCTCCTTTTGCACCAAAGAAGATACAGCAATACCATACCATTTATACGTTGAAATGTGTCACATTCCGATGAACCCCATCGGTTTATACAGACGATTATATTATCCGGTAGTAACAATCGGTCAAGAAGTTTTTATATCAGAAGATTAATGGCCAATCCTGTGACAAAGGAAAACATCATAACAAATATAAGATATATTACAAAGTTTTTTACGCCCAGTACAATTTTCAGCGCTCCCAGATTGGTAATCTTCGTGGATGGACCGGTGATCATAAAGGCTGCCGCACTTCCCATACTCATCCCGTCCATGAGCCATGCCTGGAGAAGCGGAATCGTTCCACCTCCGCAGGCATAGAGCGGCACCCCCACAGTGGCCGCCATCAGCACGCCAAAGGCTTCATTCCCTCCGAATGCCGCGGTCATCAGATTTTCCGGCACATACCGCTGGAAAAGAGCTGACAGCAGAACGCCGATCAGAAAATACGGACCTGTGGCCCGGATATTTCGTCCAATGTTTTTCAACAGGCGAATCAGAAGATTCGGATCGGTGTCACGGCTTACCGGCTCGTCAAAGCTGTCAAAGCGGAAGAACGGCTTTCCTCTCCCAAAGACACGGATCAGCAAACCGGCGGTAATTCCGCAAAAAAACAGGACACGATCCGCACAGCCAGCGCCGTTGTTCCCAGCGCTGTACTGTAAATGATCAGCTGTGGATTAAGTAAAATCGAGCACATCATAAATGAGGCCAGCCACTCATCCCTCATGCCGATTCCGGAGAAAGAGGCCGCCAGAGGGATCGTGCCGTACATACATAGAGGAGAAGCAATTCCAAGCAGACTTGCCGGAACGATTCCAAGCAAACCCATCTGACTTTGGCTCATACCCCTGAGCAGACCATAGATCTTATCCTTCAGAAAAACGGAGACACAGGAGCCCAGCAGGATACCCAATGCCCAATAGCCTAAGATCTGTCGGAGCTGCACATCAAAGTAATACCAGATATAGACGAACTCTCTGTGCAGAATCTCAAATATCTCACTCATCGATACTTACCATCTGATAGGTCCGGCTGCCCAGTCCGATATCTTCTCCATGCTCCAGCACATGGACTGCGTTGCGTGACTCCATCCGGTCAATAAGAGATTCTGTGTCATCCTGAGATGCATATACTAAATCCACGCAGGCCTGGTCCAGAGCCACCGGGTCTGTGGATGCCAGAATTCCAATATCATGCATATCCGGCTCTGCAGGATTTCCATCACAGTCGCAGTCGATGGACAGGTGATTCATAACACTGACGTAGAGGATATTCCCATCCAGGGCATCCACCACAGATTTTCCTGCTTCCGCCATGCTCTCTGTAAACGGATCCTGCTCACCGCCCCACGGACTGGTATGGCTCTCTCCTGCTGTGTGTATCAGACATTTGCCTTCCTGCGATGCCATGCCAATAGATATATTCTTGATGGCGCCGCCAAATCCTGCCATGGCATGCCCTTTAAAATGAGAAAGTACCAGATAGCCGTCATACTCCGGAAAATGTGCCCCCACAAGGTTTTCCGTAAGCTGTGTTCCTCCTTCCACCAGAAGGGATGTGGAACCATCCTCATCCAGCACCACAAAATCTGCAATATCTGTAAATCCGTGATCCTCAGCCACCTGATAATGCATGGCCGTGCCGGAGCGCTGCCCGCCATAAGCAGTATTATTTTCCACGATCGTTCCCTTCACCTGCTGTACCAGGTCAACGATCAGATCCGGATCCAGATAATTGCTGGCAGGCGGCTCACCGGTGGAAAGCTTCACCGCGATATTCTCACCTGTCAGTCCCGTACCCAGAGCATCATAAGCCGCCACCATGGCCTCCGGACTGATATCAGATGTAAAATAAACAACAGTATCCGAAGTTGCATCCTGATGTTCCAGAGAGGCAAGAGAAATAACTTCGCCGCCATTGGTTTGAATGCTTTCTCCCGGAACCGCCTCTCCCTCCGTTTCGGTAGTCTGTGTCCCGGATTCTCCTTCAGACTGTGAGGTTGCAGAAGTCGCAGATGTTGCGGATGTCGTAGATGTCGTAGAGCTCTCAGAAGTTGCAGATGTCGCATCTTCATTTCCGCAGCCTGCCAGCGTAGCCCCCAGCAAGGCGGTTCCTAAAATCAGACAAACTATATTTTTCCTCATCTTTATTCGTTTCCTCCTTCATTGTCGTATTCTTCTCTATATACAGAATAATCTACATTTCGCAGAAAGTACAATGCCAAAGACACATATATAACTATACTCTGAAAGCATACTGAAATGGACGATATAAAAGTCACCTCCGCAAAGTATGATATTTTTGCCTGCAGATGCCTCTTTTTCGCATGCTGACAATTCTCTTTTATAATAAAAAGACATGACTCACTCCCAAATCATGCCTTTTTCTAAATTCAACTATTTAATTACAGTCCCAGACCTTCAACCCACTCCTGCACGTCCGCTTCATCTGAGTCTGACCAAAATCACGGTCTTTCCGGTGAAATCATTGTTCTCCACAAAGCTGTTTACCGGTCATGCGGCGATGCCCTTGCCAAATTGGGTACTAAACCGGAGGTCGTCTCCCCTTGCCCTTGATTTTACTGGTTTAATGGAATACAAAAGTGTGTTTTGTGTCATCTGAACTCCCCCATAAATCCATTCTATTCTAAAAAACTGAAATCCTTTATATCAAATTTTTCTCCTAGCGATTTTTTTCATTTTTGTATACCCCTCACACCCAATAATAGAAATAGCATTTAACTTTTTCAATGCATTCTCTATGCTGATTCTAATTTGGACGGGAGTATACCTGTCAAGCGCGTTCTGATTAACCGCCATAATAATGTCTTGCTTTTCTTTCTTGTAAAGACTCCAAAACTGGTCGTAATTTCTATTTTGATTCGCGATACTAAATTGTTTCAGCATATTTTCTACCGCCTGCTTTTTCTCACCATTCATTCCCTCGGGAATAGTTGCGACTAATCCTTTAACTACCTCATTAGCATCGACTGGATTTTGACTACACGAATTCAAAACTTGTAAGATTGCATTTCCCTCCATCTGCATAATGGTTGTTGTGTATAAAAGAAAAAGTTCTTCTGCAAATTTTTCATCAATTCCTGTTGTTCAAGAATTTCAGCAGCACAATTATAAAACTCATCTAAGGCATTAAAACTAAAAGAATCCAATTTACGAATAAAATAATGCTTATATTGGTTCCAATAGTCTATTTTAAATAGAATTTGTGATTCATAAAAGGCTGTATCGTTTAAATTTCCTTCTGAGATATAGGAACCTATTTCTCGTATACGTTTCTGCAAATCCTCAACCTGCATAATGATTAGCGAAGCAGCTTCTGACACTTTTCGGCGTTCCTGCGCCCAATAAATATAGAACGCCGAAGCGCCTACTACAACAAGTAGAATATCAAGCCAATTCGTGCTAATAAATTCTCCTATTTCTCTCCCCATATTTGTTCACCCTATCTTTCGTACACTTTTTTTAATCCACATTTTTGATAAATTCTTTGATACTATGAACCATCTGCTTTTTGATTGCAGTATCACAGAGAATTCCATAATAGTCCTGCTCTAAATTTAATAGTGCTGCTTCACTTGCAGAATAATTCTTTTTTAATCGTAGCTCCGAAACAGGAATCGAATTAGCAAACTCTATCATATTATTTATGCACGGATATTTGTGACGTAATTCTCGATCAAGCTGATCAGCGGCAGATACGTTCCCACACAAATTAATATCTGTGATCGCCTGATCGATACGCTTCAAGTCATTGAGAATGTCTGTACAATCGCGGGCTTCCTTTATTGTTTCGACTGTTCTGGCAACCAACTCATTATAAAAATGTATCATACTGTATCTCACCTCATTTCAACATCTTGCGCAATGACAATAACTGTTCCAGTTTTCGATAATACTTATTTTACAGCCTATAGGACAGGGTATTCTTCAATTTCTTGTTTTGAAACTCCAACCCACCATAAACTCATATTTCTGATCAATTTGTCGAGAAGGATAATCACATATTTGATCTCCGAATCGTTTTTAAAATCATAATAATATGTATATCCATGGGCTATCTGACGTCTCATTTCCTTTATCTTCTCGCTAACCTCGTCTGAAGATAAGTTTGATTTTATCAATTGCGGGAACTCATTAATCATATATTTCAATTCATCTTTTAGAGGGAATTTTCGATCCTTAGATTTCTTGTGCTCTAGTTTTTCAAACAGATATTCAAATGCCATAACCTGTTCCAAAAATCGTTGCGGAGAAAACAAAGTATCAAAACTTCCTAAGTGTCCTAACGGTATGCTTTTGGTTATTTTGTTCCCGGAATCTATCGCTATGTTATTCAGGATTTTGGGTATATATTTCATAATGTCAAGTTCATTGAAAAAGACATCATTCCCTGATACTGCTTTCTCTGAAACCAGAGGACAATAAAACCATCCTGCTTTTATCCCTTTTTTATACAGAGTAATCTGCTTGAATGGCACTTCTGCTTTAGACATCATAAACATTGCTAGACGGTACAAAACTACCGAAATATTATAACACTCCTGTATATCATCAGTCTGTAAGGTAAGCAGAAGTTCTCCCTTTTTCTCAAAATCTTCAAGAAGCCCAAGACGATTGTCATGTCCTATACGATATTTTAACTCATAATGATTGTTATTCATATCAAACGGTATTACATACACGTCCTTAGGTTCCAATGCCAAATTAATGCCTTCTCTAACCATATCCAAGTATTTATATTTGTACCCGAAAATATCGTCAAGAAACGGAGACTGAAGACCTATGGCCTCATATTCGCCTTCTGATGCAAGACTATCAATGATATAGCAACGCAAATAGCAAGTACTACCTATAGAATACTCCACTAGAAAAGTAGCTGTTTGTCCTTGACTTCCTATACCAAAATACTGTCCATGAAGAATATAGTTTGTCGTGAAATTATATTTTTTTGAAAAATTCTTTAGAAGTTCACTATCTGTAAATAGTTCATGCGGTAATTTTCAATTACAAATGGAATTTTTCCTTCTTGAAAGTCAATAAAGCCTTTAACCATTTTTTCTCCTCATTTCAGCCGCTCATATTAAGAAAGCAGCTGCTCCAATTTCCTATGATGTGTTTTTGCTCGGTAAGTGGTAGAAGGGGAACTGGTAGCATAATTTTTCTAAATTCCGATATCTAATTTTTCAAATCATACTGACCTCCAAATTATTCTCTCCTATCAGTTCCTCTATGAGCTCACTCTTACTGTTTCAAAAAAGAAAAACGGCGCAGAATATCATTTAAAGTGCCATTTAAAACACCTCTTGGCACTTTAAATGGCACTTAAAAATATATAGCCCCATATCAAGAATGATTTTCTTCCCCTGAGTCTTCTTGCTCTTCTATGGCATCCAAATTCACCTTTTCTACCCGCAGCAATGTCAACAGCCAATCATACAGTTCCTGAGTCTCTTCCAAAGCTTTCTTTACATGGTATTCTTCAATGAACAACTCCTGAGGATATCGAATCTTTACTCCGTAAGGCGTCAGATCATCACACATTTCAAGATACTTTTCATCCACTTCTGTATATTCCTGCAGCATTTCTGCTAATAGACCGAGATCATGTGTCTTCTTAATCGTAACACCTTTAGAAATCAAAACACCTTTCAACAGCTTTTCTATAGCCTGCTGACAATGGTAACAAATAATCTCCAACGGTTTCGGATGCATATACTCATGCAGATGCTTCGCTGTGAGGAAATCCATCCTGGCAAACTCCACCCACTCTTTCAGGATTTTTTCATTTTTCATATAACAGCACACCCTCCTGCTTTACGACCTTTTCCAGTGTATTCTTCTTTGCCCTTTCATCAAAGGAAGATTCATAGCCCACAACAATATCCACCGGACGCTTCCGAACTCCGCGGAGAGATTTATATGCTTTCTGGGACAGTTCAATTTTGTTACCGGCATCATCAGGAACAACAACATAAAAATCATAATCGCTGTTCTCATTATAGGTATCTTTTGCAAAGGAACCGAACAGATAGACCCGTTTCGGCATGATAGTCATACAGATTCTGTCTTTAATTGCATTGATTTCACTGTTGATCATCTTGTTCACATCCTTTCACACAAACTCACCTGAAATTTCGTTTTGAATTATATATACAGTATACCACAGAACCATTTGCTTATCTATCCGAAACAATATTCAGACAGATTATTTTCCCAGAATTTACCTTTTAAAATAAAAAAAGAGCAGAATACGCGATTCTGCCCAATTTATATATTGACATATTCTGTTCTATATTCCTGACAATTACAATCCCAGGCCTTCGACCCATTCCTGCACGTCCGCTTCATCTGCGCCTGAGCGGAATCGCTCGCCTTCCTGCCAGTCGCCGGTTCCTGCCATCTCTTCCAGCAGCTCTCCGCTCTCGCCAAGTCCTGATGAAGCTGAGGTACAGAACGGAATCACTGTCTTTCCGGTGAAGTCATTGTTCTCCACAAAGATGTTTACCGGCCATGCGGCGATCCCCCACCAGATCGGGTAACCGATGAACACTGTGTCGTAGGAATCCCAGTTTTCCACTGTGGTGGAGGTCAGCTCCACATCCCGAAGACTTTCATCTGCGTACTCCTGGGAAACCCGGCTGTTGTCATCGGTCCAGTCCAGATCTGCGTCAGTGTACGGTTCCGTCGGCTCCAATTCAAAAATGTCGCCGCCTGTGGTATCCGCAATCATATTGGCCACTTCTTCAGTATTGCCGGTCGCTGAATAATAGACGACCAGAACATTTCCTGTGTCGGAAACATTGTCAGTAACTTCCTCTGTATCACTTTCCGCTGTGGTGTCTGCCTCGGCAGCAGCATCTGCTCCGTCCTGCGCCGCAGTATCCGGCGCGCTCTCTGAGGAGGTATCTGCCTCATTCTGTGCGGCATTTGTACTCTGTGCCTCTGTCTGAGTCTCCTGCTGTGCGTCACCAGACTGACCACTGTTTCCTGAACTGCAGCCGGCCAAAAGGCTTACCGCTGTCACACCAACCAGACACATGGAAAGAAATTTTTTTACTCTCATTTTATCACTGCTCCTTTTACGATGCGTTTTGTTTTACTTCTTACACCGTAAATATATCGGAAAAACAGCGGTCTGTGAACTCTCCAAAAGTTTTCCAGTTTAAACGAAAAGGTATTGACTACCGGCTGTCTCCTGTCGAATACCGCCGGAACAGCAGCAGTCCGATCACCGCCACCACAAACTCCGTTGCCGGGAAAGCGCACCATACGCCGTGAATCTGCGCGACCACCGAAAGCAGAAACGCCATCGGGATGATCACGATAAATCCCCGGAGCAAGGATATAATGTGTGCCGGCAGCGGCCGCTGCGTGGACGTAAAGTAAATGGACAGGATGATGTTGAATCCGGCGAACGGACAGGCGATAAAGTACAGGCGGAGCCCGTCCATGGCAATAGCCTGCAGCATGGCGTCATGTTCGCTGTTAAATATAGAAGTAATCGGCGACGCGCCGAAAAATACGATCATGTATATGCAGATGGAAAAGACTGCCATGGTCAGTATCGCATAACGCAGAAACGCCCGGATGGCATCGTAATCTTTCAGTCCGAAGCTCCGGCTCATGAGCGGCTGGATTCCCTGGGCGATTCCCGTGTAAATGGCGATGATCACCAGGGAAAGGTTGGCGATTACGCCGTAGGCGGCCACGCCCACATTACCGTTCAAATTCATGATGATCGAATTAAAGACAATCATGACCACGCCGCTGGATACTTCCGTTACCAGAGACGGAACGCCGCTGGACAGGATCCAGCCTGCCTGTCTCGCCTGCGGCCGGCATTTCACCGGATGGAATTTATTATGTTTCCGGATAAAATGCGGCGACAAAATGAGCATGCTGATGATCGGCGCCAGACCCGTGGCGAACGCCGCGCCAAATATCCCCATGCCGCACGGAAAGATGAACACCCAGTCCAGCACCACGTTGGAAAGGCTTCCGCCTATCATGGCAGCCATGGAAAGCTGCGGTGCGCCGTCATTTCTCACAAAACAGAGCAGCACGTTATTGAGCAGAAATGCCGGAGCAAAGGACAAGATGACCCGCAGATATGTTCTGGACATATTGAATACATTTTCTCTCGCCCCGAAAATCCAGACGATGTCCCCGGCAAACAGCAGTCCGACCGCCACAAAAAACACGGCGAACACTGCCGCCAGATACAGCGCATGAGTAAATGTACGGTTAGCCGCGGCACTGTCCTTCTGACTCTTCTGAATGGAATACCGGGTGCCGCCGCCCATTCCGATCATCAGTCCGCTCCCGTGAATAAAGCTGTAAATGGGAATGGCCAGATTGAGAGCTGTGAGGCCGTCCGTTCCCAAACCTTTTGACACAAAAAAAGTATCGGCAAGAATATAGCAGGACAAACCGATCATTCCCATCACGTTCAGTGAGACGTATTTCGCAAAATCCTGCACTCGATTTTTCATTTTCATACAAACCTCCCAAAATATATCTCATAAAATGCATAGCCCATGCGTATCACTTCTGCTTTCTTCTCACAAGCTCAATGGCTTCCTTGCCTGACAGATGCTCCACAGTCATCTCCAGCATACAGAGCGGCTCCCAGTCTTTCTCAATGTAGTTCTGCCGGTTCTCTTCGGAGTCCTCCGGCGCATATTTGAGCGCCAGCTCCTCAATGGCGCGGCGCTTTTCTCCTTCGTTTTCCAGAATACGAACGGAACCGAACGCAATGACGCTCCGGTAACAGGTGGTGTATTTCTCCGGCACAATCTCATCCTGCGCAATGACACAAAAAGAAGCCTTCGGATTCTTCCGTATGGCATCAATCTTGTGGCCTTCCTTCGCACAATGGAAATACAGCTTATCTCCGTCATATACATAGCTGAGCGGAACGCCGTACGGATACCCTTCGTCTCCTGTCAGAGACAGAACTCCCGAAGTTCTCTCCCGCAATATCACCATGGTTTCTTCCTGCGTCAGCTGCTGCTTTTTTCTTCTCATCTCGCGAAACATTTTTCTCCTCCATTTTTAGTTTTTCACATGAAATTTTTAAGTTTTTCTGCAAAAAGGCAAAAGAAAAGCATTGACCTTCGCATCTTCAACGGCCTAACGATGCGAAATCAACGCTCCTGCTCTTACCCGGCGGCAAGCATTTTATGTCAGTGCGGAGTCGGACAAGAAACTGCCCGAACCACACGTTTTATTCCTCTACGTTTTTACCATAAGCCACAAGGCTTGTCAAGAAATTTATTGGTCACTTTCGTGACCTGACCCACCAGTATCATGGCCGCGAGGGTTCCCTCCCGAACGCCCTCCACATTTCCCAGGAAAACAAAAGATAATACCAGGGAGATGCAGACAAGGGTAATGTCAAAGGTCATCTTCATATTGCCGAACTTCACCGGCGCGACCTTACAGATGGCAAGTACAATGCCTTCGCCTGCGGTGGTGACAAGATTCGCCTTCACTTCCACGCTGATACCAAAAGCGATCAGCACGATGCCGGCAATACAGAGTAGCCATTCTCCCGCATAGCTGGAAACATGCAGTCTCCGCAGCAAATATTCCGCCACATCGATCATCGTTCCAAAAACGATGGCCGCCGGAAACTGCAGCAGTTGAAACCAGTCATACTGTCTGCGCAAAATGGCAATCTGAATCAAAACAAAAAGAAAATTCATGATGATAGTCGTGGTTCCCACCGATAAGCCGGAAATCAGCGAAGTCACGTAAGGAACTGTGGATATGGGCGAGATCCCCAGATTGGCTTTAATCGAAAAAGCAACTCCGAAAGCCATGATGGACAATCCCAGACACAAAAAAATAAACCGTAAAAACGGATGATCAAACGTTCTCTTTCCCTTCGGTCCATCTGTTTTTCTATTACACATTTTTCTCACCTTCCTTACTGTTATTTTTGTAAATAACATCCTGTTGTTGCTTTCTGCACGGGATTTTCCCGCAAATTCATGTCAATTATAGTCTTTTTCTCTGCTTTTGTAAAGAATACCGCCGGGGTATGGTATAAGACTGCTGTGGTATGACATACGGCAGCCGGAGGTGCAAGGCATAAGACTCCAGTATAAAAAATGCTAAGACTCCGGTGTAAAAATAAAAATGCCACGCAGTTTATTGAAAAATGTGCAGAATTATATGTAATACAAGGAAATATATAGGGCTTCCTCGGAAAATGTGTTACAATAGCTTTTAACCTGCAAAACAACAAAACGATAAAAGACATTAGAAAGGAACAAAAACATGAACATAGATTTATCTCACGCAAGGCAGCAGTTTGAGTCCTACCTGGACCAGTACGACCGGACGGACGACAAAGTCCGCCTGAAAATCATCCATACCTATGGGGTGATGGAATGCAGCCGCAGGATTTGTGAGCGGATGCATCTTTCTGAAGAAGATACCATTCTGGCGCAGCTCATCGGTCTGCTTCATGACATCGGACGGTTTGAACAGCTGAAAAAATATAACAGTTTCGAGCCGGACACCATGGATCACGCGGCTTTCGGCGTGCAGATTCTTTTTGAGGAAGGAAGAATCCGGGACTACGTCGCCGAAACTGATTGGGACAGTATTATCCGTACCGCCATCGCCCGCCACAGTGATTTTAAGCTGGAGGGCGTCACCGACGAGAGGGAATTGCTTCACGCCAGGCTGATTCGGGACGCCGATAAACTCGACAACTGCCGGGTGAAGCTGGAGGATTCCATCGAGACCATACTGGGCGTGTCGGCAGAGGAAGTCGGCAGTTCTGCCATCACGCCGGAGGTGATGGCACAGTTCATGAATCACCAATCCATTTACTCTCCCACAAGAAAAACAAAGATGGACTACTGGCTCTCCTATCTTGCCTATTATTATGATATCAACTATGAAGAAACTCTGGAAATCATACAGGAACACCATTATGTGGAACGGCAAATTGCGCGAATTCCTTATGACAATCCAACAACCGCCGCTCAGATGCAGGAAATCAAAAAAATCCTGCAGGACTATTTTTGCGCAAGGATCAACACCCGCAAAAAATAATGAAAACCATTCAACAGCTAAAAAGACTGCCTATGGGAAAAGAGGTGATTTTCCTCTTTCTCATATGCAGTCTTTCGTTTTTCAGAAATATTTTTTCAAAAATATTTCCGGCTTCCCCACAGATTCGCCTTTTTCAAATCCAGATACTGTTGATACGCATCCTCAAGGATCTGTTTTTCATTGGGGAACCGGAGCAAATGATAGGCTTCATGAAATTTATAAAAACCGGAATCCACAAAATATTCTTCTCTCTGCGGCTTGGAATAATAGCTGTCCGCCATCATCAGATACCAGTGTACATCCTTCACCACCACATCATGGGCGGTATTAAAAGTATACTGACTCTTTCCCACATATTTGATAATAGAAGCTCTCGCACCGGTTTCCTCTCTCACTTCCCGCAGTGCGGTCTCTTTATACTCTTCTCCCTCCTCTACTGTTCCTTTTGGAAGCACCCATCCTTCATACCGATTCTTATAATTCTTGTACAAAAGAAGAATCTTCCCGCGAAAAATTACCACACCACCACAACTTGTTGCCTCTATCATGATCTCTTCCTCCTATGCAAACAATTCTGGTGTGTATTACACTTGGTATCAGTATATCAAATCCCTCTGTCCTTTGCAAGAAAGCATACTGATTTTTGCAAATATAATTTTAAGTTATATTTTCCGCAGGGACATCATTCTCTCTGCCATACGTATTTATCAGGAATAATAATCCTTCATCTCATTGTTATAATAGGAGTCAAAGACCTCCTTTGCAATCGGCGCCGCGTATTCGCTGCCCGCTCCGCTGTTTTCCACAATAACACAGACTACCAGATCCGGATCTTCCACATTGGAATAGCCAAAGAACCAGGAATGGGAGCGTTCTCCCTCATTTTCCGCCGTACCTGTCTTTCCTGCCGCCGTATATAAATCCGTCTCCAATGTTCGTCCCGTACCGTCAGTTACTACATTCTGAAGCATTTTCTGCAGAGTTTTTGCATCCTTCTTATCCACCAGTGTTTTATACTCTGTCGGTTCCGTCTTTTCGACCACCGCTCCATCCGAGCTTTCCACGCTTTCGACCAGATACGGTTTCATCAATACGCCGTCATTGGCAATGGCGCACATGATGAGCGCATTATGAAATGGCGTCATCAGCGTATTTCCCTGCCCGATGACTGTCTGCGGCACTTCACTTTTCTGAGAATTCTCATCCAGATCGAAACGGCTCTGCTTCACAGACAGATCAAAAGGAATGCTCTGTCCAAATAAAAACTTCTCATTCAGAGCCGCGAAACGTTTCAGATTCAGCGTGCTTCCCAAAGTGACAAACGCCGTATTACAAGACTTGGTAAAGGCCTCGTTTAAATCCACCTCACCGTGTTCTTCGTCCTCATAACAACTGATGCGCACGCTGTCCACAACTGTTTCTCCGGTACAATCATAAGAAAAATCTCCATATGAGCCCGGATGTTCTTCAATATATTCAAGAGCCGTCAACACTTTATAGGTGGAACCCGGAGGATATAAGCCCTGGGTCGCACGATTTAACAGACAGCTGTTATCTTCATCAGAATTAATTTCTTCCCATATATCATCAAGCTCATTGGGATCAAAATCCGGTTTGGAAACCATCGCCCTCACTTTTCCGGTCTTTGGTTCAATGGCTACCACCGCTCCCCTGTAATCACCCAGAGCATTATAAGCAGCTTTCTGCAAACGGGTATCCAACGTTGTGACAATGGTATCGCCAACGCTTTTTTCTCCCGAGACGCCCCCCTTCAACTGTTCCACCAGCTGTTCATGAGAGGTCAGCAGATCATAATTATAGGCAGACTCCAGCCCTGCCTTCCCGTGAGAATTATAGCCCACCACATGAGCAAACATATTTTCATAAGGATATTCCCTTGTCTCGTTGCCTTCATCATCCACTGTGGTTTCCGCCAGGATCTTATCGTTCGCGCTCATGATACTTCCCCTCCGCACTTTCTCTGAAAGCGAGGTGGTGCGTTTATTATAAGGGCTGTTGATAATCCCCGGAGCGTCGTAGATTGTGAACTTCACAAGATAACCGATCAGTCCGAGAAAAATAACTACCACAAAAAGGCTGGTGTGGAACATATATCGGTTCGTCCTGAGCTTCCGTCCTTTTTTGGGTACGAAGAGGGCAGCCAGACGTTCCCATATACTCACGGACTCTGTCTGCACCCTGTTTGATTGTCTACCGGACGTTCTGTCTCTCTGTGTTGATTTCTGATGTTTGTTCATCTTCTACCACTTCCTCATCTTCCTTATAGGCAATCATAAAAATGCCCTGCATGATTGCAAATATAATCAGGGTACTGGCCACGGAACTTCCTCCGTAGCTGATCAACGGCAATGTTACACCGGTGGACGGGATAAACTTTGTGACGCCTCCGATGCACAAAAACACCTGGAAAATAAAACAGATGGAAAATCCATAAGCCACCAGCTTATAAAAGCGTCCTTTCACATCCATGGCAATCTGCAGGAAATGTACAAAAACGCCGAGATAAATAAATATCAGGCAAATGGCGAAAAAAACGCCGAATTCTTCTGCGATAGCCGAAAAAATAAAGTCACTTTCAACCACCGGTATGTCAGACGGGCTGCCCTGGGTCAGCCCCATGCCAAACCAGCTGCCCGTACCAATGGCAAACAGAGACTGGGTGATCTGATAACCTCTCCCCTCTATGATCGACCATGGATCCGTCCACGCGTCAAATCTGGCTCTGACATGAGAAAACAATATGTAGGCAAGCCGTCCTGCCAGCACGCCGGCAGAAGCTCCGCCGATCACATAAACGCCCCGCCCGGTGGCCGCATAACAAAGGAAAACAAAAATCACGAAATAAATCAAAGCGCCGCCCAGATCTCTCTCCATGATCAGCACCATCACATGGCATCCGGAAAACAAAGCCGTCACGAAAATCCGTTTAAAACTCGCAGGACGCTCCAGCATGGCCGCCAGGAAAAACACAAAGGCAATCTTTACAAATTCCGAAGGCTGCATGGCAAAACTTCCGATGGAAATCCAGTTAGTCGATCCATTTTTAGTTGTTCCGATCACAAAAACAGAGGCGAGCAGCGCCAGCCCTATCAACCCGTATATCCATCGAAGACGCTTCAGCCAGTATGCCTTTTCCAGAAAATACGGAACGATGAGCACCACAAGAGAGCTGACCGCAGCAATCGCAAACTGCCGGACGGCCTGTGCAAAATCCAGCCGGGTCAGAACTACAAAGCCAATCAGCAGGAGAAAACAGGTATGATTCATCAAAATACGCGAACAATCCGCATATATACGTTCATAAATGAGGATCAGCACTTTAAAAAAAACAGCCTGCGCCACATATAGGATAAGTATTTTTACGTCAAATGTCTTTAAAAACAAGACGCCATAGCAGATAAAATGAAAAATAAACATGAATCGTTCCTGCCGGTTCATACGTTTTATCTGCCGGTCTTCCGTGGAAGGAAGAAAAACTGTAAAACAAGACACAGCGTAAATTGCGCACATAATCATGAAAATGTAATTGGATCCTGTTGATATAATATTTAGCATGACCTCACCTACTCAATTCCATATTTCCAGTATGCGTCCGGTTCCTTTCCTTTCGCCGGACCAAATCCGTTTTTCTCCCATCTTTCATAATCAAGGACAGCCTCCCGCGCGCTCCTCTCGTCATCCAGAAAGAAATGAAAGATCACCGCATCAAGTCCTCTGACAAATGCTCCCTCTTCCTCTCCCAAAAGATTCCGCGGCGTGTCCGACCAAATGGTATTATAACAATATCTGCAATGGCTCACAACCGGCAAACGGCGCTTCTTCTTATCTTCCAGAAAAAGCACTTCCTGGCGGCGATCACATCCGCCCCGCGTTTTCTTAATACACTGAGCAGACTTCATCAAAGGAATTCTCCCGTAAACAGAACATTCGACCGCCACGTCCTTCTGTCTATTTGCAAGCATCTCCCGGCACTCTCCGCCGGAAAGCTCCAGCGGCAATTCTGCTCCGGCAATCCCAAATATCCGCTTTGTCTCCGCCAGAGAAAAATGATTCCACTGATAAAATGAAGACGCTGCGTAAACCGGAGCCGTTCGGTCCTCCATCTCCCAGAGAAACTGCGCCTGTCCCATAGTATGCGCATAAATACCGGACCACAGCCGCGACCGGCACACAACAGACAGTTCGCTTCGGCTGTCCGCCGCCGCCTCATCCTCCCTTAAGATAAGAGGCAGAGACAGATATGCATTCTTCCCCTGCCGGCAGATCTGCGCCGCAAAAGAAAGACTATCTTCTTCTGCCCAAAAATCCAGAGGGAGGCAGATGCTGTTGAAAAATGGATGCGACAAACAAAATTCCGCTATTTTCTTATCATAAACCACTGCCATTTTTTTCTTATCAGCATGAAAATCATCAAATTTCTTATTGTTATTTAGTGAAATAACAGTATCACTTTTTTCTTCTGATTGCAAGGAAATCTTTCTGTCTCTTTTATTTTTTTCTTCTGACACACTCCGGCATGCCCGGCGCTCCATCTGCTCCTGAAGCATCCGGAATCCCGTCTGTCTCAACTCTTTTACCGCCGACATGGGAAGAAATGCATTTTCCTCCAGATCGGCATCCAGATCTTCCAGATAAAACGGCACGTCTCCGGTTTTATTCATCTGCCGATAAATATCTTCTTCTGTGACCGGACGTTTTGCGGAAGGCTCCGCCGCTTTTCCCAACACAAGAATCTCTTCCCCTCTGCATCGCAGCAAAAGCTCCGATGAGTTGCCGATTCGCACAATGATTTTTCCCTGTACCGGATATTTTATCTCTTTTTTTAAAATGTCATTCTCTATCCAGGAAGAAAGACTATCATTTTTTCTTCGATATACTTCCATGCCGGCACGCAGCGCTTTTGTTCCCGGGACATTCAGAATAATTCTCCTGCCATCCTTCCGAAGATGCTCCGGCACCGTAAGCGCCATCTCTTCCTGACCGGGCAGCGGCAGAATCAGGATATCCTTCGGATGCAAGATTGTCCCCCCGTCAAGCTCCACTGCGATCTGCCCGCGGCGCACCTGACGCACCCATCCGATTTTCCGTCCGAGATTTCTTGGATGTATCGTGGCCATCATCTCAGAACCATTATGCCGGTTCCAGTAGCCGTCTGTGAAACCACTGCGGCTGTAAAGTTCCTCAAGAACCTCGTAATCTTTCTTAGAAATCTTCCATTTTCGTTGCCGGTGCTCCTGTTTTTTGTCCAACGACAGATCTTCCTCTCCCATCTCCCGGTAGAGATCCAGATACTTTCTGTAAATGGCAGTTACTCCTGCCACATATTCTACATTTTTCATGCGACCCTCGATTTTCAGGGAATCCACACCGGCTTCAATCAGCGATGGAAGCCAGGAAATGGCGCACAGATCCTTGGGGCTCAGCAGATGAGCGCCGGCAGAAGACTGGGAATCTCTTTCCATCACCCGGTAAGGCAGCCGGCATGGCTGCGCGCATCGCCCCCGGTTGCCGCTGCGCCCGCCGTACCTGCTGCTCAAAAGACATTGTCCGGAATAACAATAACAGAGGGCGCCGTGAATAAAAACTTCTATATCAAGACCAGCTTCTTCTTTCATACGGCGAATCTCGGAAAGGGACAGTTCCCGCGCCGGCACTACCCGGTTCATGCCAAGCCTCGCGGCGGCTCTTGCCCCATACACATCTGTTATGGTCATCTGTGTGCTTCCGTGAATCTCCATGCCGGGGAAATTCTTGCGGATAAAGGCAGCCGCTCCCACATCCTGCACGATCACGCCGTCCAGACCTTCCTCATAAAAAGGCTGAAGGAAATCATACAGTCTCTCCGTGATTTCCTTCTCTTTCATGAGGGTATTTACAGTCAGATATAAGCGTCTGTCATAAAAATGGGCATAATGCAGTGCCTCCACCAACTTCTCTCCGGTAAAATTATCTGCATATGCCCTGGCTCCGAACTGCTGTCCTCCCATATAAACAGCATCTGCTCCCGCCTTTATGGCGGCTTTTAAGTGTTCAAAAGAACCTGCCGGAGCCAAAAGCTCCGGCAGCTTAGTTTTTCTTTGTATCATTGTTTTTTGAATCATTTCGTTTTGTTTCATGAAGCTCACTCCGTGTTTCCAGCTCTATAATGCGCTTCTGCAGCTCATTGACCTTGGTTTTATACTCAATCACCAATTTATTTGCTGTGTCTATCCGCATTTCCTTATCCACCATCTCCTGCTTCAACTTGTAAAGCTCCTGCTCATTTTCCTGATGTTCCTGGTTAAAAATGTTTACCTCATCCTGAAGCTTAAAAAGCTCTTCCGCAATATTTAAGGAAAGAAGAATATTTTTATATTCCTGCGGCAGCTTGGAATAGCCATTCTGCTGCTTCAGCTCACGGATTTTTCCATCCACATAAGAAGCAATCCGCTGCATAAAAGTCTCGCTGCTGCTCCCCGCCAGCATATAAACCTTTCCGTCAATCACCACAGATACTTTCGTCTTGTTTTCCATTTTATCCCCCCGCATCGCTGTATTTTAAAATACTTCCTCCGGAACAGGAAGGCCCAGATGTTCGTAAGCATAAGGCGTCAGCGCCCTCCCTCTCGGCGTCCGTTTTATAAGCCCTCTCTGTATCAGAAACGGCTCACACACATCTTCAATAGTCCCGGCATCCTCGCCAATGGCCGCCGCCAGCGTATCAAGTCCCACCGGACGCCCGGCAAACTTGACGATCATCGTGTCAAGAATATTTCTGTCTGTAGTATCCAGACCCAAAGCATCAATCTCCAGCAAATCCAGAGCATTTCCCGCCACCTGCCGGCTGATTACTCCGTCATAACGAACCTGCGCAAAATCACGCACTCTCTTCAACAGGCGATTGGCAAGCCTTGGCGTCCCGCGGCTTCTGCGGGCAATCTCCAGAGCGCCGTCGCAGTCAATCTCCACACCCAAAAGCTCTGCCGAGCGCTCCACTATAGTCTGAAGCTCCTCATCTGTATAAAATTCCAGACGGTTTACCACTCCAAAACGATCTCTTAAAGGAGCAGTGAGCATTCCGGCGCGGGTTGTCGCCCCCACCAGAGTAAAATGCGGGAGGTCCAGCCGGATGGAACGGGCAGAAGCTCCCTTTCCAATCATAATATCAATGGAAAAATCTTCCATGGCCGGGTATAAAACTTCCTCAACCTGCCGGTTCAGCCGGTGAATCTCGTCAATAAAAAGCACATCGCCGTCAGAAAGCCCGTTCAGCACCGCGGCAATCTCTCCCGGTTTCTCAATGGCGGGACCCGACGTGATCTTCAGATGTCCTCCCATCTCGTTGGCGATGATACCCGCCAACGTCGTCTTACCCAGTCCCGGCGGTCCGTACAAAAGCACGTGATCCAGAGGCTCTCCCCGCATCTTTGCGGCCTGAATAAAAATGTTCAGATTTTTCTTAACCTTTTCCTGACCGATATATTCTGTTAGTGATACCGGACGAAGACTTCCTTCCGCAGCAACGTCCTCATCCAGCAGTTCTGTCGTTATCATTCTGTCCATCTTGTCACCCTGCCAAACTCTATTTCTACAATGTCATAATTATCTTAAGCGCTTCTTTTAAAAGCTGCTCCGCGTCCATGGCTTCCGCACCTGGCACCTTATGAACAGCCCGATACGCTTCACCGTTGGAATATCCCAGGGCGATCAACGCCTCCATTGTATCCATGATCTGGCTGCCTTCTTCTGAGACTGCCGCTGTCGCAGGCGTCTCATCTTCATTGCCTGTACCCAGATCTGCCAGATCAAGCTTATCTTTCAGCTCAATAATCAGACGTCTGGCGCCTTTCGGACCAATTCCCGGTGTCCGGGCGATACTTCTGGCATCCTCACTGATCACTGCGTAATACAAATCTTCCACGCTCAAAGTCGACAGCACAGAAGCCGCCACCTTCGGACCGATTCCGCTGACTGCCAGAAGGAGCTTGAATACCCTCAGCTCCTCTCTTGACAAAAAACCATAAAGAGCGATCATATCTTCCCTCACATAAAGATATGTATAAAGCGTGACTTCATCACCGGTACGCACCTGATTACAGGTGGCGGAAGAAGTCCTCACCTCATATCCCATCCCCCGGTTATCCACCACAATACATTCTTCATCCGCGTACACCGCCGTGCCTTTTATATATGCAATCAACTTTTTAACTCCTGTCTCGAACTTATATTCTATCAAATGATACCATACTTCCCGATGAATTACAACCAAGGAGTTTGTCCCCTCATTTGACAGTCCTCCCTTTCTTTGATACTATTCAGCTGACAGTGTACAGACTGCCTGAACATTTTACCGAAACAGAAAGGACTGCTTATGCTCACAAAACATTACTGTTTCCCCTCCGGCACAGCGCAAACTGCCGGAAAAGGGAGATATACTTTCATAGATATCGAAACTACCGGACTCAAAAGAGACGCCACCATTCTCTACCTCATCGGATGCGGCTGGCACGAGAATGATGATTATCACATTATCCAGTGGTTTAACGACGATGGTGTCAGCGAACCTGCCATGCTCCTGGCCCTTCAGGATTTTCTGTCCGGACATCCGGCTCCGCTGCTCACATTCAACGGAGAAAGCTTTGATATCCCTTATTTAAATCGCCATTATGAACTCAATAATATGGACTTCCGGCTGAATCTCATCGGTTCTCTTGACCTGTACCGGATGCTCCGCCCTTTTCAGACTTTGTTCCGGCTTCCTCACGGAAAGCAAAAGGACTGGGAACATTTCCTTGGCATCGACCGGGAAGATCTCTACAGCGGCGGACAGCTTATCGGCATGTACAAACAGTATCTTATAAAAAAAGATCCCGGACTGCTGGATATTCTTCTTCTCCACAATATGGAGGACATCCGGGGTATGGAAGCTCTGCTTCCTCTTGCCTCTTACCAGGGACTGATGAACGGCGCTTTTTCTTTGCGGGAAGTTTCCTGTTCTGCTTCTTTTACCGCCTTTTGCCAGCTAAAAGCACCGCTGTCCAGACCATTACAAATCACTGTTCCCATTGGCTCCCTTGATATTTCCGGCGACCTGATGAAACTCTCTGTCCCGGTCACAAGCGGATCTCTGAAATATTTTTACCCGGATTACAGAAACTATTACTATCTTCCCGAGGAGGACCGGGCCATCCATAAATCCGTAGGCTGCTATGTGGACAGCCGGTTTCGGGAAAAAGCCAAACCTGCCACATGTTATATCCGCAAAACAGGTCATTTCGTTCCGCTCTTTCCGGACAAAAAATATAAGGGCATCCAGACCTCGCAAAAGTCTTATGCGGATTCCCTCACTCTGTATAAAAATAACTATAAAGACAAACATTCTTTTGTGGAGCTGGATGTACTGCTTTCAGCAAGCGATAATCTGACCACCTTCTATCTCTGTGATTATTTAAAACACATTTTTATCGCCGATATGGAAAAAGCTGCCACAAAGCAGTGACAGCTTTTTATCGTTCTATCTCATTTCTTTTGCAAGCGCAGCGATTTCCTCTTCGTTAGCAGGAGTCATTGCGGACTTGATAGTAACCGTCGTATCAGCAAAAGTAATATTAGCGGATTTATCAAAAGCCGCTTTCATCACTTTGGCTGCTGTCGGCGCCCAGGTACCATTCTCAATAAAGGCCACTTTACGGTTCTGATAGCCTCTCTCTGTAATTTCCGCCAGGAAATCACGCATGAACGGAAATACCTCCGCATTATATGTAGTGGATGCAAGAACCATCTTGCCGTAACGGAAGGCATCTTCCACAGCCTCTGCCATATCACAGCGGGCCAGGTCATTTACCACAACCTTCGGGCAGCCTTCTTCTTCCAGTTTCTTTGCCAGAAGCTCCACTGCTTTTCTGGTATTGCCATATACAGAGGTGTAAGCAATGACTGTTCCCTCTGTCTCCACACCGTAAGAAGACCAGGTGTTATACAGATCAAGGTAATAACCGAGGTTCTCTTTTAATACCGGACCATGGAGCGGGCAGATCACCTGGATATCCAGAGCAGACGCCTTTTGTAAAAGCTTCTGCACCATGAGACCGTATTTGCCAACGATACCGATGTAGTATCTTCTCGCCTCGCAGGCCCATTCCTCTTCCACGTCCAGCGCGCCGAACTTACCAAAACCATCGGCGGAGAACAATACCTTATCCGCAGAATCATAGGTTACCATAACTTCCGGCCAGTGTACCATCGGAGCAAACACAAAAGTAAAGGTATGTTTACCGGAAGAAAGAGTCTCTCCGTCTTTTACAACCAGTCTTCTATCAGCAAAGTCTGTGCCGAAGAACTGTTTTACCATATTGAAAGCCATGGCGTTGGCAACGATCTTCACTTCCGGATATGCTTCCGCAAAAGCCGCGATATTGGCGGAATGATCCGGCTCCATGTGCTGAATGATAAGATAATCCGGTTTCCGGCCGTCCAGTACCTCCGCCACGTTGGCAAGCCACTCATCTTTGAAATGCGCGTCCACCGTGTCAAATACAACCACCTTCTCATCCATTACCACATAAGAGTTATAAGCCATACCATTTGGAACCACATACTGGCCTTCAAACAAATCAATCTGATGATCATTGACTCCCACGTAATAGATATCCTCTGTTACTTTACTAAACATTTTGTTCACCTCATAAAATAAAAATGTATCATTATATTTTTTAGTGCCGCGAATAAAAGATTAAAAGTTGCAGACAATCTGTCTTTTATTGGTCAGCAAGTTGATTATAAGGGATTTTCCACGAAAAAACAAGTATTCCGCCATACATTTGCTGTATCTTTACAGAAACAAAATTCTCAATAAATGTAAGAAACTGCTACACATTCGCGAACTGACTGTTATACAGCTGCGCATAAAAACCATCCTGCGCCAGCAGACTTTCATGATCGCCCTGCTCGATGATCCTGCCGTTTTTCATCACGAGAATCGTATCCGCATTCTGTATTGTAGAAAGGCGGTGGGCGACGATAAAACTGGTTCTCCCCTCCATGAGCTTGGCAAATGCGTTCTGAATCTTTTGTTCCGTTCTTGTATCAATCGATGAGGTCGCCTCGTCCAGGATCAGCATTGCCGGCACATGCAGCATGACTCTCGTAATACACAAAAGCTGTTTCTGTCCCTGACTCATGCCGGCGCCGTCCTCTGTAATCCACGTATCAAGGCCCTTCGGCATTTTCTTTATGAAACTATAGGAATGCGCTTCCTTGGCCGCATGTATGATCTCCTCGTCAGTAAAAACGTCACTGCCCAGAGTGATATTATCCCGGACAGTTCCTGTTTTCAGCCAGGTATCCTGCAGTACCATACCATAGGAATCTCTGAGACTGTATCTGGTCACCTGCCGGATATCTTCGCCGTCTACCTGAATGGCGCCCGCATTTACGTCATAGAACCTCATGAGAAGATTAATAATCGTTGTCTTTCCGCATCCCGTGGGCCCTACGATAGCCACTCTTTGTCCTTTCTTTACCTGCAGGTTAAAATCCTCAATGAGTTTCTTCTCCGGTTCATAAGAAAACTTTACATGGGAAAGAGATACATCTCCTTTCACGTGGACAAGTTCTTTTGCATCTGCAGGCTCCGGCGTCTGCGGCGTTTCGTCGATAAGTTCGAAAATACGTGCCGCGCAGGCAAACGCATTTTGTAATTCTGTCACCACACCGGAAATCTCGTTGAACGGTTTGGTATATTGATTGGCATAGCTCAGCAGCACCGTAAGCTGTCCCACAGATAATCCGCCGGTCAGCGCCGTGAGCGCTCCGCTTAAGGCTACGCTGGCATAAACAATGCTGTTGACAAACCGGGTGCAGGGATTAGTGAGAGAAGAATAAAAAGTTGCCTGCAAAGAACAGTCTCTCAGACGTTCATTAATCTCGTCAAATCGTTCCTGCGCTCTTTGTTCATAGCCAAAAGCCTTCACAACCTTCTGTCCTTCCATCATTTCTTCTGTGAGCGCCGTTTCCTGTCCTCTGGTCTCCGACTGAAGCCGGAACATAGAATAAGTATGACTGGCGATAAATCGCGCCACAAACAAAGATATCGGCGTCAGACATACTACCAGCAGAGCAATCCACACATGAATAGAGAACATAAAACCTATGGTCCCTAAAATAGTGATGACTCCCGTGAAAAACTGGGTGAAACCCATAAGAAGTCCGTCGGCAAACTGATCCACGTCAGCGATGACACGGCTCACCACGTCCCCGTAGGAATGACCGTCCACATATTTCAGAGGAAGAATTTCAATTTTTTCTATGGCGCGGTTTCTGATATCCCGGGTCACATGAAACGTGATGCGATTATTACAGATATTCATTATCCACTGCGCAAGCCCGGTCACAATGGCGGCTGCCACTCCGGACAGGAGAATTTTTCCAATGACGGTAAAATGAACCTGCCCCGGTCCGATAATATGATCAATAGCCTCCCCCATCAATATCGGCAGATACAACGTTCCCGCAACCGTCGCCGCCGCCGTGAGCAGAGACAGGATCACAAAAAAACTATGAGGCTTCAGATAAATCCAGAGGCGCGCCGCCGTTTCTTTCTGCGTCATTTTTTTCTTCTTTTCCATGGTTATGCCTCCTTCTTAAACTGTGTCTCATAAATTTCCCGGTAAATGTCGCATTCTTGCAGCAGGGAAGCGTGGTCACCCATACCCGCGATCTTTCCGTCATCCAGCACGATAATTTTATCGGCATGCATCAGAGACGACGCCCTCTGTGCCACAATAAACACGGTCGGTTTATGTTTCATTTCTTTGATTGCCTGACGCAGCCGGGCATCCGTCGCGAAGTCAAGGGCCGAAGCACTGTCGTCCATGATAAGCACCGGCGCTTTTTTCAGCAGTGCCCTGGCCAGTGTCAGCCTCTGCTTCTGACCGCCGGACAGATTTCTGCCGCCCTGCTCTACATAAGCATCAAGCCTGCCGTCTTTCTCATCCACAAATTCTTTTGCCTGTGAAATGGCAAGAGCTTCCTCTATCTCCTGTTCGGCAGCTTCCGGCACCCCCATCAGGAGATTACTCCGGATAGTTCCCGCAAAAAGCTGTGCTTTCTGCGGCACCACCGACACCATATTCCGAAGTTCCCGGAAACTGTATTCCTTCACATCATGCCCGAAAAGCGAAACTGTCCCGGATACTGCATCATAAAAACGAGGGATTAAATTCACAAGAGTGGTTTTACCGGCTCCGGTGCCTCCGATAATGCCGATAGTCTCTCCCGGTTCCACACGAAAAGTAATATCGCTGACAGCCGCTTCTCCTCCCTCATTATAGCAGAAGGAAACGTCTGAAAACTCTACCGCCGGAACGCCAGACTGCTTCTCCGGATAAAAAGAGGAATACTCCAGGCTGCCTTCCTTCATCTCCGGCGCGATCGCAAAAATATCCTGCACACGATTCACACTGGCGAGAGCCTTTGTGATGGTCACGATCAGGTTGGCAAATTTGATAAGCTCCACCAGAATCTGAGACAGATAGTTATAAAGAGCCACCACTTCACCCTGAGAAAGAGAGCCTTCATTTACCCGCACGGCTCCGGTCTGAATGAGCACAATGATCGCCAGATTGATGATCACGAGAGTCAGCGGATTGGTCAGACCTGAAATCATACCCGCCAGTTTCTGCAGCGCTGTCAGCCGGTCATTACCTGCAAAAAACGCTTCTTTCTCGCTCTCTTCTCTGTTGAACGCGCGAATAACGCGCACGCCGGTCAGATTCTCCCGGGTTATGTTCAGAATATGATCGAGCGCCGCCTGCACTCTCTTATAGATAGGTTTCGTCACACCCATGACCGTAAAGACTACCAGGGACAGCAGCGGAATGGTCACAACAAAAATCAGCGCTGCCCGCACATCAATGGTAAACGCCATGATCATGGCGCCGAACACGATAAACGGGGACCGGAGAAACAGGCGCAGCACCATGTTGATGCCGTTCTGCACCTGATTAATATCGCTGGTCATACGGGTGATAAGGGTGGAACTGCCGATATCATCCATTTCCCTGTATCCAAATGATAAAATGTGCGAAAACAGCCGGGAGCGCATGGCCGAAGCCGCTCCCACCGCCGATTTTGCCGCGAAATACTGCGCTGTGATGGAAAACAAAAGACCAATAAGCGCCAGCGCGAAAAGTACCAGACACATCATAAAAATGTAACGCCTGCTGCCCGTGTAAATGCCTTTATCAATGATGGCTGCAACCACCAGAGGCACCAGCAGTTCCAGCATCGCCTCCAGCATCTTAAACAAGGGCGCGAGGATACTTTCCTTTTTATAGTCTTTCATAAACCGGATAATCATTTTCATAACTTATACTTCCTTTTCCTGACTATTTTCTTCCCGATTAGTCTATCATTTTTTCCAGTAGTTTAAAAGTTTAAAATCATTTTTTCTTTCCGTACATTCTTGCCATTTTCCCGCTCCTTAAACTATAATAAGTCTCGAACGCAACTTTCTTTATTATAGATGAGAACTGCCATATTATAGAGGAGAACTACCATGCAAAAAATATTATTACTGGAAGATGACGCTAGTCTGATCGACGGACTGGAATACAGCCTGAAAAAGAATAATTTTTCCGTGGATACCGCACGGTCTCTGGCTGAAGCGAGAGCGCTTCTGTCCTCTGTATCATATACCCTTTTACTTCTTGATGTCACCCTGCCTGACGGAAACGGTTTCGATCTGTGTGAGGAAATACGAAAAAACGGCAACGCAGTACCTATCATTTTCCTTACGGCTTCTGACGAAGAATTTCATGTGATCCGCGGTCTGGACAGCGGCGGAGACGACTATATCACAAAGCCTTTTCGTCTGGGCGAACTTTTCTCCCGGATTCGGGCTTTGCTCCGAAGAAGCGGCAGCAAAAACATTCCGGGTGGGGATTCCTCTGTCCTTACTTCCGGAAATATTTCCATCGATCTGCTCACCAGCCGTGTCACCCTTTATGGTCAGCCGCTGGAGCTGACCTCTGCCGAATACCGCCTTCTCTGCCTGCTGGTACGAAACGCAGGACTAGTGGTCACCCGCAGTATGATCCTTGATGAACTCTGGGACGGAGCCGGACATTTTGTAGATGATAATACTCTCTCCGTCTATATCCGCCGTCTGCGGGAAAAAATAGAAAAAAATCCTTCCCGGCCCGAACTTCTCACAACCGTTCGCGGTTTCGGATACCGGTGGAACGAGGTGAGACAATGACATTATTACAAGATAAACGACAGCGTACTCTGATTCTGACCACCATTTTTCTTCTCAGCTTTCTGCTGGTCGGCATGTTTGCCCTGAACCTTTTGCAGGAACAACGGATACAGCATCTGGCGCTGACCCGAACCAACGCTATGGTGAGCGCCCTGCTTGAAGACGGAGTCCCGGCAGACGTCTGCGCCAGGGCCGTCACCGGAAACAGGATATCCTCCGAGGGAGCGGCTCTCCTTCGCAAGCTGGGATTTTCTGCAAACAACAGTTTTTCTGTTCACGAAACACAGAACACATTCCTCACGGCGACGCTGCTTTTTATCTCCTTTACCGGCTGTCTGCAGCTTCTTGTTCTGTTTCTTTTTGTCCGGAAACAGGAATCCCTCTATAGAGAAGCAGCAGAAACGGTCACCCGTTACACCGGCGGCGACTTTTCATGTCTGCTTCCTCCGTGGGATAACGGCGGACTCTCCCATCTGTTCGACAAAATCAACACTATGGCAACGGCTCTCCAGGCAGGTCAGGAGACTGAAAAACAGGCAAAAATTTTTCTGAAAAATACTGTCTCTGACATTTCCCATCAATTAAAAACGCCTCTTGCCGCCCTGTCCATGTACAACGAGATCATCCGGGACGAGACCAATCATTCTATGACCGTGCAGACTTTTTCTGAAAAATCCGCTGCTTCCATAAACCGGATGGAACACCTCATCAAAACATTACTGAAACTCACCCGCCTTGACGCCGGGGGCATTGAATTCCATAAAGAAAGCTGTCCGGCCGGCATTCTGGTCCGCACATCCATTGAAGAGCTGACTACCAGAGCCGGGCGGGAGCAAAAAATTCTTTCTCTCCACGGAGAGGAACAGGCGCCGATCTTCTGTGACAAAGACTGGACCATGGAAGCCCTGGAAAACATCGTTAAGAACGCTCTTGACCATACGGATAACGGCGGTCATATCCGCATTTCATGGGAAAGCTCCCCGGACATGACGCGGCTGTCCGTCACCGACGACGGATCCGGTATCCCGGAAGAAGACATCCATCATATTTTCAAACGTTTTTACCGCAGCAAAAATGCCCGGGACGCCCAGGGAGTCGGTCTGGGGCTCCCTCTGGCTAAATCCATCATGGAGGGACAGGGAGGATTTCTCACCGTAGAAAGTTTTCCGGGAGCCGGAACTACTTTTCTTCTATCTTTTCCCGGCAGTAAGGTTTCCCAGCTTACAAAACTGTAAGACTGCATTCACCAGACTGTAAGCTGCCTCTGACATAATAAGAGCGTAAGGAGGTATGTATATGGAAATATTAAAAGTAGAACATGTTACAAAGATTTACGGCTCCGGCGAAAACACAGTGAAAGCTCTCAACGACGTCTCTTTCACTGTCCCCCGCGGAGAGTTTACCGCCATTGTAGGAGAGTCCGGTTCCGGAAAAAGCACTCTCCTAAACTGCATAGGCGCACTGGATCATCCGACCGGCGGAAAAGTGTATATCAATAATACTGATATTTTTGCCATGTCTGAAAAAAAACGGACAATTTTCCGGCGGCGCAATATCGGCTTTGTTTTCCAGTCCTTTCAGCTTGTTCCGGAACTAAATGTGGAACAGAACATCATTTTTCCTCTTCTTCTGGACTATCAGAGGCCCGATCAGGATGCGGTAGATGAGATTCTCGAGGTGCTGGGACTCACAGAACGCCGCCGGCATCTGCCAAGCCAGCTTTCCGGCGGCCAGCAGCAGCGGGTGGCCATTGGGCGGGCGCTGATCACCAAACCGATGCTGATCCTTGCCGATGAACCGACGGGAAATCTCGACTCACGGAGCAGCCGGGATGTGGTGGAGCTTCTGACCGCCGCTTCCCGGAAATACCGCCAGACCATCCTGATGATCACGCACAATATCAATCTGACCAGCGCCGCCGACCGGGTGCTTCACGTCAGCGACGGCGTATTAAAAGATTTGGGAGGGACCAGCGATGAAAAGTTATCTTAGCCTCATTCCCATTTCCGCAAAAGTTCACCGGCGGCAGAACAAAATGACGCTGCTCTGTATTATTCTGGCCGTCTTTCTGGTAAGCACTATTTTCAGTATGGCGGACATGGAACTCCGAAGTCAGAAGATCCGCGCTATCTATGACAATGGCAACTGGCACATAGCCATCCAAAACATTTCACAGGAAGACGCCTCTCTCATCGCGCAGCGTCCTGATGTGGCCGCTTCTTCCTGGTATGCTGTGATGAATTATCGCCTGAAAGAAAATTATGCCTTAAACGGGTCGAAGGTCGCTATCTGCGGCGTAGAAGATACGCTGGTAAACGACATTATGAATAATCTTGGTTCGGGAGAGTTTCCTTATAAGAAGAATCAGATTCTCCTGACGGAAAATGCAAAGGATATCCTGGGCGTGAACATCGGCGATACAGTTACCCTCACCATTCCTTCCGGCGGGACTATGAATTTTACCATTTCCGGCTTCAGCATCAATAACGTGCTGACCTCAAAAGTGGACGCCATTGCCGTCTTTATGTCTCTGCACACGTATCAGAATCTTTTCGCAACTGTAAATCAGAAAACCATGACCGATTCCGATATGACGTACTATGTGCAGTTTAAAGAAAACTGCAACATGCGCCGTTCCATTCAGAATATCAAAGAAGAATATCAGCTGAATGATGACAATGTGGGCGAGAACACCGCACTTCTGGGCGTCCTTGGATTCAGCAGCGATTCCTATATGACCGATCTGTATGTGGCGGCTGTTGTTCTCTTCCTTTTTGTGCTGGCCGCCGGCGTTCTGATGATTGCCAGCAGCCTGAACAGCAGCGTCTCCAGGCGGACAGAATTTTTCGGCATGCTGCGATGTCTGGGAGCAGAGCCGAAACAAATCATGCGGTTCGTCCGTCTGGAAGCTCTGAACTGGTGTAAAGCCGCCATACCTGCCGGTGTTTTTCTCGGCCTTCTGGTCACATGGATTCTCTGCGCCATGCTCCGATACTTAAGTCCGGGCATGTTCGCAGAGCTGCCGGTTTTCGGCTTCAGCCTCTCCGGCATCATCGCAGGCGCTGTCGTCGGCATCCTTACTGTCCTTCTGGCAGCCGGCTCCCCGGCAAAAAAGGCTTCCCGGGTATCGCCGCTGACCGCAGTTTCCGGTAACGCCGGACCACAGACAAAAATCCGGCGGGCTGCCAATACCAGATTTTTAAAAGTCCATACAGCTCTGGGGCTGCACCACGCAAAACAAAATAAAAAGAATCTGCTCCTGATGACTGGTTCTTTTGCCATTAGCATCATACTCTTTCTGGGCTTTTCTGTTTTTGTGGATTTTATGCACCGTGCCCTGAATCCGCTGCAGCCTTACACGCCGGATCTCTCTGTCGCCGTCTCGGACAACAGCTGCATTATCGATAAGGGTCTGGCGCAGGAAATCGGGGAGCTGGATTATGTAAAACGTGTCTATGGACGAAGCTTCGCAGACATCAACGCCACCTGTGAAGGCCGCGATGTCACCGTCACGTTGATCTCTTATGAAGAAAACCAGTTCGGCTGGGCAGAGCAGAAAGGATGGGCTGCCGGAGGAGAAAAACTGCAGCAGGTGATGGACAGCGGAGGGAATACCGTTGGCAAAAACTACGTGCTGGCGGCACAAAACATGGCGCAGCCGCTGCAGGAAGGCGATCAGATCGTCACCGACCGGGGAACGCTGACCGTCTCCGACACATTGTATCAGTGTCCGTTCGATCTTGCCGGCAGCGACTGGATTCTCGTCTGTTCAGAAGAACTGTTCACAGCGATCACCGGAAACGACAATTATACCATTATTGATATTCAGCTGGAAGATAATGCCACCGACGCCGACGTCAACGCCATCCGTCAGCTGGCCAGAGACAGCCTGGGCGGCCGTCTGGCATTTTCTGACCAGAGATTGAGCAATCAGGAAACCAGAGGAGCTTTCTTCTCTTTCGCCCTGTTTGTGTACGGTTTTCTTGCCATCATCGCCATGATTGCCGCCTTCAATATCATCAACAGCATCTCCATGAGCGTCTCAGCACATATAAAACAGTACGGAGCCATGCGGGCGGTAGGTATTGAAATCGGACAGCTCACAAAGATGATCGGCGCGGAAACATTCGTCTACGCTTTCTGTGGCATTCTCAGCGGTGCTATCATCGGTCTACCGCTTCATTATTATATGTGGCAGATGCTCATTGCCAGCCGCTGGAACGATCCGTGGCATTTTCCTGCCTCAGCCTTCGCCGTCATCGTGCTGGTCATCGGTCTTTCCAGCAGCGCGGCTGTGTATGGCCCTGCAAAGAGAATCCGGGAAATGTCGGTGGTTGATGTGATATCCCATGAATAACAGCTGCCTCTTCCACGGCAGAGGGGCAGATGCGATTATGTTTATTGCATCTGCCCCTGTTCATATAGATCTATTTTTGGAGGAATCTATTGACAATTTATCTCTGTACTCTGCCTGAGCCGTCTCCGCCCGCAAGCTTCAGCACTTCATCTACTGACACCATATTATAGTCTCCCTCAATGGAATGTTTCAGGCAGGAGGCTGCAACAGCAAATTCAATCGTTTCCTGCGGTCCATATCCGTTTAGACATGCTGCGATCAATCCGCCTCCAAAGCTGTCTCCGCCGCCCACACGATCCACAATGTGCATCTTATATTTTTTACTGAAATAATAATCTGTTCCAGTAAGCGCTTCCAAGCGCGGTCAAAAAGTCCGTACCCCGGCTTTCCTGTCTCTCCCCATATCATCCTGCCGTGATCAGGACGGAAATATCCGGTAAACCCGGTTTCAACCAGAGCCTTCACGATGGCGTTCATATCAAGAGAACCTTCCTGCGACAGATGACCGGACTCTTCAAAGGAAGTATCCGGCAGGATTTTGACGTTGCGCAAATGCATGAAACCAATTCGTCCCATGGCGGAATATTTTCTGACCAAAGCCGGCACATCGTTTTCCGGCGAACATCCCAGAGAGCCGGTACATAAACACAGGCTATTGGACGGGCTGTCCACGATGGAAAGGTAGCGATCCAGATTTGCCTCGCAGGTAATCACTCTCGGAAGTCCGAAGATCGGATATGGCGGATCATCCGGATGAAGCGCCATGATAACGCCGCATTCCTCCGCCACCGGGATCACTCGTTTTAAGAAATATTCAATATTGTTCCATAAGCCTTCCTCGCCCAGCTCCTGATAGGCGCGAATCAGCTCCCTCACTTCATCCTGGGTATAGCTGGCGTCCCAGCCCGGAAGATGAATATCATCTTTCAGCGGGTCCAGCCCTTTCATCTGCTCCCAGTACATAACAAGGCTGGTGGAACCGTCCTCCGCCACTTTATCAAGCTGTGTTCGCGTCCAGTCAAATACCGGCATAAAATTATATGTGATACATTTGACGCCATATTTGGCACAGCGGCGGATCGACTCACAGTAGTTTGCGATATGTTCTTCTCTTTCCGGTCTTCCCAGCTTGATTTCTTCGGTGACCGGAATGGATTCCACCACGTCAAACACCAGGCCGTGCTCTCTGCACAGTTCTGACAGACGGCGGATGCTTTCTTCCGGCCAGACCTGTCCCGGTTTTACGTCGTATACAGCCGAAACAACCGAACGCATCCCCGGAATCTGGCGGATTTTATCTAATGTAACGGGATCATCTTCCCCGTACCAGCGAAATGAACTTTTCATTTTGTTCTTCCTCCTCTACTTTGCAGATGGATTTTTGTCATATTTTTATTTTCACAACGATCTTTTTTACTTTACAAGGGCCGGCCGCCGTCATTCGTCTCGGCGCATGTCCATCCTCCGGAGGAACAATGGCAAAGTCTCCTTTTTTCAGAATCACTGCTCCTGCTTCAGCCGGCTCCTCATAGAAAATCAGATCCCTTTCCTCATCATACTCCATGGATGCAAGCAGAGTATTCACCGGCGCATAGCCAAAACACTCTTCCCCCTCTGCCACATACTGCAGATCAAAATACGCACGATGACTTTCAAACGGACAATCCTCTGCTGCCATGGTCGTATAGCTCTGTACATTTGCATATATATCTTCACCTTCAATGGGAATGTTGCCTGTCGGCAGAGCGGCAAGATCCGTTTCCCTTAAAAATGTAAAGGCTTTTTTAAATTTATCGCTGAGATAATCATACTTCTCAGCCAACGAAAGATTTGTCGTTAACATCTCATCTCCTCATTAATTAAATATTTATTGTTGTCCCCTCATCTTCTCTTCCGTCAGACGACAGATTTCCTCAAACAAACCGGCGGCCATGTTTCTGTCATATGCCCGGACAAGCAGAACATCGAGCATATAGGGCGAAACTGTAAGCCCCAAAAGCTGCGCGGCAAATGCCATGGCGGCAATTTCTGACAGGCAGGCGATTGAAGACTTGTTAGAAAAAGGCTTTCTCCAGAGCTCCACTTTTTCCGTGCGGGTGTAAATCTCCTGCTCGTGCCTTTCTTCCACCGCGTGAAACAATTCATGCGCCAGCAGAATCTCAAATAATCCCTCCCTGTTTAACATCTGGCAGCCGCTTTCTTTCTCCATCGAAGAAGCTTTGTCCAGACAATCGGTAAAAATCGTAATTTCATCGGGCTGCACAAACTGCGCGAACAAAACAAGCTTTCCTCCCACCGGAACAGCGGGCGTCTCTACCCTGATACCCATTTTCGCGGCAATCTCTCCCGGTCTGCGGGTATGATATTCTCCTGCGATACGCTCCGCCCATTCTTTTCCGCAATCGTTTGCCTTCCTGATATACTGTCTCTTCTGCCCGGCGGAAAATTTGCCGGAAAGCGGCTCCCGGTTAAATGCGTACAGTCCCCAGTCTTCCTCATCAAAGCTTTCCAGTTTCCCTACCATTTCTTTCAATGGAAGCTCCGGCTCCGTTTTCACAGGCGCAGGAGTGCTCCCACCGCAAAATGCACAAAACAGCTCTTTCAGTTTTTCCGTTTTTCCCATAGAAGCACTCCTCTCCGTCGTCTTACAGACTGTTCTTTGCCCCGACGATGATGACGTCATCCGCCGGATTGATCGTCTGCATTTCCACTTCCATCAGCATCATGATCTTATCAAGATCGATGGAACCGGCAAAGTCCATGACCCTCGCGCCGGAACAAATATAATAATCCGGACGAAGAATTGCATCCTGCTGATAGATTGCCAGCTCTTCCCACAGCTGGGAGACCACATTCCGGTAGCTTCCCGCTTTGCAGAGAACGGCTTTTCCATCATTTCTCTGGACTTTGATGAATCCTTTTTTGTCAAGGATGCGCAGCGGATGTTTTCCTTTCCTGTCCATACCGAATACAAAGAAATGTTTTGTCGCACATTCTTCCGTGATTTCTGAAGGCGCAGCTTTCAGATCGTCGGCCGCCAGCTGACAGGCTTCCTCTGCCGTACATTCTTTTAACAGATCTGTCGTCTTTACTTCCGTTGAACCCAGGGCAATGGCTGTCAGCTTGGAAGTCTGCGGGTCTATCTCTATATGCACCTCCACACTGTCTGCTGCCGCGCCGCTTTCCACCGCTTTGTCGATGGCTTTCGCTTTAATGGAACGGATATCTTCCGGCGTCGGATTTGGAACCACACGTTCCACAACGTCACGAACCATGGCAAGAGCAACGCCGATGGAGGAAATGACCTCCGCATTATCCGGAATCGAATAACGAAGTCCCATCTTATCGGAGCAGAAACCGATCAGAGCGGCAGCTCCTCCGCCGACGCCCACCAGGCTGATCTGGTCTTTTTCGAGACGATATTTTTCTGCCAGATCCATAATGATCGGCTCAATCTTTTCATAAGCTCTCGTAAGGATCTGCGTCGCCACCTCTTCTACAGTTTTTCCCATGTAGTCCGCCAGAGGCTGCATGGCCTTGCGAGCCGCGCTGGCATTTCCATAAGCGAAATATTCCGGCTTGATGAGCCCCAGTACATTTGCCGCGCAGGTATTGGTGATGGTGATACGTTTTCCGTTTTTCAGTTCAATGGCAACATAATCATCCGGATCGCCTTCTTTCGGACTGAAGAAAACAACCTTCGGATCCACGATCTCTTCTTCCGGCGTAAACACGGCGTAATCCATACCGGCTATGTGCGCAGAACGAGGACCGACATCCTTCACTCCATTTTTATCCGCACGAATCATGCTTCCGCCTGCAACGCCCAGAACACGGACATCCAGGCTGCTGATGTAGGTACGGTGCCCGCCGACCACAGAATAATCAATGGCAGGACGTCCGTCTTTGATAACGCCGATATTGGTGGTGGTGCCGCCCACCTCAAAGTACACGCCGTTGGATGCACGAAGGTACATGAGACTGCCCATGACGGAGGCTGCCGGTCCGGAGAGCATGGTAAGCACTGGTCTCTTTTTCATCTCGCTGATCTCCATAACACCGCCGCGCCTCGCATGATCATCAAAGGCACTTCCACGCCGGCCGCCACGCCGGCTTTGTCATCATGGGTCGTCTTCACAGAAGACTTTCCGATGATCTCATGCGTTTCATTATCAATGGCAACCGCTTTTGTGTGCGTTCCGCCCACATCAATACCCATTCGAACTTTTCTATTACTCATTTTCCGCTCCTCCTTAACCGAACATTACATAAGTGATCGCCTGCATGATGATACAGATAATCCACGCATATGGCAGAGTTTTCTTCAGGTGTTCTCTCGTTGAAACCTTAGCATAGCTGACGCCCCAGGCGATCCAGCTCTGTGTCATACAGATGGAAACATTCATCGTGATGGACGGAATGACCATCAACGCGAAAAGGTACGGCGTGGAGAATCCAATTCCTTTTCCTCCTCATTCTCTTCCTATTATAATTACATTTTCAAAACAGAATCCCATACTTCCTCGATGACAGGAATTCCCTGTTCTTTATTTTCTTTGATATTCTTCAGTTCCAGCTCACCCGGATAGAGAACTTCTCCTCCTTCTGCAACAGGTTCAGAAGATTTCACATCTGCCAGAATGGCATCGACGATGGCGTCCGTCTCCTCCACCGTATTAAACTTTGTCGGATCAATGGCGATCATAATCTGTGTCAGACCAATCTCATCACCAAAGGTTCCGATTTTCTGAACGGAGTTTCCATTGGTCAGTACGGTGGCAATCAGGTCAAGGATGATGGAGAGACCGCTTCCCTTCCAGTATCCCATCGGAAGCACACGCCATGTTTTCTCAATCTCTGCCGGGTCTGTGGTCAGCTCTCCTTTGGTATCGTATCCTCCCGGAACCGGAAGCTGCACGCCTCTGAGCCGGCAGTCTTCGATCTTTCCATAGGAGAACTGGGAAACCGCGCAGTCGATCATCGCATGTTCTACGTTGGAGCGAGGCACTGCCATGATCAGCGGATTATTTCCAATCTTGCGGTCCACGCCTCCCCACGCCGGCATATTCGGCATCGTATTGGACCAGCAGATACCAATACATCCATTGTCCGCAGCAAGCCATCCATATGTACCTCCGCGCATCCAATGGTTATTATTACCCAATGCAACACAGCCGATTCCATGTTCTTTAGCCAGCTCACAGGCACGGTCCATAGCTCGTTTCGCATTCAGAGGACCAAATCCTCTATGACCATCCCAGCGCTCAATGGCACCCATCTGCATCTCGCAGGTTGCTCTTGCGTCCGGATCGATCTCTCCCTTTTCCAGATAGCTGACCACGCGCGGAAAACGATTCAGGCCATGGGAAAACACCCCTGCCAGGCTGTTCTGCGCAAAGATAACTGCCGCATTTTCCGCATCCCCTTTCTGGAATCCTTTTTTCTCCAAAACTCGTGCAAACTCCTTTACCATTTCTTCATACGGAACTCTCATCATGTTCTCCTTTCGTTTATGAAAATATTTTGAAAATTTATAAAAGCGCTTTCATAAATGACGCAAAAAAAAGACTATTTCTTTCATTTTCCAAAATAGTCTTTTATATGATTCTTATGTAGTACGTCCTTTTACCAGCTCCGGCTGTATTGTACAGGAAGAATACGCTTCTGTCTTCTCTATCAGGCTGGTCAAAAGCTGCACGCTCATCATCGCCACCATTTCCGGCTTATTATCAACAGTCGTAAGCTCCGGCTCACAGATCGCCGCGTAATCAGAATTATTGTAGCCGGTCACAGCCACGTCCTCCGGCACCCGCAGCCCGGCGTGCAGCAGAGCCTTTACCGCTCCTACCGCAGTGAGATCTTCCCCACACACGATACCCGTAAACTCCTTCTTATCAAGAAGCAGCTGATTCACGGCCCTCATGCCCCCCTCTATACTTCGTTCCGTCTCAATAACATATCCTTTTCCATTATGAATGCCATAACTCTGCAGCGCCTGTATAAAGCCCTCACATTTAAAACGGGCACTGACAGTATCCATATCTTTTAAATAAAACAGCTTATCATATCCTCTCTGCATCAGATGATTCACGGCCATGGCGACTCCATATCGATCATCAACCAGCACGGAATAAGAATTCGGCAGCTCCAGCTTACCGTTCGCAAGTACCACCGGCGTATTTTTTAATAACTTCCCAATCTCCTCTTTTTTACATAATGTATTAAACACTGAGCCCACCAGGACGATGCCGTCTACCTTTTTTTCCTGTACAGTACGAAGATACTTCACCGTCTCCGAAAGCTCTCCTCCCGTATTGCAGAGCAGAACTTCGTAACCCCGGCGGCTGAATTCCCTCTCAATGGTATAAGCGGTTCTTGAATAATGGGGAACCCGGATATCTACTGTCAGAATCGCGACCGTTTTCATGGTTTTACTCACCATTCCCCGGGCAATGGCGCTTGGAGTATAATTATTTTTCTCTAATATTTCCTCCACTTTCTTTCGTGTGGCCGGATTCACATTTTCTTTCTTATTCATCACACGGGAGACTGTAGAAATCGATACTCCCGCTTCTTTTGCTATATCATAAATGTTCATAAAAACCCCTATCCTGATTCTTTGTTTCTGTCAGTTTAAGTATAACTTATCAACGAAAAAAAACAATGACAGGATTTTAATGAACAAAAGGACAAAGGGCTGATGCAAAAACATACTGTCCGCCCAGACACTGCAGATTCTTATAAGAATCTGCCAGTTTCCCAACGAGAAGTATCCCCTGCAGCAGCCCCTTGCAACCACATAATCTCTAAACTAAAAAAGGATAAAATATGAACACTCTTAATTTCTGAACTGCAATCGCCAAAAATTAATGATGAGTATCTGAAGTTACGTTAATGGCAATGTCCACCGCAATGCTTGCAGTCTCCGCCGCACTGAATGGACTTCCCATTTTTCTTATCGCGAACCATGCTTCTGACTGCCAGTCCTGCGATGCCCAGAACTACAATACCTGTAATTACTGTTCCCATGACAATCTCCTTTCTTGCTGCCCGCTTCATTTTCATGTGTTGTTGTTTCCTTGTTCTGATGTTAGTATACACTAACATATATTAGATGTCAACAACTTTTTTTGTTTTCAGGCCTTTTTGTTTCGTCTGAAAGAATTGAATTCTTCCCTCATTTATGATATAGTAAACAAAATGTCCGAACCCGTGTACTGAGGCATTCTCTTTTAATGAATGACACGCATCGGATGATGAAAACATGTATTGAGGTGAATAATATTGAGAGAAAAAAGCAATGAATCTGCAGAAATGTATCTGGAGACGATTTTAATTTTAAGCGAAAAGCTTCCGGTTGTCCGTTCCGTAGATGTAGCCAATGAACTGGATTTTAAGAAGTCCAGCGTCAGTATCGCCATGAAGAATCTCCGGGAGAAGAACCAGATCACCATGACTGACGCCGGTTATATTTATCTGACAGAAGAAGGCAGGAGTATCGCCGAGATGATTTATGAACGTCACAAAGTTATCGCAAAGGTTCTGGAGGCACTGGGCGTTCCGAAAGATATTGCAAATAATGACGCTTGCCGTATTGAGCACGTCATCAGCCGGGAGAGTTTTGAAGCCATCAAAAAGCATATTCATCAGTTTTCACAAAAATAAAAAGCAAAGCATGCTGCACTTTTGCATGCTTTGCTTTTTTCTTTGGCTACTATATGTATACTCTGATTTTCTGATATTTTACGCCATGAGCCATAGCTTTCCCATGACTGGCATAGTATACATCAATCTTATTTCCTTTGATGGCTCCGCCGGTATCCTCAGCCACATAGGTTTCGTCGCCGATTCTTACCTTTGTTCCCAACGGGATAATTCTCTTATCTACAGCAATTGTATGATTTTCCCGCGGTCTTGTGCCGCTGGCCGTAGCCGCGCCCGCCCACTGTCCTGCACAGCTTGAGCAGTTGCAGTAACCAGTGGTTTTCACCCACATGGTCACATAATTCTTAACAGTCACCACACACTCTGCCTTGATATCTGTTCCGGCGATAGTAGCAGTGATCGTTGTCTTTCCTTTGTCCTTTGCGGTAACCACGCCGCGCTTATCGACAGTGGCTACCCGCTTCCTGCTGGACTTCCAGATAATTTTCTTCGTAGAAGAATTTCTCACCTTCGCGCGAAGCTTCAGCTTGTCATCTCTTTCCAGAGATTTTTTCGTTTTATTTAATTTTATCGTTGGTGTCGGTGCCGGCGCTTCTGCTGCCTGTGGTGTCGGATTCTGTGGTGCCTGTGTCTGCGCTGTTTCCTGTGGATTGTATGGAGTCTCTGCCGCGGATACTCTCTGCGGTGCGAGACAGGCAAGGCCCATGAGCGTCATCACTGACAGCAGGCCAAGTCTCTTTTTCACACAATTCATAATACAACCTCCTGCATAAAATGTTACATACTTGTTACTCATTTTCATGTGTCTGAGGAGATTATATCATAAATATTTCTATTTGTTAAGTGTTTTTAACATATTTGTAACATTTGCTGATTTTTAGGTCATAAATCAGAATACAATGCCTGCTTTTGTGCGCGCTTTCTCCAAAATTCCCACCACAGTCACAGACTCTTCCAAAAACTTCCGGGCCGTCTCGTAATCCTTTTCGTCGATCATTCTGGCAAAATCAGCGAATTCCTGTGTCATGCGATGATGCTTTTCAGGCGCCTTAAAGTGTTCCGCCTTCGTTGCCCTCACCATGGCGCCCGCCGCGTCTCTTACCTTTTCCTTTACATTTTCATCCACATAGGTTGTCAGCAGCGCATCCGCGATGTTCGGCTTGCTGTCAATCTTCATCCAGCCTTTTTCACCCTGAATGGAAATGTATCCCGGGCTGTCGGAATCTTTGGTTCCCGTGCAGACCGCGCTGAAACCGTCGTATTTCATGATCAGCGTGCCGGACGTATCCACGCCGTTTGGCCCGATATTCGGATAATACTCCACATCTTTCGGCTCGCCGAACAGTCCGACGCAATAATGCACGTTGTAGACATTGATATCATACAAAGCTCCGCCGTAATACTCCGGATCAAAGGAATGAGTGATATCGCCTTCCAGATAGGCGTCATACCGGCTGGAATACTGGGAATAATTACAGAGAGCCATCCGAAGCGTACCGAGCTTCCCGAGATTTTTCTTTATCTCATCAAAAACTTCATTGTGAAGAACGGTGATCGCCTCAAAAAGGAAAAGCTTCTTCTCCTCTGCGATCTTCTGCAGCTCCTTTGCCTCCTCATAAAAGCCTGTAAACGGCTTCTCAAGAATCACATTTTTCCCGTGAAGCAGCGCTTCCTTCGCATACGGATAATGCGCTTTATTGACCAGACCGATATAGACCGTGTCAGCCTCCGTCTTCTCCAGCAGCTCCTCATAATCCGTGTAAATCTCCGGAATCTTATATTCTCCGGCAAAGGCTTCCGCCTTCCCACGGCTGTGCGGCCTCGCAAAAATCGCGGTAATCTCAATACTTTCCACCGGCGCCGCCGCGAACAGCGCATCTCCGATGATTTTTCCTGTACCAATAAATGCAAGCTTCATAGGGTCCTCCTTATGATTTTTATTTACAGTATGATGCGAAAATTCACTCCAGTCAAGTGAAAAAGTGAATATTCACCTGAGGTTTTCCGTTGCTTCTGGCACGATTTCGATATTCTCCTTTTTGTATAAACTCCCAGAACCTTTGCGCAAATTCTTTTGTCTGCGCCTCAACGACCAGTACCATATCCAAATCTTTTGTAGCTCTAAAATCTATATTATTATTATGAAATGATAAATCGCAAGCAGCACCACCAATTAAAACATATTGGTCCGTGTATTCAGAAAAATAATCGTAAAATATATCTAATCCCTTTACCATACATAATCCTCCAACATTTTTTCCAGCGCAGTTTCCACTCTTGGATCATCCATATCTTCCAGCAGCAAATAAACAGAAAGCGGATCTATTACATTTCCCTGGTTAAAAGGAATATAATAACCTATTTCCTGGACTACACACCCAGGTATTTCACCAAAGGGAACCTGTTTTTCCTGATCGATTCCTTTTTTTCTTATTTCATATTTTGTAACCGCATAAGTCGGATATAGATTATCCGACAGCATTGACATTTCTGCCAATCCTGAAACACCACTTTTTACAAAAATATTTGATACGTCCCGTTCCAGATGATATTCTCTCACCAACGGCGTCCGCAAGAAAGGCTTGATTGTATTCCAGATTTCTTTTTTAGTCCCCGTTTTTGTATATCTGCGACTTCTGCCTTTCTTTTTTAAAACGGGAATTCCTAGGCTCTCTATCTCATCAAAAACCCTTGTTATTGACATTTTGGAAACACCCATTTTCTCTGCAATTTCAGTCACCGCAGCATCATCCCATTCTTCATACAGAGCTGATAACAGGAATTTTTGAGTAAGAAAAGATATTTTGAAACAGGGCTTTATCTTCCTTGCCTCGTTTTGCTTAAGAAGCAGTCCTAAAAATGGTATATATACCTGACGATTTTCCCAGACAAAAGAGATGCCTTCCTTCAACATTTTATCTCTGGAATAATAATTCAGATGACTCAGATAAAGCACACAATTCTCTCCTGTGAGATGCTCTATCTGCCTATACTGCTTACGTAATACCGACAAGCCAGTATTATCTTTTGGTTTGGCTAACATGCAGTATTGATTCATAATCTCCATCTGATAAAACTCATAATTTACCCGCAACACCAATGGAAATATTTTTATCTTTCTGTATGGAGTAATTTCTATTTTTTGATGTAATGTATTCTCAATAAATTCTTTCACGTTATCACCTACCTTTTTACTATTTTAATTGTAAATCATTTTATGTTACAAGTCAAATATTACGTTACAAAAAGTCAGCAGATAATCCCGGCGATTATCTGCTGTTTTTTCTGTCAATTAAATACTTCATATTCTATGAATTCCTATGACTTTCCCCTCCGACAGGTTTATCTCCTTACCTCTCCCCGGCTTCCTCCACCATCGTCTCCGCGCAGATGCCGTACCCTCTGGTAGGGTCGTCCACGAATACGTGGGTCACGGCGCCAATGAGCTTCCCGTTCTGGATAATGGGGCTGCCGCTTAACCCCTGGATGATGCCGCCGGTCAGGGCGATGAGGTCCGGGTCTGTGATTTTGATGCGGAGCGCCTTCTGGGCGTCTTTTCTGCCCAGGGAAATTTTTTCTATCTCGATGGTATAATCCCTGCTTTCTCCGCTGATACTGCTTCTGATGAAAGCTTTTCCTGTTTTGATGGATGAGGCGTCGGCCACTTCCATCAGATGACCGTTTTGGAAAGTCTGCTGCTGGTTTTCCATGACGCCGAAGATGCCGCAGGCGGTGTTGATGCGGATGTTACCCAGATATTTTTCTGGAACGTAGTCGATGGTTCCGATAACCTCGCCCGGATCTTTGGCCTTTCCTTTGGTGATGGACGTAATATCTGTCTGGTAGACGCTCCCGCCGGAGATGTCCATCTGGACGCCCAGATCGCAGTCGCTGATGCCGTGGCCGAGGGCGGCGAAGCTTCCGTCTTCTGTGATATAGGTGACGGTTCCGATGCCCTGGGTGTCGTTGCGGATCCAGGCGCCGATCTGATAACAGTCGTCTTCCTCCGAGTATGTCGGCTGGATTTTTATTTTCTGCTTTTCCCCGTTTCTTTCTATCGTGAGAACTGCTTCCTTATCCTCGTTTTTTTGCAGATAAGAGATGAGCTGCGGTTTAGATGTGACAGCCTCTCCGTTCACTGCGAGGATATAATCGCCCGACTCCAGTTTATGTTCTGCCGGTGAGCAGCTGCGGTTGTTCTCCGTTTTCACTTCCTGGGTTCCCAGAACGAGAACGCCCTCTGTTTTAATGTATATGCCCACCGGCTCTCCGGAGGCATACACCATGGTTTTTGTCTCCTTTTTATCCCCGCCCGACGCCAGCGTCTCCCTTATGTCCTCTTCCCCCGCCGATGCATTGTTGTTTGCTGCCGCGGCATTTGCCATACCTGCAAGCCGTTCCTCCACATGAAACAGGCGGCCTGCCTGTGCGCCGGCGGCAAATAAAACTGCGGTCAGCAGTAAAAAATAGATTCTTCGCAGTCTGCTTCTCTGCTGCTTTTCTGTTATTCTCGTCTTTTGTGCCTTACATGAATTCTCTGCCATAAAAAAATACCCCCATGCTAAAGTTCTGACCTTAGTATGGCGGGCATTTTCTGAATTCACACAGACAGATTATTCTACATTTTTTTATTCGACAAAGTTCTTACGGTTCTGACACGGCGTGGGTAAGCCGCGCAGCGAACTTTTTCATTTCTCTGGCGTTGTCCAGGACGGTGCTGGTAATTTCTGCGCCTCCGAGCATTCTTGCCAGTTCTTCCACCGATTCTTCTTCGGAAAGCCGGTAAATCCGGCTGATGGTGGAATGGTCGTCGCTGGTTTTTTCAATTAAATAATGGGAATCTGCCATGGCGGCGATCTGCGGCAGATGGGTGATGGCGATGACCTGCCGTTTGCCGGCAATCTGCGACAGCCGCTCCGAGACTTTCTGGGCGGTTCTTCCGCTGATTCCCGCGTCGATCTCATCGAAGATCAGCGTCTCTACCTGTTCCTCGTCGGCAAGAACGGATTTGATGGCCAGCATGATACGGGAAAGCTCACCGCCGGAGGCGGTTTCCTGCAGCGGCCGGACGTCCATGCCCGGGTTGGTGGATATCATAAAGCAGACATTGTCTCTGCCGTCTGCCCGGTAGGAGGCTGCCTCCGTAAAGGCAATCTCAAAACGAACCTGATTAAAGTTCAAATCAAGTAGCGCCTGTTTGATGGACTCCGCCAGCGGGCCGGCCGCTTTTTTGCGAATCCCGCTGAGCCGGGCACATTCACTGTCCAGCTTTTTAAGAAGATCGTCCCGCTTTGCCTTAAGCTCCTCCATCCTCTCGTCAAAATGCATCAGCGCCTCCAGCCGGCTCTCTGCCTTTGACTTATATTCCTTCACCGCCGGGATGGAATCACCGTACTTGGCTTTCAGCCGGTGAATCAGGTCCAGCCGTTCCTCCGTGTTGACAAACGTTTCCTCGTCAAACTCCATGGAGGACATGTACTCGGACAGATCCCGGTTGAAGTCATTGAGCAGGCCGTCCACGGTGGACAGCTCTTCCATGAGACCGCCGACGCCCTCGTCGTAGTTTGTCACATCAGACAGGGAGCGGATGGCCTTTCCGAGAATACTCTCCGCGCTGGCGGCGCTGCCGCTGGTCATGTCGTAGACAGCAGAGCAGGCGGCAAGAATGTCTCTGGAATGGGAGATCTTCCGGAACAGCTCCTCCATTTCCTCGTCCTCGCCGTCACGCAGGGCTGCGCTTTCAATCTCCTGAATCTCATATTTTAAAAATTCGATTTCACGGATCCGCTCTTCCTCTCCGATATTTTCCTCCGTGAGCTGCCGCTCAGTATCCTGATACTGATGATACAGGGCGGCGACGGCGTCTTTCACCGGAGTGATCTTCGTTTTATCGTAATTGTCAAGGATACGCAGATGATTCTGCGGCCGCAGCAGAAGCTGATTTTCGTGCTGTCCGCTCAAATCCAGAAGAAACGGCGACAGTTCTTTTAAGCGCGCCGCCGTGATGCTGCAGTCGTTGACCTTGTTTATGACTCTATTATTTGTAATTCTTCTGGAAATAATGATTTCTCCGTCCTCAAACGGAATGTCAAATTCATCCATTTTTTGTTTGACCACATCGCTCTCGGTGTGGAACACCAGCTCGATGAGCGCGCTGTCACAGCCGTTTCGAATCATATCCTTCGGTATTTTGCTGCCGAGGGCCGACTGGATGGAGCCGATCAGGATCGACTTACCGGCGCCGGTCTCCCCGGTCAGGATATTCAGATGACTGGTAAAGTCAATATCCGTTTCCTCAATCAGTGCAAGATTCTTTACATGTAAATTAATCAGCATGTTTTCCTCCGCGAAACTATTCCAATCCTTTTATGATCAAATGAATCTCATTGATGACGTCTGTGACCATGGACGCATCCTTCACCACGCAAAGCAGCGTGTCGTCCCCGGCGATGCAGCCGATGACGCCCTTCATGGAGATAGAGTCGATGGCGGCTCCGCAGGCCATGGCCATGCCGGAAACCGTCTTGATGACCAGAAGATTTCCCGCGCCTTCCATATGTACGATAGCCTCGGAAAGCACGCGGCGGTATTTGTCAGAAACGTGAAGATCCTTTGTCAGAATCGGGGCGTACTTCTGCTTGCCGCCCTCTCCTGCCACCTTGGTCAGCTTCAGCTCCCGGATATCCCTGGAAATCGTGCCCTGCGTGGAAGGAAATCCCTCCTCCTGCAGACGTCTGGTCAGCTCCTCCTGGGTTTCAATGTCATACGCCTCAATGAGTTCCAGTATTTTTTTCTGCCTTTTTCCTTTCATATCAACCTCTCTATACAATCACAACAGTTTTTCTTTTAATATTTTAACGAAACTAACTTCCTTCATCTTAATGAACGGTGTACTTTCCTCCGCCTTGTAAATGCGCACCTGATCGCCGGGGCGAAGCACCACGCCCTCGCGGCCGTCCGGTGAGATCACCGCTTCCTCTCTCTGCCCGTGGCGGATATTCTCCAGAGTGATGGTCACCACGTCGCTCTTGGCAAGCACCACGCTGCGGATAGCCAGCGAATGCGGACAGATCGGCGTCACCACAAAATTCTTGCAGGTAGGATTAATGATCGGCCCTCCGGCGGAAAGGTTATAGCTGGTAGAACCGGTCGGCGTACATACGATGACGCCGTCGGCGTGATACTGTTCAATGAGCACATCGTTGATCTCAATGGACAGGCCAATCATACGGGAAAAAGAGCGGCGGCTGATAACGAAATCATTGAGCGCCGTAAAAGCGCCGGAACGCTCGCCGTTCCGGTAGACTTCTCCCCGGAGCATCATACGTTTTTCCAGTTCATATTTATCATCCACCAGATCTCTAAGCGTCTCCGGCAGTTCCTTGAGATCCACGTCCGCCAGAAAACCAAGGGTTCCGAGATTGATGCCAAGCAGCGGGATATTCTGTCCCACCAGCCGTCCCGCTGCCGCGAGAATCGTGCCGTCTCCGCCAATGACAAGAATACACTCCGTTCCCTTCGGCACCTGTATGGGACTTACATCATTATAATATCCGTCATAAATGTGACACTCGGCCCCCATGCCGATCAACGTGTCTTTGATGTGGCTGGTCAGGGCAAGCCCCGTATCCTTTTGTCTGTTTGGGATAATCAAAAAATTCTTCATAATGTCTCACTCATCCTGTCTTTGTGAAATCGCATGACATCAGTGATCCAGCGCGCCGTGGGAAGCCTGTACCACCGCCGGTATCGCCTGCGCGTCCACACTGCTCTCGCCTTCCACATTTTTAAGATGCAGCAGATATTCGATGTTGCCCTCCGGCCCTTTGATCGGAGAATAATCCAGATGCAGCAGAGAAAATCCGATAGACGCCGCGTAGTCCATCACCATGGCGATCACTTCCTCGTGTACCTTCGTATCACGAACCACGCCCTTTTTTCCGACCTTATCCCGGCCGGCCTCAAACTGCGGTTTGATAAGGCAGACCACCTCGCCGCCCTCTCTCAGACACTGCTTCACCGGAAGCAGAATCTTTGTGAGGGATATAAACGAAACGTCGATGGAGGTGAAGTCCGCCGGTTCCCCGATATCCTCCGACTTCACATAACGCATATTTGTCTTTTCCATGCAGACCACCCGGGGGTCATTGCGCAGCTTCCAGTCAAGCTGCCCCCGGCCCACGTCGATGGAGAAGACCTTCGCCGCTCCGTTCTGAAGCATGCAGTCCGTGAAACCTCCCGTGGAAGCCCCCACGTCCATGCACACCTTTCCGTCAAGATCCAGGTCAAAACACTGCATGGCCTTTTCCAGCTTGAGTCCGCCGCGGCTCACGTATCGAAGCGTCGTTCCCCGGACCTCCACGGTCTCCGCCGCCTTCTCATCAAATGTACTGCCTGCCTTATCTTCTTTCTGTCCGTTCACGTAAACGATGCCGGACATAATCATGGCCTTCGCCTTCTCTCTGGAAGGAGCCAGACCTTTTTGTACTATTATCATATCCAAACGCTGCTTCATAATTCTTTCACCTTTTCCAAAATGCGGCCGGCAATGGAAGCCGCGTCGATTCCCATTTGTTTTCTCTGCCATTCCACACTGCCATGCTCCACAAAGCAGTCCGGAATCCCGAAGGACAGCAGATGATTTTCGTAGCTGTTCTCATGAAGAAATGCAGAGACTGCCTCTCCGAATCCGCCGGAGAGTACATTTTCTTCCACGGTGACAAGGAGCGGATAACGCTCCGCCAGCTCGTGAAGCATTTCCTCATCCATTGGACGAATGAACCGCACGTTGACCAGTCCCGGCTCCACGCCCTGTTCTTCTAATAATGCAACCGCTTTCAGCGCTTCATCCATCATGTTGCCCACGGAGAGAATGACCACGCCTTCTCCCTCCCGGATACTCTCGCTTCTGCCAAGCTCCACCGGAGGGCGGTGATCCTTCAGTCCATCGAAGGCCTCTCCCCGCGGATACCGCATGGCCACAGGCCCGTCGTAATCCACGGCAAAGCGCATCATGTCCTCCATCTCATCCTTGTTTTTCGGAGCCATCAGCACCAGATTCGGGATGTGAGACAGATAGGAAATATCAAAAATCCCCTGATGGGTCTCCCCGTCGGCGCCCACCAGCCCGGAACGGTCCACGCAGAAAAAGACCGGAAGCTTCTGGATACAAACATCGTGAAGAATCTGGTCATAAGCTCTCTGCAAAAAGGAAGAATACACAGCCACCACCGGCTTCATGCCGGACGCCGCCATGCCCGCCGCAAATGTGACGGCGTACTCTTCTGCGATGCCCACGTCAAAAAACCTCTCCGAACAGACTTCCTTAAATGCGTTGAGTCCGGTGCCGGACGGCATGGCCGCCGTGATGGCCACCACATTTTCTTTCTCCCCGGCAATCTCCACAAGTGTCCGGGAAAATACATCCGTGTAACTGTCCGCCGTCTTCTTTTTAAGCGGCCGTCCTGTCTTTATATCAAACGGATCAATACCGTGGAACTTCTCCGGATTCTTCTCCGCGATGGGATATCCTTTTCCCTTTTTGGTCATCACGTGGATGAGAATCGGTCCCTCCATATGTTTGGCACGGTTGATGGCCTGGGTCATGGCAAAAATGTCATGGCCGTCCACCGGGCCGTAGTAGGTGATGCCCATATTTTCAAACAACATTCCCGGAATCAGGAGCTGTTTTATGGAGTCCTTGGAACGCCTGATGGTCCTTACCATGCTGTCTCCCACGCCGGGGATATTTTTGATGGCATTCTCCACGTTATCCTTGAACTCACCGTAGCTTTTCCGGTAACGGATGTCGTTGAGATACCGGCTCATGCCTCCCACATTTTCTGAAATGGACATCTTATTGTCATTTAAAATGACGATGATGTTCTTCTTTTTCTTCCGAAACAGCGCCAGATTATTCAGCGCCTCGTACGCCATGCCGCCGGAGAGCGCGCCGTCTCCAATGACAGCCACAATGGTCTCTTTCGTATTATTTAGATCTCTGGCCGCCGCAAATCCCATGGCCGCCGCGATGGACGTGGAACTGTGTCCCGTGCCGAAACAGTCGTACTCGCTCTCTTTCCGTTTCGGGAAGCCGCACATGCCGCCGCTTTTCCTCAGAGTGGCAAAGCCGTCCCGGCGTCCGGTCAGAAGCTTATGCACATAGGACTGATGCCCCACATCATAGATAATCTTATCTTCCGGCAGATGAAGACACAGATGCAGTGCCATCGTAAGCTCCACCACCCCCAGATTGGAGGCAAGATGCCCGCCGGTCTTACTGACATTTTCAATGAGGAAATCACGGATCTCCTGCGCCAGAACCGGGTAGTATTTTGCCGGTATTTTCTTTATATCATTCGCTTTTTGTATTCTGTTTAAAATCTGACCCATACGTTTTATCCTCCGGGCTCGTTTATTTTTTTCTTCCGCTCAGATACAGCAGGAGGTCACGAAGAAATGGATATTCCCGGTGCAGAGAATCAAAGGCGTCGATTGCCTCTTTGGTGTATTGTATCACATCTTTGCCGGACTGCTCCAGTCCTTTCATGGACACGTAGGTGTTTTTTTCATTTTTCTCGTCGCTTCCCACCGGTTTACCCAGCTCTTCCTGGGTGCTGGTCAGATCAAGGATATCATCCTGAATCTGGAAAGCGACGCCCGTTTTTCTGGCAATCTGCTCCACAGTCGCCACCTCTTCCTGCGACGCTCCCGCGAGCACTGCCCCGATCATCATGGCGCACTCGATGAGCGCCGCCGTTTTATTCTCGTGAATAAACAAAAGCTCCTTAAACGGAATCTCCCGCTGCTCGGACTCCACATCGGCCGTCTGTCCGCCGATCATGCCGTATATGCCCGGTTTTCTTGTGAGGATGGCAAATGCTCTGGCCGTGCGGATGTCCTCCTCCGTGCCGCGAAACGCCTTCGACGCCGTCTCAAAGGCATAGTTTAAAAGGGCGTCTCCCGCAAGGATCGCCATGGCCTCCCCATACACCACATGGGCGGTCTTTCTTCCTCTCCGGTAATCGTCGTTGTCGAGAGCCGGCAGATCATCGTGAATCAGCGAATACGTATGAATCATCTCGATGGCCGCCATAAACGGCTCGATCAGTGCACGGTCGGTGCCGCCGAACATCCGGTACGTCTCGTCCATCAGCATGGGACGGAGCCGTTTGCCGCCCGCCCGCATGGTATAATTCATGGCGCTTATCACCGTCTTCTGATATCCCTCTTCCTCTGGCAGATAAGAATACAGAATCTCTTCCACCTCTTTTGTTCTTTTTTCAATCTTCTCCTTCAGGGATGCTTCCATCTTTTCCCTCCTGTAATACAATAATCTCTTTCTCCGTTTTATCCAGGGTCTGACCGCATTTATCCAAAAGCTTCACACCCTTTTTATAATAATCCATGGAATCGGAGAGACTCAGCTCCGGGTCTTCCAGCCGGTTCAGGATCTCATCCAGTTCCTCAAATGCCTTCTCTATGGAAAACTTTGTCTTTGCCATCGTTTATTCCTCTTTCTGCTCTGTGGAAATGTCTTCTCTGCGCTGCCTCGTCTTCGCCCCGGAAGAGATTCCCCTTCTTTTCGTGACGGATACCGGCGTTACCTCCGCCTCACCGTCGGAAAAAATCAGCGAAAACGGCTCGTGCAGCGTAAGCTGTTCCACCGACGCCACCGGTCTCCCGGCCTTATCCTGTGCAAACACATACCCTCCGGTCAGCCTGGCCGTCGGCGACAGTCCGTGAAGCCGCTCCGTCCGGAGCATCAGCTCATGCCTTGCCTCCCTGAGCCGCGCGTCCATGGTCTGATGCAGACGCTCGCTTAGTGTCTGACAGAGCATCTTCTGTCTTAGAAGCTTCGTGCCGGGATGGCGGGCCTCCAGCAGGCGCTGCGCTCCCAGCAATCGCTGCCGGTATTCCTGCACCCGGTACAGCATCCGGCCGGCCAGTTCGTCCCTGTACCGGTCAAACTGCTGGATGATGGAATACACATCGGGGATCGCCAGCTCGCAGGCCGCCGACGGTGTGGCCGCCCGCACATCGGCGCAGTAGTCCGCGATGGTCATATCAATTTCATGGCCCGTGCCTGATATGATCGGCGTCCTGGCCTCATAGATGCTGTCCGCCACGATCCTTTCATTGAACGCCCACAAATCCTCAATGGAGCCGCCGCCCCGCCCGATAATAATAATGTCTACGCCGCTGTCGTCAAAATACCGGATGCCGCGGGCGATGCTCTCGGCCGCGCCCTCTCCCTGCACCTTTGCCGGGAAGAGATAGAGCTGCACGAACGGATTTCTCCTGGCAGCGATGCTCTTGATATCCTCGATGGCCGCTCCCGTGAGCGCCGTGACGATGCCGATACGCTCCGGATACGAAGGCAGCGGCTTCTTCCGTTCAAAATCAAAGTATCCAAGCTCTGAAAGCTCCCGTTTCAGCTGTTCATAGCGGACGTGGAGCTCTCCGGCGCCCGACAGCTCCAGCTCCTTTGCGTAAAGCTGATAAGAGCCGTCCCTCTCAAACACGGAAATATTGCCCTGCACGATGACCATCTGTCCATTTTCCAGGCGAAAATGAAGTCCCTTCGCCCGGTCGTTGGCAAACATCACACAGCGGATGGTGCTGTGCGCGTCCTTTAAAGTAAAATAAATGTGTCCTGAGGAATGGTATTTGCAGTTGGACACCTCTCCTTTTAAAAATATCTTTCGTAATGCGTAATCGCTGTCAAAAATCCGGCGAATGTATGAATTTATCTGTGAGACGGTAAATATCTGCTTCATGTTCTGTCCTGTACAAAAACAGGCGGCGCAAACTCCATATTCCGTTTTCACGCCGCCTGAAAGATTCTATCTTACTAAATTCAAAGTACCATTTACCGTGACCGCATCACCCGGGCGAACAGTCCGTCGTTCAAGATCTGACAGACTCCGCTCCCTGACCGGTCACTGCAAAGCATATGCGCAGATCTACGCCAGCTTGGCAAGAACCCCGTTGATAAAACGCGGCGCATCCTCGCTGCAATATATCTTCGCCAGCTCCAGAGCCTCATTGATGGCCACTCCCTTCGGAATGTCCTCATCCTTTTCCATCTCATACACTGCCAGCCGGAGAATCGCAAGCTCCGTCTTTCCAAGTCTCTCCAGACGCCAGCCGGTACATATCTTCATGATCGTGCGGTCAATCTCGTCCTGGATATCCAGAATCGCATCTACCTTGTTCCGGATGTACGCGCTGTCTGCCTCGCTGATATCCGGCTTCTCTTCCAAAAACATCTCCGTCTGTTCCTGCAGTTCTTCTCTGGTATTAAATTCTATGCGGAAAAGCAAGAGGAAGATACTCTCCCTCAGCTCTCTTCTGCTCATTTTCATGTAGGAACCTCCATCTATCTTCCTTCGTGTCTATTTTATGCCGCCCGCTGTTACCGCGGGTCAATATACAGTCCGCCTGCCCCGTTTTGCCGGGACGGCGGACCTTTTGTTATTCGCTTTCTGTCTGGATACCCGCGATGCGGATATTTACTTCATTTACCGTAAGTCCGGTCATGGTCTCAATGGCACCCTTCACCTTCTCCTGTACTTCCTTGGAAGTCTTCGGAATGCTGACGCCATACTGGAGGATCAGATTCAGATCCACATCCACCTGCTCGCCGTCGATGCTCACCTTCACGCCCTTGGAAAGGTTCTTCATGCCAAGCTTGCTGACGATCTCATTGGTAATATTGCCGGACATCTGCTGCACGCCGTCCACCTCGGTGGCCGCCAGACCCGCGATCACCGCGATGACTTCGTCTGCAATCTGCACCTGTCCCACATCCTCTATTTCATAACCGGAATGATTCACTTTATTCTCTTTATCCATGGAAACCTCCTTCTTGTGATACCTGCCATACCCATCTGTTTTCTATATATTTCTTCTTATAGTATAAACAAATGACATAGATTTATTTCCTATATTATAACAGACATCCCATGTTTTGCAACTTCTTTTTCCGACGGGAAAAAGCAGGGTGCCGGCCGGACAGAATGAGACACCTGGCACGCTGCCGCGCCCGGTCATCCGTGTCCTTGGCGGATGGTTATTTTGCGTAGGTGACTGTGACATCCGGGTCGCATTCCAGTGCTGACGATTCGCGGATGCGGGTATTGGAAAGATCCAGCTCCGTTAAACGGGTATTTTCACAAAGTAATTTCCGCAAATTTACATTTCTCTTTAAATTTAATTTCTCAAGATTCGTATTTTTGCAGCGCAGTACCTGCAAATTGGTGTTTGTCTTTACATTTAACTTTTCTAAATTGGTATTATCGAGACGAAGAGTCCTTAACTTTCTGCATCCTTTCACATTTACTTTCGTCAGATTCGGATTTTTGTGACAGTCTACTTTTATGAGATTTGGATTATTACTTAAATCTAAAGAAACCAGTTCAGTCCAGTAGCAGCTCAAGGTCTCCAGTTTCTTATTTTTGCTTAAATCCATCGAAGTGATTCCAGTCCTTCCTCCCCACCCAATGTGCAGTGTCTTTAACTGCACATTAGTACTGAGGTCTACAGAAATGAGATCTCTGCCAGTCACACTCAGACTGTCCAGATTTTTTGCTTTCTTTAATTTTAATTTTGTCAGACTGTCGCTCCACACAGAAACTGTTTTCAGGCTGGAACATTTTTTCAAATTAAGAGTCTGTAAGCTGCGGGTGCTATCCGATATAGAAATTTCTTTCAAATGTTGAAAACCGGCAAGATTTAATTTCGTTATATTAAGGCCGCTAAGTTCGATGGCACGCAGATTGGTACACCCCTTCAGATTCAGAGCGTCAATACAACTATCACACCCGCCTGTGATATATACTTCTCTCAGATTAGTACAATCCTGAAGATTGATTGTTCTCAGATAGTCGGTGATGGTGTAAATCTGCACTCTTTTTAACTTCTTAAAATTACTGAGATCAATCACCGATGCAGTAGCCTTCTGATAAATACCCTCACTCTCATCAAAGAACATTTCATCATAGTCAAAATTTTCCAGGTTGGTGAAATTCTCTATTCCTTTGATAGAATCAACATAATCGGAACTGTCAAAATGGATTTCCTTTACATTTGAAGCTTCTTTCCTGGAAAGATATCCGTCTCTATTGGTATCAGCCTCCTCTGCATATGTTTTTACTGCTGAGGAAAAATTGGTGTCATTGATGGCTACTTTTGATGCTGCCTGCGCGGACACGCCCGCTCCCAGCAGAAATGTACAGGCCAGAGCGGTGAAAATAAATAGTTTCAGATGTTTTTTCATGTTCCTCCTTCCCATGATATAATTCTACATACAACTCGAACCGTTATTCTGTTGTCTTCATTATACCATAATAAATCTCCTGTGCCGCTTGTTGTAAAAATCAGACCATGTTTTTGTAATAATCAGACTTTTCTTCGTAAGTCAGGCAGGAAAAGCTCGGCAATTCAGTATTCATAGTCTAATAGTCTAATATTCCAGATATATCTATGTAATCTAAGATCACCTCCTCCGGTTGGTCGGACATGAATCTAAATAAATATCCATCTTTTTCATAAAAAATAGTATTGTTTTTGCCATCTGATATGGAATATGCCTCCACTTCATCATATAAGTTAATAGTTCGTTTGTAACCGTCTACTTCATCGTAAGTAATGGAAGTTGTATATAAGGATGCATCATTTTGCATATAATTAATAAAGTTACCATCATCATTTTCAAAATCCATGATATAATAACCAAATTCTGCATTCTCCTCCTCATACACTACCTGATACCCTTCCGGCACCTCTTTCCATTTGTAAGCATGAAATTCTTCACTGGCAGTGTCTGCGCCTTCCTGTTCTGTAGTACTTTCCGGAGCGGATTCAATGGTGACATTGTCAGAGAAAAACTGAAGGCTTAACTGGCGCAGGCCCTCCCGGATATCATCGCTGGCAAGTGCAGCCCCGGATACTCCCAGCATGAGCAGAGCCACGATCGCGATATATCTGCGGTATGACCAGGGGGAGTGATTTTTCCGTTTATGATCCAGCTGTTGCAGAAAAGGTTCGTCTTCACTTTCGGCGTCCGATTGATTATGTATAGTAAATGCATCGGCCGATGCAAACACCCGGTTCATTTTCTCGTGGAATTCCGGGCTGAAAATGTGAGGGGCTTTCGTTGCTTTTTCGTTTTGTTCCTGAAAGTCTTCTTCGACCACCATTCGGGCTGCTTCTTCCAGAATGGCGTCCGTCAATCTTGCTTTCCTCATGTTCAGATATACCCCCTTTCCTTTAATTGCTTTTTCAGCTGTTCCCTGCCACGCTTTGCGATCTGCCGTACATTTTCCGGTTTCAGATCCAGGGTTTCTGCAATGTCCCCGCCTTTCATTTTGTTATAGTATTGTAGCAAGAGAACCTGCTTGTAAGGGTAGTCCATCTGCTGGATCAGATTCTTGACCTGTTCGGTCATTTCCTTTCCGATGAAATCTGATTCGATATCGTCGTCGGAAGCAACCCAGACATTTTCCGACTCCATATCGCGAAGTATCGTTTTCTTTTGCTTTCGCAGTGAATCAATACAAAGGCGGCGAACAATGGTCGCAAGATAATTCCATGTCTTCATGGATGCCTGTTCATCTACGTTGTCTATATGGTCGATCAATATCAAAAATGTTTCATGCACAACGTCCTCGGATGCGGCATGGTCTTTCAGTATCTCAAAGGCTGTACTGTAAAGTGGCTGGAAGTACCTTTGATAAAGTATGACAAATTTATCTTTGTCCTGTTGTGTATTTAATAATTGTAAATAATGTATCATAAGAGCTCCCTGATATATTTTCCCCTCTATAATATAAACGGATGAGGAAGGGATTTTGTGACAAAAAAATTGAATTTTTTTCAATAAATTTTTTTGATAGCAACACTCTATTTTATATCCTTTAATAAATATAAAATAACCTTTTATCACCTACGCTGTTTATGATGCAGAGTGTATAATCCGAAGTTTTTATCAGAACTTTTTGACTTCCTGTAACTTCTGATATACAATTATGATAATTCCTATTATGAGTATGAATAGCGGAGGAATCAGCGCCATGTTAGAAGATGCTAAAATTGAGAACACCAACCAGCTGGAATTTGCTGTTTTTTGTATCGAAAACATTGCAATCAGGCTTGAAAAAAATGCTGAAGAGATCTATAAAATGCTAACAGAAGAAAGCAATATATTGTCCGGCTACATCATACCTGAATATGAAATGCTGCATACGCAAAGCAAAGACTACATTATTGATGACATTATCAGCTTAATGCGGGAAAGAGGTATTGAAGTATGACAAAATGGCGCAAAAAATTCAAGTAGTGCGAGTCAGATTTCATCCTAACTTACAGCTTTGTTTCCGGACACAGAAAGCGCTGGAAACTTATTTGCATTATGAAGGGAGTGAACAAATTTGACGGCTAATCCTGTTTTGCTGCAAAAAAATATACTCGGATTATCGAGTGTTTTGCGAAGAAAGAAAAACTTTCTTTGAACGATGCCCTGAGCTTTTTTTATCACTCAAAGATTTACCGCTTAATCTGTGAAGGAGTATCTGACCTTCACTGTATGAGTGATGAATATCTGACAGAAGAACTTATTTCTGAGTATAATGAAAAATGATAATTCCATTTATATCTTTCTGAATAATAGTCGCGAGATAATTACATGCTCTCATAGAAAAAACAGGGCTTCTGCGCCGCAGATTCAATCTGTGAAGCAGAAGCCCCGATAATATTCAGCAAATCATTCATAATGCCCCCTGCAGGCGACTATAATAATTGCTCCTTCCTGTTCTTTATATACAATCCGGTTTGTTTCGTTGATACGTCAATAAAGATAATCCTCCCATGCACTTTCTTCCCATAAAAGCCGCATTATTCCTCCTCTATCAGATCATGTTCGATAAGTTTTGCGGTTCCCGCATTGATTTCAGCAGCTATTTTTTCCAGACGCCTCATGTTGCTTTCAGAATAAAATGGATCAGCAGACACCTCAAACGGGATGCGTCTTTCTCTGCCGACTTTTTTTGCAAAGATAGTGAAAGCCGCTGTCATAGAAAGTCCCATATCTGCGCAGGCCTCTTCCATTTTCTTTTTAACATCTTCATCTAAACGAAAATTTACATTTACTGTCTGTGCCATCTTCCATGCTCCTTTCTTTCTGACTCTCCTTCTGAACTTTTTCTTTTTTTACTATAATATACCAATATGTAATGAATAATGCAAGTAATTTTCATTACATTTTCTGTCTAGAGGAAGGCACAGTAAATAAGCCCAAATAAAAAGAAGCCCCTGCTTCACAGATATCGTCTATGAAGCAGCAGACCCCTTTTGTGAGTGTCTGGAAAACCATGGAACAAAATCGCTCCGGTCATCTCTTTCCTCCTCGTTCTCTGTAATCCCTATCAATCCTTTTTTTCCAATCAGCCGACAGTGGCGCGCCATGTGTCCTTACATTGGTGATTGCTTCGCTGATCACTTCATAGTTGAGGGCAGTTCCAGCCTTGTCACAGTGATAATTTGCGGCCATTGATTCGTCAATGCCGAATCTGCCTGCTTCCGCCGCCGCGTCAATGTTGGCGCCGAGGAAAAGAAATTCCCATCCATAGCGTCGTTTTTGTCGTTCGATCATATGCCGAACCATATCGTAGGTGTAACGGCGGCTGGCATTCTCCATACCATCAGTAATGATGATGAAAAGTGTTTTCTCCGGAACATATTTCCTGCGGTTATATTTGTGGATGTTGCCAATGCGATGGATAGCGCTTCCCACCGCATCGAGAAGTGCAGTGCTGCCGCAAACAACATATTCTTCTTCCGTAAGATTCGGTACATTTCTAATGGCTGTGCGGTTGTGGACAATCTGTGTTCTGCTGTTAAACAGCACGGTGGATACCAGGGCATCTCCCGGTTCTCTACGCTGTTTTTCCAGCATGGAGTTGAATCCTCCGATGGTGTCTTTTTCCAGTCCCGACATGGAACCGCTTCGGTCTAAGATAAATACAAGTTCTGTCATTTTATACTCCTCCCATTTTTTGCTGTTTCTTTATTGTTGGCTTCATTATACATAAAACAAGCAAAAAATCGGTCGCATGGCAGGCGACATTTTTATGCGCCGATCAACGGCTGGTCAAAGGCAAACAGAACTTCATTCAATTCAAACACGTTGTAATTTCTGTTCACAAGGAAATATTCCACGATTACGTCAAATTTATTGCTGTGGGAGAGGGCAAGTCCTGCCCGGCCGATAAAATCTTTTGTCTCATCAATATCCAGTTCCAGCGCAAATGCAAATGCCAGCGCCGTTGTCTTCGATGGCTTATAATCCATATTATTCCGGATTTTTGAAAACAGCTTCCTGTCCACATTGGCCTTCTTGTATATCTCAGAATCTTTTTTACCTGTGCGGTCGATCAGCTTCAGGAGAGTTTCGGAAAAGCCTGCGTCCAGATCTTCCAGCAACTTTCCCCAATCATCGGCATCCATCGAAGTCCCCGGGCCGACGGCCCCGTCGAGACGTCCCGCCAATGTCTGTGAAGTGCGGATAGATTCACGGAGCCGGTCGCTCCATCTTTGCCGGCCTCTTATCCCTCTTGTGCTGAAAAGAGAGCCATTCTCCCCTTCCCCGCCGTACTCATCGAGAGTTTTACTGCGGATATAGTTTTCATCAATGTAGCTGCTGACAGATTTGAACAGCTTTTCCGACAGCGCAAATGCTTCTCTGCCAAACACAACCAGATAGATCTGCATCTCATTTTCCATAAGAAATGTACTGATTTCCCGGACGGCGATCTGCAGAGCAAGCGGTTTTGGAAATTCATAGTTGCCGGTGGATATCATAGGAAATGCAATGGACTCACACTGGTACTTCTTAGCCAGCTCCAAAGACTTCCGATAGCATGAGGACAGAATCTGTTCCTCATGGCAATTGCCGCCCTTCCAGACAGGGCCGACGGTGTGGATCACATATTTGGCATCCAGCCCATATCCCGGTGTGACAACGGCATCGCCGGGAGCAATACACCCGATTTTCTGCCGGGCTGCCAGCAGCTTCGCTCCGGCTGCCTTATGTATCCCGCTGTCAACGCCGGAGCCGATGACCGGGTCCGGATTCGCAGTATTTACTATTGCGTCCACCTGCATATTTACAATGTCATTTCGTACTATCTCAAAAGGCATAGGCGGCCTCCTTATCTTTCTTTAGTGAATTAAATATAGCAAGATATCATGGATAATACAAGATAATCCCATTGCATTTTGTCCTGTGAAAAGAGCACGGTAAAAGGAGCTGGCAAAAGCAGAGCCCCCGCTTCACAGATTGAATTCTGTGGAACAGGGGCTCCGTTATTGTATGTGCTTCCCGTTTTATGTCAGAGACTATCGCGTCGCGTCAGCTTCCCGTTTTATGTCAGAGACTATCGCATCAACTTCCTGACACGTTCATCCGGCTGATGACAATCTGGCTGACAGTGCAGCCTGTTTTCCGGGTGACGATGTCTTCAATCTGCGCCCGGTCTGCCTGGCTGAGTTCGTTGTAGTTTAACACCACGTCCACGCTGTCTTCGCCGATGGAGACTACGGAGTCTCCGTACCCTTTGGTGTCCAGAAGCTGTTCGGCTGCCGCTTCTTTCTCGATAACTTCGGCCAGCTTGGTGAGTTTTGCCACGGCGTCTTCTTTTTCGCTGTCGCTTAAAGATTCATTTTCTATGATCTCGTTCAGAGAGTCCCGGGTCTTGGAGCGGGTCTGCTCCCGTTCCATCTTGGCTCCGGCCACGTATTCTCCCACCTGCGCCTGGGTCAGCACAGCGTCGCCGATGGTCTCGGTTTCTTCTGTGGGAATCTCATCGTCCACTTTTTCACTGATGAGGGAATCGCCGTCGGATATGTCCATGGTGTCGATGGTATCCAGGGATTCCTCCGCATTTTCGTAACTGGCGGTGGACGGCGCCTCTGATTTTGTGAAGTTCAGATACCCGGCTACGGCAATCATAATGGCCAGGGATGTGATCGCGATCTGATTGCTCTTAAATATTTTTTTCATTGATGGACCTCCATTTTTAAAACCTTGATGCGATTAACAGATATTCCAAATAGAACCTGTGCGGCCTCGGTAACCGACGCGGCCACCGTGTTGTTGTCTGCCCCCTCGCAGGCGATGACTACGCCGGCGATCTCCGGTTCAAGCTCCTTGATCACGTACGGCGCTGACTCCCCGTTCTCATCGGAGAGAACCGTTTCATTTTCACTTCTGCTGCTCTGCCGCTCGTTTTGTGTCCCATCGGAGGTTTCTGTCTCCGTTTCCAGTTCCTCCGTGTCATCTTTATTCAGAACTGATTCTCTGGAAGCTTGTAAAGTGATCATCACCTCCACCTGTCCCACCCCGTCAACATTTTCCAGGATATGTACTAATTTATTTTCGAGACTCTCAATATATGCTTCATTTTCGCTGACTGCCGCAGTATTTTGTGTCTCTGTGGTCTCATCCGGCGCAGCTCTCGCCCGCCATTCCGAAACATTGGTCACCAGGAGGATGACTCCGGCAATGGCAATGAGGAGAATCTTTTCCACACCAAAATCCTTCAGCGTTATTTTTCTGCGTTTTTTCTTTTCCATACCGACTCCCGTCTTTCCTGTGCATGCGCCCGCAGGCGTGTGAATACCAGCCCCTCTTTGTTTCAGTCACGTATCGTTATATCTATATTCGAGGATTCCAGATTATAGGATTCCATCAGCGCTTCCCGAAGGTCATGAATCTGCGGCGTCTCCCCCTCCTCTCCCGTCTCCTTCCCTTCGACGTCAAGTTCCTTTATGGCGCTTCCGTCGGTTTCCCAGCGGACACGGACTTCGGTCACCTCAATGAAAAAAGAAGCGGCGAGCTCTGTCACCTGCTTCTGTATCGTGTCGTCATATTCCTCCTGAATGTCCTTTTTCATGCCCCGCAGATCCTCCGACTGCTCGATGACCTGCCATTCGTTTTTCAGCTGGTTGATAATGTAGGAGGCGTCCATATACTGTCCGGCTCCCGCCAGGTCGATGAGGGGCTTCATCAGACAGAGCATCATGAGAAAGCCGGAGAAGAACCGGAGGTAGCTTTCATATTTTGTTTTCTGAATAAAACTGTCGCAAACGAGCAGGAGCACATTCATGTAGAGAATGGTTTTCAGCCATTCTTTAAAGTATTCCGTGGGATGCACCTCCTTTTTGGTGATCAAGCACAGCCGGCGTTCTCCTGCGCCAGCTTTGCGCCGCCATTCTTGTCGGCCGCCGGCTCACACTTTGTTGGTCGCCAGAGACGTGACCGCGATGGTGAGAATAAACAGCGCCGCGGTAATCCCTAAGGTATATACGAGAAGGATGCCGCTTTTTTGTGCCGCGCTGATGCAGCGGATGAAACGCTCGTCCGCCACCGGCTCCAGCAGGATGGACAGGAGCAGGTAGAACAGGCAGTACAGCAGCAGCTTGATGATGGGGATTGCCAGCAACAGAAGGATAAAAATAATCGCCGTGGCTCCCATGGTATTTTTTATCATGATGGAAGAACCCACCACCGTTCCTGCCACAGATTGCACCACAGAGCCTGCGCCGGGAATCATCCCCACAATCCGGTTGAACACCGCATTTTTTGTGGCGTCAAAGGAGGGAACCACCATGGTTTCCAGCAGATGAAAGCCGAAAAACAGCACGAAAAGGAATTTCATGCTCTTGGATAACAGCAGGTAGAGGCTCTCACACAATCTGGAAATGTTTTGTCTGGCGGAGAAATTGTTGAGTAGCTCCAAGAGCAGATAATACTGAATCATGGGGAGGATCACCGTCAGGCAGATCCAGTTCACCACCAACACCACGATCATAAAGTATTCGTAAAACACCACGCCCACTGACAGGTTGCCGCTCAGGGTGACCGCCAGGGTATACACGGGAATCACCATCTTCAGGAGTTTTGAGAGAGTCTCCACCGTATGTTCAAAGAGATTTGCCATGATGGTGAAGTTGGCGAAGATAATCGTAAAGGTTATAAAGTACGAGATGAGGAACCCGCTGTCCCCGATGGCAAACTGCCGGAACGAGGAGGAAATGTTGTTAAAGGCGGCGGCAAATAATATGACGCCGATCAGCTCCCCCATCAGCACCCAGGAAGTCGAAATCTCATAGGTCAGCGTTTCCACCAGCCACACACCGGCTTCCTCCAGCGCGTCCACAAACCGAAAGTCCAGCAACGCGTCAAAAATAGCGGAAAAATCCGGATATTCATACTCCTCCTCAAGACTTTCCAGCTCTCTTTCCAGAGCATCGATGTCCAGCTGGCTCTCAGCGGTCTCTTCGGATTCCTGACCAGACGAGTTGCTCGTCGCCTCTCCATCTTCTTGATTGGGCAGGTTGTCCGTCGCCGCTCCATTTCCCTGGCTCACCGGGCTGTCCGTCTCTGCTTCTGCCTCCCGACCAGATTCCAGTAAGGCAACGTTTTCTCGTACATCCTGTCCGATTTTCCCGCTCACCGGCAACACAGCCGCCCGCACCGGCAGGCAGCCGCAGGTCATAAACAAAAAAATCGAAAGAAGAAGGGCGACCGGCAGCAAAGTTCTTTTTATTTTCACGGCGGTCCTCCTTTCTCCCGGCGGCCGGAACAGTTCCGTCACATGACCGATTCGATGGTCTCCAGCAATGAGTTGATGATTGGTATGCTCAGGATAAAAATAGATATTTTCCCGATGATCTCCACCTGAAAGGAGATGGACTGGTAGCCCAGATCCTGGCAGATGTTGGAGGCCACCTGGCAAATGAAGGCGATGGCCAGCAGCTTGAACAGTATTTTGATATAGGTGTCGCTGATGTGAATCTTTTCCCCCAGATTTTCCGCAAAGTCCACGATGACCGATACATTTGAGGTGAGGTAGGCGATAAGGAACAGGCAGACGGCCAGAAGGACAAATACACTGTATTCTTTCTGAAACTGCCGGACCACCAGGGCGAGGACGGCTCCTCCGATGCCAATCAGCGCGATTTTTAAAATGACCATATGGATTCCCCCGTAACGTAAGCTTTGCAGGAACAGGCGCGCTGCCCGTACATTTACAGTTGAAACAGGCTGTATATCTGAGAAAACAGATCGTTGATGCACGGAATGATCCATGACAGCACGATAAACAGCCCGGAAAGACTGATAAGGAAAGCCTGCTCCTCCCGTCCGGCGTGCTTTAGCACCTGATTTAAAATGGTCACGAGAATGCCCACGGCTGCAATTTTAAAAATAAGCTGAATGGTCATACGTCTCTCCTATATCAGAATAATAACAATCAGTGCGCTCATGGACAGACACAGAGCCTGGTATACCTTTTTCTGGCTGTCCAGCCGTTTTTTCATGCCGGAGACGTGTTCGCGGATTTCCCGGGAAAGCTGCTCCGATGTATTTTTGTGAAATGTCAAATCGTCGGACAGGAGGTTTCGCCCCGCCCGCAGAAAAAGGAGCAGCTCCTCTTCCGTGAGGATTCCTGATAAATGAAATGTGAGCAGGCATTCAAATTCGTCCCCGAAAGCAAAATCCCTTTCTTCTTTCATCTCCTCCGACAGGTCGGCAAAGAATCCTTTCCAGAGAGATCCGGTGCGGCGGCTGATGTCAGCAAACAGCTCCGGCAGGGGAATCTTTGCGTTTCTGATCTCCGATTCCAGCAGGCGAAACAAATATTCCCCCTCTTCCAGAAGCTCCACATGCCTTATGCCGGGCTCCGCCAGGCGGCGGCTTAACAGATACCCTGAAACAAGAAGAAGAAATGCGCCGAACCACTTCATGTTATCCCCCTCCACACCCGGTTCTGCCTGGCGTCAAAAATGTCAACGCGGCGGCGGCCGGTTTTCTCCGCCTGAATCTGCACATAACGCTCAAAAGGGTATTTTCTGAGGTATTCCCCCAGAAAGGGGCGCTCCAGAATGTCTCCCACATCTTTGCCGTGCACCGTCATCAGCAGACGGCAGCCGCAGTTTCGTATGTACCGGAGCGCTTCAATATCGCCCGCGTCTCCAATCTCATCGGCGGCGATAATCTGGGGTGCCATGGTACGAAGCATCATGAGCATGCCGTCGGCTTTTGGACAGTGATCCAGAAGGTCGGTACGTCGCCCCAGATAAAATCCCTCCGAGAGCCTTGTCCGGTTTCCGATCTCGCTTCTTTCATCCACCACCGATACATTTTGCCCCGCAAAATAGTCGGTTCCGTCGGACAGCATGCGGATAATGTCCCGCAAAAAAGTGGTTTTTCCTCCACCCGGCGGCGAAATCAGCAGGGTGTTAAAAAAGCAGCCGTCCTCCGTGAGATAAGGGAAAAAGGTCCGGCAGCATCCGGTGATCTGTCTGGCGATTCGTATATTCATGGAAGAGATCTGCTGCAGCTGCCGCTTCCCCTCCCCGTCATAATATACTTTGCCGCAAAGGCCGATCCGGTGGCCGCCCTTCAAAGTGATGAACCCCTCCCGCACCTCTTCTTTATAAGCAAAAAGAGAATACTGGCTGATTTTCTGAAAAATGATACGGATATCCTCCGGGGTGACTATGTATGCATTTCCCGTCCCGCAGGACAGCTCCCCCTCTTCCGTCAGATAATATTCCCGCCGGAGCGTCCGGATCATCAGGGGGAGATTCACCCGCAGGCGGATCTCCGTCAGGTCCGGCCGGCACAGGATTCCCTCTATGCGTTTCCGGATACTGTCAGAAAAAATGTGCAGGATTTCTCTGGAAAGCTCTGTTTTCTCCACTGGTTCTCCTCCTTCCTGCCTGGCATGCCGTCTTTTTTATATCTGGCAACCGTCGGTTTTCTGCCCGTACTGCGCCTCATAATCTGTCTTCTGCCGGCACGCGGATTTCTTATGCTTTATATATATGAGACAACCCGGGAGATATGATTCGCAATTTTTTCCCTTGTGACATGGAGATTTCCGTAGTATAATCAAAATTAATAACGATTACTGTTATCAAAAATGTGCGTTTCCCATAAGAAACGAAAAAAGGAGGAGACTATTATGTATGACGTATTGATCATCGGCGGCGGTATCGTCGGCACGACCATCGCCAGAAGACTGTCCCGCTATAAGCTTTCTGTCTGTCTCGTGGAGAAGTCCAACGACGTGGCCATGGGTTCCACCAAAGCCAACAGCGCCATCGTGCACGGCGGCTACGCCGAAGCCAACGCCAAGCTGAAAGGCCGGCTCTGCTACAAGGGGCGGGTACAGTATGAGCAGCTCAACAAGGAGCTGAATTTCGGATTCCGCAAGACCGGCAGCCTTGTCATCACCACCGATGAAAATGATCTGCTGAAGCTTGAGGCCATGCTGGAAAACGGTCAGAAAAACGGCCTTACCGATCTGAAGATCCTCAGTCACGATGAGATCATGGCCATGGAACCGAACATTAATCCGGACGTGCGTTACGCCCTGTACTGCGAGGGCGCCGGAGTCTGTTCCCCGTATGAGATGGCTATCGCCATGGCGGAAAATGCTGTTCATAACGGCGTAGAGCTGTTCCTGTTCTCCGAGGTTGTGGGAATTGATAAAGAAGAAGATCATTTTGTGGTTCATATGACAAACCGGGATTTCAAAACCCGTTACGTCATCAACGCGGCCGGACTTTATTCTGACAAGATTGATCAGATGGTCAATGAAAAAACTTTTGAGATCCGCCCGCGCTCCGGCGAGTACATTTTATTTGCGCCGGGAACCGGCAAGGCATTGAATACTGTCGTATTCCAGATGCCGTCCAAGATGGGCAAAGGTATTCTGGTCACCAGCACCTATCACGGCAATCTTCTGCTGGGCCCGGACGCCATCGACGAGGACGGCGGTGTAGACAGAAGCACCCATGTGGAACGGCTTTATAAGATTTATAAAGAAGGGCTTCTCACCACCGACAAAATGGACATCGAGACATTTATCCGCAGCTTTACCGGTCTCCGTGCCGTGGCAAGCACCGATGATTTCATCGTGGGCGCCACCGCGACGCCGGGATTCCTCAATGCCGCCGGCATCCAGTCGCCGGGTCTCACCTCATCTCCGGCCATCGCCGACATGATTACGGAGGAGCTGGCCGCTCAGGGACTTACTTTGGAAGAAGATCCGTCCTACGATCCTTACCGGGCGCCGATCATCGAGCGCAAGGAGGAAATGCGTCCATATTCCGAGATTGCGCCGCTCCTCGACATCCCGTCCTGCCCGGAAAAAATCATCTGCCGCTGCGAGCAGGTGGAAGAAAAGACCATCGTGGACTGTCTCCACCGGGGCATCCCTGTTCTCTCAGTGGACGGCGTCAAGAGACGGACCCGCGCCTCCATGGGCTACTGCCAGGGCGATTTCTGCCGCCCGCGGATCAAAGCCATCATGGAACGGGAATACGGCGTTCCTATTGATATCCGCACCGATATCCAGAAAGAGGGCGCTGTCCGGGTAACCCGCGAAGAATTTCTTGCTTACTGCCGGGAGCAGGAGAAATAAAATGGCCTGCCATTGAATTGTGTATTTGATTCATGTATAATATTAGTCGAAGCATAGTATTCCAGTGTTACAATAAAAGGAGGGTTTCTTATGAATACTTTAGATGCCACGGTATCCATGCTGGAAGCGATGCCAGAAGACGAAAGATTAAAAGTTTTTAAATATACACAACAGCTTTTTGTTTCCAACAAATCAGCGAATCCTTTTTTACCTGTTGATTCGAGGCAGGTACTTTCGGACCTTGAAATATCCCGGGAGCAGATATCTCGCGGAGAAGGTCTGAATATGGAAGAAGCGCTGATGAAACTGGGACAGGAACATGGATTCCTTTGATGTAATCATCTCTCCAAACGCTTTGTCCCAATTAAATCGTTACATTGATTATATTCAATATACTCTATTGAATGTATCTGCTGCCAGCAACGTCTGGCAGGATGCCCTGGAAACAAGAAAACGGCTTTCTCTTGTAGCAGCAAGTCTGAAATATTGCAGACATCCACAGTTAAAACAGTATGGATATCGCGCTATTAATTTCACAAAACATAATTATGTGATGCTGTATCGTATAGAAGTTTCTACCGTTTATGTGGATGCAATATATCACCAGCTGCAAGATTATGAAAATACTTTTATAGATGAATTTAAAATAACAGACTAACGACAAAAACTCCTGCCAAAGACCATTTGCAGTCTCTGGCAGGAGTTCTTGATTTCATATGAAGTTCCGGTGGAATTCCTATATTGACAAATCTGTTTGCAGGCCGTAGCCCGGGAAAGGCGTCCACCCACATATATTAGCTTTACTTGCTAAATGAAGATAGCCGTCAGTTTTCCAGCCCTCTCTTACGGAGCACTCTCTTTTCTACCGTGCGGAAGATTGCCTGGTCGATGAAGATACCCACCAGAACGATCACTACCATAACAAGCATAACCTGGTTGATGTCCGCAAGGTTTCGTCCGGTGATCAGTGTCTGGCCCAGTCCGATGGAAGTGGTCATGACCTCGCCGCTCATCAGTGCTCTCCATGCAAAGGACCATCCCTGCTTCATACCGGCGATGAGCTCCGGCAGACAGGCCGGGAATACAACCTTACGGTAGATCTGTTTCTGGTTGGCTCCCATGGTCAGCGCCGCTTTCTTATAGATCGGAGGCACGTTGTTGATGGCATTGTCCACGGCGATGGAGATGCTGAAGGCAGATCCCATCACAACAACGAAGACGATGGCTGTCTGGGTCAGGCCGAACCAGAGAATAGAAAACGGCACCCAGCAGACGCTCGGCAGCGTCTGTACACCCATGACCAGCGGACGGAGATTCCGGTGAAGGAATCCAAAATGGTTCATTAAGATACCGAGGATTCCGCCAAGTACCAGCGAGATTGCGTAACCGATGGCGCCTCTCAGGAGGCTGTAACCGATGGCGGACAGCAGGCTGCCGTCGCTCATCAGATCAACGAAGCTTTCCCAGACGCCGGCCGGCGACGGCATGGCGTAGGCTTTCCAGATGGACAGACCGTCCACGCCGACCATATATATCAGCTGCCAGAGGACGACGATGGCCGCCAGAAATAAAAGTTCCTGTATGACTGTTGCTTTCAGACTTCTTTTTTTCATGCGTTCTCATCCTCCCCCTGTATCTCATCTAAGATCTTATGACGATACTCAATGAACTTCTCGTCATAGACATGTCTTGGCCGTTCCAGCTCCACATTTACAATGTTGCGGATGCAGCCTTTCGTGGCGGACATCACCGCGATGCGGTCGCCCAGGAAAACGGCCTCCTCCACACTGTGGGTAATAAAGAAAATGGTCTTCTGGGTCTGCATCCAAATCTCCTGCAGCTCCTTGCGCAGACGGTTGGAGGTCTGCTTGTCAAGGGCGGAAAACGGTTCATCCATCAGAAGGATCTCCGAATCCATAGTAAACGCTCTTGCCAGAGCCACCCGCTGGCGCATACCACCGGAAAGCTGATGAATAGCGTATTCGCGATAATCATTCAGCTGCATCATCTCCAGATACTTGTCTGCTCTTCTCTCCTGCTCTTCTTTCGGAACGCCGGTCATCTCCATACCGAACTTCACATTCTGGATGACGTTGAGCCAAGGGAACAGCGCATGTTCCTGAAACATGACCGTGCGGTCCGCTCCCGGTCCGGTGACCGGCTTTCCATTGAGAAGAATCTCACCGGAGGTAGGTTTTTCCAGGCCGGCGATAAGATTCAGCAAAGTACTCTTGCCGCATCCGCTTCGTCCGACCACGCAGAGAAATTCGCCCTGTTTTATCTCCAAATCCACATTTTTTAACGTCGCCTGATTGGTGTCGTCAAAGGTTTTGCTCACATTTTTTAAAACTAATGACATGGGATCGTCCTTTCTATCTTTTTTCATTAAAATCTCAGGACCGCATTATGCAATCCTGAGAATATCACTGTCTGTTATTCCGCCGACTGCTCCACGGTGACGATCAGATTATCTCCCGGCAGTTCGTCGATAAATTCTTCATCAAGAGAAATCTGCGCGAAATCATTCATGGCGTCCTGATTAATGTCTGTGGAGACGATGATTTTCTGGAAGGCGCTGGTCAGCACATCAAGCTCCAGGGATTTGCCCGTGGCCGCGTTGATCTCATCGTTGATGGTCTGGGCTGCCGTTGTCATATCGGCGTTGATAGCTTCTGTTGCCGCTTCGTGCTGCGCGAGAAACTCATTGACAATGTCCGGATGCTCTTCCATAAATTCATTTCTTACTACCACAACTGCCACCGGATAGTCGCCGTTCATGTAAAGCTCATTATAATCGAGCACGATTTCCGCGCCGCCCTTTACAAGCTCTGAGCCCCACGGCTCCGGCACAACGGCCGCGTCAATGTTGCCCTGGTCCATCATATTCTGCACATCGGCGTTTTCCACGGCGGTGACTGTGACAGTGCCGCCTTCTTCCACGGTGGACAGGCCATTGTCAGACAGAAGTTTTAATAAGCAAAGATGCTGCGTGTTTCCAATCTGCGGAATGGCAACCGTCTTTCCGTCCAGATCAGCCACAGAGTGGATATCCGAACCGGCTGCTTTCACAAGAACCGCACCGGCCTGCGTCGCACCCGAGATAACCGACACATCGCCCTTTGAATTTACATTGGCGCTAATGGCCGGCACCGGACCAATGTATCCGATGTCAATATCACCGGAAAACAATGCTTCCACCTCGGCAGGTCCCGCATTAAAAGCGGTCCAGCTCACGTTAACGTCATCGCCCAGATTCTCTTCCAATGTTCCGTTGGCCTTCATATATAATGCCTGCGCATGGGTTACGTTATTGAAATATCCGATGTTCACATCCGTGCTTCCATCACTGTTTCCTCCGCCGCCGCATCCTGCCAGTCCGGCCATGGCTGCGATGATTGCCGCTGCTGCTACTATCTTTTTTAATCCTTTTATTCTCATGATAACCTCCACTTTTTTTGCAATGTTTTTAACTTACCTATATCTTATGCAAAAACAGTTTTTCTCACAACTGGCATTTTTGAAAACGTTTTCTATTCATTTTTGTTGATTTTATAAGGTTTTTCCTGTATACTTAAACAAAATAAAATGTATTCCATCTTTTATATCGCATTTTTGTGATAACGTTTTCACATCCAACAGGAGGTTTCTATGTCATTAAAAGAAATCGCAAAACGTGCGGGAACATCCGTCTCCACGGTCTCCCGCGTATTAAATAATGAAAATTATAAATGTTCCGACGCCGAGCTGGAGAAACGCATCTGGCAGGCGGCGCAGGAGCTTCGATATCTTCCCAACGCGGCGGCAAGGGCGCTGCAAAAGGGCGGCGATCAGCAGGCCGCGTCCAAAGAACATACCTATTGTTTTGATATTTTTCTCACCCGTTTTCCTTCTCTTGACCAGGATCTGTTCTTCCGCGAGCTTTATGACGCGCTGAAGAAGGAGCTCTTGAAGCAGCGCTGTCTGCTGGGCAGGCTTCTGACCGTGCCGGACATCACCACCATGATGAACGCTTCCACGCCCTTCGCCGGCAACACTCCTCACGCGGACGGACTGATTCTTCTTGGAAAATGTCCTTCGGAGCTGATCTCTCCACTGAAAAATTACTATCATCATCTGGTGGGCATCGACCGGAATCCGACGGACTTTGACTACGACGAGGTGGTGTGCAGCGGTACCGCAGCCGCCGTGACCGCCATGAATTACCTGATCTCCCTGGGACATAAAAAAATCGCCTACATAGGAGACTGCTCCTATGAGGCGAGATATATCGGTTATTATCAATCATTGATCAATCACAATCTGCCGCTGGATTATTCGAACATTTATCCCACCAGCCAGACCAGACAGGAGGGGATGCAGATGATGCAGGTGATCTTACAGAAAAAGGAACTGCCCTCCGCCATCTTCTGCGCCAATGACAGCACTGCCCTGGGCGTCTTTGACTGCCTGAAAAAGCACCGCAAACGGGGATACATTCCTTCGGTGATCTCCATCGACAACATTCAGGAATCTGAGGAGACGAAGCCTATGCTCACCACCATCGATATTCCCAAAAAAGAGATGGCGCATCACGCCGTCCTGCTGCTCCTTGACCATATCGGAGGCGGCCACAAAGACGCTGTGCGGCTGGAACTTCCCTGCCGGCTCATCGTCCGGGAGAGCTGCTCCTACTGCGCCGGATAGAAAAATACGTTAAACCGCCGCTTATCCATTAAACCTCCGCAGCCGTTCCACCACGCTCTCCTTCTTAAAGAACCGGAAGGAAATCGCCGGCACGAAAGCGCCGAGGATCAGCAGAATCGGGAATACACAAAGCATCGGCACGATGGTGAAATGGTATTTCATAAACCACAGACCTCCGGACAGTACCCGCAGCGCAGTAAACGAAAACAGGCATCCAAACACCAGAGAAAATGCAATGGTGGCAATGGCGTAGTACAGACCTTCCAGTATGAGCATCCGCCGCAGCTGCCGTTTCGTCATGCCGATGGCTTCCAGCATGGCAAACTCACCCTGTCTGGTGACGATTCCAGTGAGGATGGAATTCACAAAGTTCAGCGCGCCGATGATTCCTATGACAAAGGACAATGCGCCGCCGATCAGAGTGAACAGACCGATCACGCCATCAAACTGATCCAGCCAGTAGCCTTTGGACTCAAAGTCCATGGTCGGCTCTGCCTGAGAGGTGTAGTCTTCCAGAGCAGATGCGATCGCAGCTTCTTTATCATCATCGGCATTAAAAGAAAAACACATGAGGAACTGGTCAGACGCCATCTCCTTAAACACATCGGCAGGAACGTAATAACAAAACGGCGTCATAAAGCTGCGGTTGCTCAGCGCATAACTATTGTCTTTGATGAGCGCCAGCACCTCAAACTCCCTGGTCTTTCCGTCGCCATAGGTGAGCGTCACTTTGTCGCCCGGCTGATGGACGATGGTTTCTTCCTCTACATTTCCATAATCGTCAGTCCCCACACTGACCAGCATATACTTTCCGGTCGCCATCTTTTCTTTCAGGGTCTCCAGATCGGACTCTCCTTTGTACACCTCTATAATAGAATAGAAGAAATCTTCCATGCCATAAAAAGACGTCAGCCAGTTCTCCTCATCTAAATGATTGAGCTCCACGATTTCTCCGCCAAAATTCTGGCCTGGCTGTCCATCTGCCGTTCTCGGGAAATAGTCCGGCGGCGTCCAGGAATCCTTGCGGAGCCCGATCATCTGCGTCATATACAGCCGGCCTCCGGTCTGGTAGCCATCCAGGGACTTGCAGTAATCCACAAACGTTTCTGTTACATTTTCTTCACTGATCGTCTCCTCATCCGCCCCTGAGTATCCGCTCATCACATTGAAATACGCCGCATTGGCCACCTGAAAGTCCGTCGAGACAAATCTCTTAAGATACGTGTCCAGATCAAAGGAATGGGTGAGCGTGAACACGCTGTTCAGCAGAATGATCGCCAGCGACAGAGAGCAGACCACCAGCACCGTCCGCTTCTTGTTCCGGCCCAGGTTGGACAGCGCCATCTTCGGAAGCTTCCCGCCGTTGGTGGAATTCTTGCTCTTCTTCCTGCCTCCGGCACTGTCGGTATATCGGACCGCCTCCACCGGAGAAACCTTCGCCGCAATGCGAGCCGGCTTTCCGGTGGATATCCAGACCGTAAAGAGCGTAAATACCGCCGAGCCGATGAAAATCAGCGGATGAATGGATACCGACACATCATTTCCCGTAAAAGAGGTCATGGCCATCATCTGCGGCAGGATTCCCTTTCCGATCAGATAACCGAAAATCAGTCCGAACGGAATCCCCATGATGCCAAGCCGCAGCGCCTGACGGCGGATGATCTTCTTGATCTGCCGTCCCGTGGCGCCGATGGTCTTCAGCAGACCGTAATAGTGAATATCCCGGATGACGGAAATCTGAAAAATGTTATAAATGATCAGGTAGCCAGTCAGAATAATGAGCAGAAGTCCTCCCACGACAGCTCCGATGGTCATCGGGTCCGACTCGGCGCTTCCCGATACGTACGCCCAGTTTGCATTGCTCGCCACATAATCGGGACTGGATTCGTCCGTGGAATAGCCGGCATTCTCGATGACTTTGTCAAGCTTCTCCTGAATGGAAAATGAGTTGGCAAATGTAATGTCCATGCGGATGGTTCCTGTGAGGGAATAATCCTGATCGTACGTGTAGACCAGTTCATCGGCGTGGGCGTCAAGATACGCTTCGGACACGATGGCAAAACCGACATCCAGGGCCGGGTCCGCTTTTGTCACACCGGCAATCGTAAATGTACGCTCGGTCACCTCCTGGTCCGTCGTTTTGACCCGGAGCTTCAGCGTCACCTGCTGCCCTGCCTTCGGCTCCATCCCCAGAAGCTCCATGGACATGTCATCCATCAAAATCTCATCGGCCGCCTCCGGCGCCCGTCCGTCTATGATATCGACAAAACAGTGTTCATAATGATACTCCGGATAATACCAGGCCTCCATGTGCCGCTTCAGAAATTCTTCGTTCTCCACACCGTCGGCCACCAGTATACAGTCTGCCGCCTCCACGATGGAAGGATCCTGGCTCAGTTTCTCATACTGCTCTCTCGTGATATTTTTGATTACTCCGTGATTATCGCCGCCGGACTGTCGCATGGTTTCCCTCTGAAAGTTCTCCACCGTACCGATTCCCAGTGTAAACAACGTGGTAAACAGCATGGCTGTGAGGGCAATGGCTATGACCGCGATAATATTTCTCGTCCTGGCCTCCCGGAAGCTTCTGTCCGACAGCCGCCGGATAACTTTCTTGTTTTTCACTTTACGCATCCTGCTCACCACCTTTAATCTTTCCGTCCTCAATACGCACGATCCGGTCGGCAAGCTGCGCGATCTCCTCATTATGAGTGATCATCACGATGGTCTGGCTGAATTTCTCTCCCGTAACCTTCAAAAGACTCAGCACATCCTGACTCGTTTTCGTGTCCAAATTCCCAGTCGGCTCATCACATAAGAGTATCGCAGGCTTTGTAGCCAGCGCCCGGGCGATGGCTACTCTCTGCTGCTGTCCGCCGGAGAGCTGGTTCGGCATACTGTGCAGCCTCTCTTTCAGCCCCAGCACTTCCGCCACCTGCTCCACATACTCCGTGTCCACCTCATTTCCGTCAAGCTCAATGGGCAGCACGATATTTTCATAGACATTCAGCACCGGCACCAGATTATAACTCTGGAACACAAACCCGATCTTCCTGCGCCGGAAAATGCACAGCGCGTCCTCCTTCAGCCCGGAAATATCCTTCCCATCCACAAACACACTGCCCTCCGTAGGATAATCGAGGCCTCCCAGCATATGGAGCAGCGTGGACTTTCCGCTGCCGCTGGTACCCACGATAGCCACAAACTCTCCCCTGTCAACAGTCAGATTCACACCGTCCAGCGCCTTCACCAGACTCTCCCCGCTGCCGTAATACTTTTTCAGATTCTCTGTACGCAAAACTTTCATAACCTTCGCCTTCCCTTCCTTGCTTTCTTTACTCTGTACTAATTCTAACATTTCATTCTTACCACAATCTTTCCGGAATCTAACAGATGTGAAAGAATGAGACATTCTTTATCGGAACCTTCCCACAGAAATCCCTTTCTTTTCCAATTAAATCAAATTATAATATAAATAGATATAGACTTTATACTTATAATATGTTGTAAATAATATCACAAATAAAAGGAGGTGAATACTATGTCACTGACGAATGATGACTTAAACACACTCCAGACAATGATGGAAACACTGCTCCATCGGGAACTGACACCAATGAAAGAAGACATCCGGTCGCTGAAAGAGGACGTGACAGAGCTTAAAACCGACGTCGCAGAGCTCAAAACTGATGTCGCCGTTCTGAAAACCGACGTCACGGAGCTCAAGACTGACGTTGCGGTTCTGAAATCCGATGTCGCGGAACTCAAGACTGACGTCGCAGTTCTGAAATCTGATGTTGCAGAACTTAAGACTGATGTCGCGGTTCTGAAATCTGATGTTGCAGAACTTAAGACTGATGTCGCGGTTCTAAAAGCTGATGTGGAGGAACTTAAGGAAACTACCGAGATTCTAAAAGCTGACGTGGCGGAATTGAAAACCGACGTCATGGTTCTCAAAACTGATGTCGCTGAACTCAAGGATACTACCGAAATTCTGAAAACTGATGTTGCTGAGCTCAAGGATACTACCGAAATTCTGAAAACTGACGTTGCTGAGCTGAAAACCAATGTCGCTGTTCTTCAAACTGATGTTTCAGAACTCAAGGATACGTCCGATGTTTTAACACACGATGTCTCTGATCTAAACACTTTCTCCAGAGAGGCCAGAGAAGAGATGCGAAGGCTCAATTATAAAATCACGCTGACCAATCAGAAAATAGACGACTTGAGGCTGGATTTTGATATTTTTAAAGCCAGTGTAAAAAGAGAGTTCCATTCACTGAACGACAAAATGGATACCGTGATTGAAGTCTTGCGTGAAAGGGAGATGCTGCCACAGTAGGCAGAGAACAGGTACTTAATTAACAGCAGGAATGCGCTGTCCCTGAATGAAGAAGTTCTTTCAGATCAGGGCAGCGCATTTTTCAGTTTATGCAATCAGTCGATGGATGTAACTTTCTTCTGAAAGACGACATACATGGCAATGGCCGTGATGAGTGCCGCCGCAGCAATTTGCCCGATGCTATCCGCTATCTGCTCAACTTCCGACAAAATATGACTGGATATGAAAATGGTAACGCCCTGTTCCCGGCTGAGCCGCTGAAACAACCGGCGCATCTCACGGATTCCTTCCGGATCCAGCGTATTGATGGGCTCATCCAGAATGAGCAGTTCCGGTTTTGTCAGAATCGCCCGCGCAATGGCGAGACGCTGCTTCATACCCAGAGAAAACTGGGAAACCGGCTTATTTTCCGCATGATGAAGACTCACTTCCTCAAGAACCTCCCCGATACGTTCCCGGTTATGATACCCCATATAATCACAGTACATTTCCAGATTCTGCCGTGCCGTCATCCTGTCGTAAAAATATGGATTCTCGATGATCGATCCCATCCGTTTCAGACACTCATAACTGCGATCTGTGAGCTTTTCTCCAAAAAGATAAATCTCGCCGCTGTCCGCCGGAATCAGATTGAGGAGCATCTTCATTATCGTGCTCTTTCCGGCTCCATTGGGCCCCACACATCCATATATCTCCCCGCGTTTTACATGGAGGCTGACGCCGTCCACCACGGTTTTATTCTTATAGGATTTTGTCAAATGACTCTATTCATTTTATTGCAACGAATTTTTACTGTTTTTCTGTCTCCTGCGCCGGAACTGATTTCCCTTCTCCTCCCGATGCGAATGTCAGCCGGAAAACGGTTCCTTCTCCCTTCTCGCTGCGAACTGTCAGGTCTGCCCGCATCTGAGCGGCAAGATTGCCGGCAATGGCAAAACCGAGACCGCTCCCTCTTCCCTTTGTGTAAGCTCTGGCAAAGATCTTTTCCTGTTCTTCCGGAGCGATTCCTTCTCCATGATCCTCCACTTCCACATAAACTTTTCCGTCCTGCCGGCAGAGGCGGAAGGCGAGGTACTGTCCTTCTTCTCCGTATTTTATGGCATTATCCAGCAGGTTTTTCAAAATCCGCTCCACAGCTCCTGCATCCGTCAGCACAGGGCAGGGCTCCTCTGTCATCCGAATATCCGCTTCAAAATGTTTTTTCTCCAGCAGATTATAATAATCAAGGAGTACTTCGTGGCAAATGCGGGAAAGATTGATTCGCTGTAAATGTAAAACCATATCTCCGGACTCCAGCTTGGACAAAGTGAAAAAGTCCTGCATGAGCACTGCAAGCTCGTCCGCTTTCTCAGAAATCTTTCCTGTCATCTCCCGGAGCCTTTCTTCTGAACTACTGCTTCTGACAGCAGGTTTGTCCTCGGTATCTCCTTTTGAAACATGTGTTCCCGAAATATGTTCTGCCATCTCCCTTTCCAGCATCTCACTGTATCCTTTGAGAACGGTCAATGGCGTCCTTAAATCATGGGAAATGTTTGTGAGAACCTGTTCCATGGAGCGCCGGGTGCGCTGGTACTCCATTTGCTGCCGGTAAAAAACATCCAGCATCCGATTCAGGTCAGCCGTCATGTTCCTTATACCCGGATGTGCGGACGGCACCAGGATATACCCGCCTTTCTCTCCTGCAGCAAGATCCCGCAGCCGTTCATCCAGATAAAGGATTTCCCGGTGCAATTCTTTATATTTATTTCTCTCCCAGACATACAAAGAAAAAAGGCAGAAGGATATAAACGCCCATCCTGCCATCATCCAGATATTCATTTATTCTTCCTCCATTTTATAGCCGGTACCCCACAGAGTTTTAATATATACAATCTCGGGATTTGCCGGATTCTTAAGCTTTGCCCGCAGCCGATTCATATGGGAATTCAGTACATTTTCTTCCCCATAATACGGCTCCTTCCAAACCAGCTCATAAAGAGCTTCTTTTGAAAACGCCCGGCCCGGATTTGCGGCGAGAAGTGAGAGAATATCAAATTCTGTCCGGGTCAGCTGCAATGGCCGCCCGCTCTGGGTCACTGTGCGTTTCGAGATATTTATCTCCAGATCCTTATATGTGAGAATCCTGTCTTTTCTGACGGTGTTGTCATACTGCATCCTGCGGCGGATATTTGCTCGGATTCTCGCCGTAAGCTCAATCAGAGAAAAGGGCTTTACCACATAATCGTCCGCTCCCACATTCAGTCCCATCACTTTATCTGTATCCGTGTCTTTTGCCGTAATGATGATAATGGGAAGACTGCTGCTTTCCCGGATGGCACGAATGACTTCCATGCCGCTCATATCCGGCAGCATCAGATCAACCAGAGCGAGAACGTAATCTCCGTCGGCAAAGGCCCGGAGGGCAGTTTCCCCTTTATGATATACGTCTACCTGAAAAGATTCTCCTTTCAGATAATCGCGTACCATTCCGCAGATTCCCTGGTCGTCCTCTACAAGAATTATTTTCTGTTCTTCTATTTCCTGCATTGTCTCGCTTCTCCTTATATATTCTCTCCATATATATGATAAACCATATATATGATAAAACAGAACCTTTTACAGACTGTTTTCGCTGTTCTTTCTGCGATAAAACATGCTATTTCACAGGCTGCCGGCGCTTCCAATGCTATCTCCCTTTATGGAGATAAATCATAAACTCTGCGCCTTCCCCCGGCTTCGACTTCACCTTGACGTAGCCGTCCTCTTTTTTGAGGATCTCCCGGGTGAGATACAGGCCGATTCCCACGCCTTCTTCCTGTCTGACTTCCTCCGCCCGGTAGAACCGGCCGAAAATCTTCGGGATTTCTTCCTCCCGGATTCCGATGCCCTCATCTTTGATGCTCACCGCCAGATACATCTCATACTCAGTGACAGAAATGGTGACCGTGCTTCCCGCCGGGGAATATTTCACCGCGTTGTCCAGTACATTTCCTACGGCCTCTTTGGTCCATTTAAAATCAAAAGAGGCGCAGGCTTCTCCCTCGTAGGTATTATGAATGGTGATACGTTTTTGCTCCGCTTTGGCGACAGCCTCGTCGATCACTTCTGACAGCAGAGGGAGAATCGGCTGTTTTTCAGGGCGAACCTCCACGATATTACTCTCCAGCCGGGACATTTTTGTGAGAGACTGGATGAGAAATTCCAGTTTCTCAGTCTGTCGCGTGAGTTCTTTTAACATCCCAAGCGCTTCCTCCTGCCGTGTCATTCCCGTCTCCGTCAGGAGCAGTTCTTCCAGCAGCGACACATATAGCCGGATGTTGGTCATGGGCGTCTTGGTCTGATGGGAAATGTCTGAAACAAGACTTTTTACATTTTCTTTTTCCCGGGTCAGAGCATCTCTGGACAGAGACGATGCGGTGAGGAAACGCTTCCATTTCGTTTCCAGCCGGGAAAGCTTTGTCTCGTCATAATCGCTTTCGCGAAAATCGCCGGTCAGCGCCGCGTCAAGCATCCGGTCCAGCCGGTTGATCGTTCTGTTTTCAAACATGCGTAATCCTCCTGTCATCGGAATCAGTCCGGCGGTTCCTATTCTTCCCGCGTTCCGGCCTTACCGTCATTTTCCGACTCTTTCTTCTTTTTCTTCCATATATAGCCCTGTCCGTAAACGGTCTGGATATAGGATGCACCATCCTTTTTATTCTCCAGTTTCCTGCGCAGACGATTAATCGTCACCGACAGGGCATTCTCATCCACATACTCCCCGCCGTCGCTCCACAGGCGGTCCACCAGCACATTGCGGGTCAGAATCCTTCCGGAATTCTCCACCAGAAGTCTCAGAAGCTTCTGTTCATTGACACTGAGGGAAACAGCGCGTTCGTCCCGGAAAAATTCCAGCCGGTCAAAGTCAAACCGAAAAGTGTCTTCCTCATACACGGCGCTATCCGCCGCCTGTCTCTGCCGGATTCCCTGCTCATGTCCTCCGTCCTGCTGCGCGCCATTACGGGCCGCGATACGTTTCATAAAAAGCTGAATCCTTGCCCTGAGGACAGCCAGACTGAAGGGCTTTGTCATATAGTCGTCGGCTCCCAGCGTCAGTCCCATCACCTCATCCGTCTCCATATCGTTGGCCGTCAGAATAAGAACAAGGACGTCCGAGCGCTCCTTCACCCACTGCAGATAGTCGTAGCCACTGCCGTCAGGCAGATTAATATCAAGAATCACGATATCCGGCACATTTGCTCCGAAGTCTTCCTTCGCCTGCCGGATACTGCTGCTCTGGATAAATGTAATGCCATCTTCCCGAAGGGCCAGACGGATACCATCGCTCAGCGCTCTGTCATCCTCCACAATCTGAATCCGCATGTTGTCTCCTCCTGTTCTGCCTGCATATCTCCCGTCTACTATAACACATCCTCTGCATTTTCTGCAAAAAATGCAAAAAATGTTTCCCGCGAATCGAATAATCGCGCTTGCCTTGTCGCCGGGGGTGTGATATATTGTATCGTATTGTAATATAGTAGTAAATGTACGGCACTGCGCCGCATTTGCTCTCCAAATCACAGTGTGCTTCCTGCTTCACTGTGTAAAATTATGCTATGAGAAAGGACAGATTTTATGAAAAACAAGAATAACGGTGTGCTGCATCTGATTCTTCGTCTCCTTCAGGGAATGCTGATCGGTGTGGGCGCTGTGCTGCCCGGTATCTCCGGCGGCGTTCTCTGTGTTGTTTTTGGTATTTATAAGCCGGTCATGGAGCTTCTGGGAAGCCCGTTCAAACGGTTCAAAACCCACGTTCCAAAGCTGCTTCCGGTCATCGTGGGCGGCGCCATCGGCTTTCTCGGCGTGGCAAAGATTCTGGCATTTTTCCTGGAAAAATATCCGGAACCGTCCGTCTGCCTGTTTATCGGACTTATTACCGGTATGCTGCCATCCTTATTCCGGGAGGCAGGCGAGCAGGGACGGCCAAAAGGCTGCTGGATCGCACTGGTCGTTGCTTTCGCCATCATTCTGGCGTTGCTGATTTCCCTGAACCTGTTTTCCGTGACGATCACACCAAACTTCGGATGGTACATTTTCTGCGGATTCTGCCTGGCGCTGAGCGTGATCGCTCCGGGTATGAGCTTCTCCACACTGCTGATGCCCCTTGGCCTGTACACGCCGTTCGTTGACGGCCTCGGCAATCTGGAGATGGGAATTATCGTTCCGGCCGGCATCGGCGCTGTGGTAACGGTCATCTGCCTGGCAAGAGCTGTGGACGCGCTGTTTGATCATTATTATCCATATGCGTTCCACGCCATCATCGGTATCGTCATCGCCGCTACCATCATGATCATTCCGGTTGACAGCTTTACCGTTTCCGTCGGCTCCGCCGTCACAAATATCATCTGCATTGTGGTCGGCATCGTGGCTGCGCTGGCACTGGACGCCTTTAATTCAAAGATTCCGGTGGAGGACTAATCCTGCCGGGTGTATCTAATCCTACCGGATGTATTAAGCCTGGCAGATAAATGAAGACTGACAGGCAGCCCTCATTACAAAATAATGGGCAATAAAAAGACATAATCAAGAGCATAATAAAAAGAGTGAATGTTTCCGTGCATCAAAGAAAATTGACTCCCAAAGGAGTTCTCTGCTTCTTTGAATGCATATAGACATTCACTCTTTTTTATAAATGAACTTTGCAGTTAAGCTTTAGGGTTTCCCGGCTATTTCTTAACTATTCATCTTTATTCGACAGACCGGCTTCTGTTATACCTGCCCTTCTCTCAGCCGCTCCCGCAGATATTCTTTTACTTCGATCAAAGACGGCAGAATACAGCAGGCAAGCTCACGCATCTCCTCATCCGGCTGTTTGATATCCGGCACCATGATGCAGGAAAGCCCGGCCCTCGTGGCAGAACGGACGCCGTTAAAGGAATCTTCCACGGCGTAAGCGTTTTCCGGCTCCACGCCCAGACGCCCGCAGGCTTTCAGATAGATCTCCGGGTCCGGCTTGCTTTTTGTGATGGTATCGCCGCAGACCATCACATCAAAATACGGCAGCAGCCCTGCCTCCCTGATCTCGTCATGGACGATGGCCTCCCTGGAAGAGGTGGCGAGGGCAATCTTAATCCCCTGCTCCTTCAGGAACGACAGAAGCTCCTCCACGCCTGCTTTCTTCGGAAGCTTGCCGCCGCTGGCCCGCTCACGGAACAGGCGAATCACTTCTTTTTCATAAGCATCGTACGGGAAATCCTGTCCGTACACATCAAGAAATATCTCTTTGGTCTCCGCATCATTGACGCCCAGACAAAGGTAATTGGTATGTTCCACATCCGGAATCCCGTCTTTCTTTGTGACATCCACCCAGCACTGTGTTAACAGAGTCTCGGAGTCAAAAATGACGCCGTCCATGTCAAAAACAACTGCCTGAATCATAGTATCCTCCCTGAAATAAATGTATCGTGATCACACTGCTCTCTTTTCGCCGCACCGGACCTTCCGGCCGCCCAAAAATCGCAGTGTTTGCGCCTATCATATCGTGTTTTGGGGGAAAATACAAGACCCACGCTACAATCCTCTCTTTCTCCTGACAAAAGGCAGTCTTTTGATGAAACGCACATTTTTTTCTTGACATTTCTTTAAAATACTTTTATATTAGAAAACGTAAATAAATACGGGGAGCTTGTAAACAGGCTGAGAGGAAGTTGTGAATTTCGACCCGGAAACCTGATTTGGATAATGCCAACGTAGGAATAAGATGACAATTGCGGGAGATGGCAGATGCCACCTCCCGATTTTTGCTTATTATCAGGATATTTACACAATAACATAAGGTAGAACATGTGATTGAACGGAGACAATTTCTGGTTCATGAAGGGGTGCACCACCGCGGGTGTATTCTTTCGTGAACCTTTTTTTATAGGATTTTTACTACAATTCCTAAAGAAAGCTACGGCGCAGGTGCATACGTTATTCTACTGATTTTTTGTTTGAACCAACCCCTTCGGATCCAATCGCACTACCTCAGAAAGGAGGATTCTTTATGATACGGGTCAACGGACAGGAAGAAGTCTGGGAAGAAAACCTGACCATTCAGGACTACATTTCCCGCCACGGCTACCGAACAAACCGTATTGCCGTGGAAAAGAACGGGAACATCGTGCCAAAACGGGAATACGCGGATACCGTGATCGCAGACGGCGACCAGATTGAAGTCGTAAGTTTTGTGGGAGGAGGATGATAGCAAATGGCTGAGTATTTTGACAAATATGAACGAGAAATGACGATTTCAGGGCGGCATCCGGGCAGTCCGGCGCCGATTCCCACCCGGGAAGAGCTTCATCAGGCTCTGGTCTGCCGCCATACCGGGGCGGTGCAGCGCCATCTTTCAAAGGCGTGGGTTGCCATGGCGGGACTGGGCGGCCTTGGCTCCAATATTGCCATCTTCCTTGCCCGCATCGGCGTGGGGCATCTGCATCTCATTGACTTTGACCGGGTGGATATCACAAACCTGAACCGGCAGCAATATTTTATTCATCAGATAGGCATGGCAAAGACCGAGGCTCTGACGGACATCCTTCTGGCCATCAATCCTTACCTGACCATCCGGAAGGATTGTGTCCGGGTCACAAGGGAAAATGTGCCGGAGTTGTTCCGGGATGACACCTATATTTGCGAGGCCTTTGACGTGCCGGAGAATAAGGCAATGCTGGCTGAAGCGGTGCTGGAGCATTTCCCGGAAAAATATCTCATCGCCGCCAGCGGTATGGCGGGCTACGGAGACAGCAACTCAATCCGCACAAGAAAAATCTCCTCGCATTTCTATCTTTGCGGAGATGAAACGGCGGAAGTCTCCGAGGGCCACAGTCTGATGGCACCCCGGGTGGCGCTCTGTGCGGCCCACCAGGCAAACCTGGTGGTGGAACTGATCCTGAAACAGGCAGGAACCCGGGGACAGGGATCATGACACCATCTCCACTCCGCCGGAAAACCATAAAAAACACTAAAAGAAAGGACGAAACAATGACAAAGGATACATGGAAATTAGGGAACCACGAATTTACATCCAGATTTATTCTGGGCTCCGGCAAATATTCCCTGGAGCTCATCAAAGCGGCTGTGGAGGAGGCTGGGGCGCAGATTGTGACCATGGCTCTGCGCCGGGCCAACGAGGGCGGCCTCGCCAACATTCTTGACTACATTCCGGAAGATGTCACTCTTCTTCCAAACACCTCCGGCGCCAGAAATGCCGATGAGGCCGTCCGCATCGCCCGGCTTGCCAGAGAGGTCTGCGGCAGTGATTTCATCAAAATCGAGATCATGCGGGATACCAAATATCTCCTGCCGGATAATTACGAGACAGTTAAGGCAACGGAAATTCTCGCAAAAGAGGGTTTCATCGTCATGCCTTATATGTACCCGGACTTAAATATGGCCAGGGATATGACCGAGGCCGGTGCCGCCTGCATCATGCCGCTGGGCGCGCCAATCGGTTCCAACAAAGGGCTGTGCACAAAGGAATTCATCCAGATCCTCATTGATGAAATTGATCTGCCGATTATCGTGGACGCAGGTATCGGCCGTCCGTCCCAGGCCTGCGAGGCCATGGAAATGGGTGCCGCGGCGGTCATGGCAAACACTGCCATCGCCACCGCCGGTGATGTGAAACAGATGGCCGGTGCCATGAAAAAAGCCGTGGAGGCCGGCAGAGCCGCTTACCTTGCCGGTATGGGAAATGTACGGGCCAAAGGAGCCAGCGCTTCCTCCCCCCTCACCGGCTATCTGAGAGATTAACAGCGAGGAGGATAAGAATGAACACAGAAACTCATATCAACGAAAGTATTTTAAGCGACGAAATCCGCGAACATCAGAAAGAAAACCGCATCGATCACATGACCTATCTGCCGGATATGGAAGACATCGGTTCCGATGTGATGGATCAGGTGATTTCCGCCATGAACGCCTACAATTATGACATTTACACCGAAAACGACGTGCGCCGCGCCCTCTCCCACGACAACCGTTCCCTGGAGGATTTCAAGGCGCTGCTGTCCCCGGCGGCGCTGCCTTTGCTGGAAGACATCGCCCAGGCGGCCCAGGCGGAGACCCGGAAACATTTCGGCAATTCTGTCTGCATGTTCACTCCGGCCTACATCGCCAATTATTGCGAAAATTACTGCATTTACTGCGGGTTTAACTGCCACAATCACATCAAACGGGCCCAGCTCAACGAAGAGGAAATCGAGAAGGAGTTTGCCGCCATCGCCAAAACTGGTCTGCAGGAAATCCTCATTCTGACCGGTGAAAGCCGGAAACGTTCCACTGTGGAATATATCGGCCGGGCCTGTGAAATCGCCCGGAAATATTTCCGGGTGGTCGGTCTGGAAGTTTATCCGATGAACTCCGACGAGTACGCCCATCTACATCAGTGCGGGGCAGACTACGTCACTGTTTTTCAGGAAACATACAACTCTGACAAATACGAAACCCTCCACTTAGCCGGCCACAAACGAATCTTTCCGTACCGGTTTAACGCCCAGGAGCGGGCTTTGATGGGCGGCATGCGAGGTGTGGGCTTCGCCGCTCTCCTGGGTCTTGATGATTTCCGGAAAGATGCTTTCGCCACCGGCATGCACGCCTGGCTTCTCCAAAAAAAGTATCCCCATGCAGAGATTGCCTTTTCCTGCCCACGGCTGCGGCCCATCATCAACAACGACAAGATCAACCCTATGGATGTGCACGAAGCGCAGCTTTTACAGATTGTCTGCGCCTACCGGCTGTTTATGCCTTTCGCCAGCATCACCATCTCCAGCCGGGAATGTGCCAGGGTGCGGGACAATCTGGTGAACATTGCCGCCACCAAAATCTCTGCCGGCGTCAGCACCGGCATCGGTGAACACGGCGAGGAAGTGCAGGATAAAGGCGACGAACAATTTGAAATCTCCGACGGCCGATCCGTCCGGGAAGTCTATGATGCCCTGGTGGCCGAACATCTGCAGCCGGTCATGGCGGAGTACATTTACGTATGAGCGCCCCTCATACCCGGCAGCCGGAAAACCTCTCCGTCATCGCCGTCACTAACCGCTCCCTCTCCGTCCGTCCCTATGAAGAACAAATTGCCCGCATCTGCCGTTTTCACCCGGCGGCGGTGATCGTACGGGAAAAAGATCTGCCAGAAGAAGAATACGCCCGCCTGGCTGAAAAAGTGCTGGCCATCTGCCGTCAATACAGCGTGCGCTGCATTTACCACACCTATCCGGAAGCCTCCCGGGCCGCCGGTGTCAAAGAAATTCATCTGCCTCTCCCGGTTTTGCGGCAGTATGCCGGCGAGGCGGATTTGCAACCGGCGGATCCCCGCCGGCCAGACGTTCCCGGCGGGGCGGGAACACCCCTCTCCTTTTTCACTGCCGTCGGCACTTCCGTCCATTCCATGGCAGAAGCCGAGGAGGCGCTGCGGCTGGGCGCCACCTATCTGACGGCGGGGCACATATACAGCACCGACTGCAAAAAAGGCGTGCCGCCCCGGGGACTTTCCTTTTTAGAAAAAATCTGCCGGATGTCCCCGGTGCCAGTTTATGCCATCGGCGGCATCCATCTGGGCACCGGGCAGCTCACAGAAGTGCTTTCCTGCGGAGCTGCCGGCGGATGCATCATGTCTGAGATGATGCGGATATAATACAATTCTGTTTCGTTGATTTTTCAGACAGTTTTTACTTCAGAATCGGATGCCGCTTCCAATCCGATTTTCTAATTATAAAGAAACAATTGAAAATGATTATTATATGGAAGAAGCTTTTTCTCACACCGTCTCCCCCAGTACCTTCCGGCACCGCTTCCGGACGAAGAAAAAGCACACCGCCTGCATGACGATGGTGGCGATCCAGGAACCCGGATAGGAAATGAACAGAAAATGTAAAGACCGATGATAAGGAAAGAAACCATATATCCAGAGAATTCTTGTGCCCACTGTGCCGATGATGGACAGCACCATGGGAACTGCCGAATATCCCATCCCCCTCATGGCGCCAGGAAACAAATCCATGATGCCGCAGAGGAAGTATGGGACGGTGGTGATGGAGAGTATCTCCAGTCCGCACTGGATCACGTCCGCTTCAGTTGTGTAGATTCTCAGAACCTGGGACCCAAAGGCCCAGGCACCAACGCCCAGAATCAATGAAATTCCTGCGGATAAAAGGATACAGTCTAAAAGCACCCGGTCCATCCGCTTCGGTTTCTTCACGCTGTAGTTCTGACTGGTGAAGCTCATGCACGCCTGAGTGACCGCATTGACAGACACATACAGAAAGCCGAGGATGTTGTTGGCTGCCGTGTAGCCGGCCATGGCGATGGAGCCGAAGGAGTTCACCGATGACTGCAGCAGCGCGTTGGAGAAGTTTATGACCGTACTCTGAATGCCGGCCGGGATGCCCACCTGAAAGATGCGCTTCACATAGAATCCTTTGACAGAAAGCCTGGAGAATCTCACCTGATAGCTGCCTTCGGATTTATAAAGGCAGTGAAGCACAAGGATGCTCGATACCATCTGGGAAGCCACGGTCCCGATGGCTACGCCGGCCACGCCCAGAGGGATAACGATGACTAACAGCAGATCAAGCGCCACATTTGCCATGCCCGCAAAGAGCAGAAAAAACAGCGGCCGCTTGGTATCTCCCACCGCGCGAAGGACTGCCGCCCCGTAGTTATAGAGCATAAAAAACGGCATTCCAAGGAAATATATTTTCATGTAGAGGGTGGACTGCCCGATGACGTCCGGCGGCGTGTCCATAAGCCCCAGCGCCCATCCGGCAGCCGCAAATCCCACCACTGCCATGAGGACGCCGCTGATCAAAGCGAGCGCGATGGCCGTATGTACCGATTCTGACATTTCCTTATCCTGCCCCGCAGCATAATACCTGGCGCACAGTACATTTGCTCCCATGGAGATTCCGATAAACAGGTTGGTAAAAATATTGATAAGCGCCGTGGTGGCCCCCACCGCCGCCAGCGCATCGCTGCCGCTGAACCGTCCCACCACGATGATATCCACCGCGTTGAACATCAGCTGCAGAATACTGGTGACCATCAAAGGCAGCGAAAAAGAGACCAGCTTATCCATTATAGAACCATTTGTCATGTCAATTTCATATTTACTCTTTTGCAATGTATTCTCATCCCCTCTTATTTCTTTTGCACCTGCTCTATCTTACTCCTTTCTTTGATTCCGGTCAATCATCTTCCGGTATGGAATATGTAGAATGGAATGTGCAGAAACGAAAAAATTCGTTATAATTATTCCTCACTATAAATCAGGGACAAAGCCTGCCCATGCCGGCTCTGTCCCTGATCTTATAGTATTTCCCGCGAAATTATACAATATTCAAATAGATTAATTATGTCTGCGCTGCATTGATATTAGTGTACTGCCTCATCTCTTTTCAGTATAGTGACAAAATACACTAGATCAACTCCAGCACGCCCCGGATATCCTGCACAACAGCATCGGCGCCGGCGTCCATGTAACGTTTTGTCACCTCCTGCACTTTCGCTTCCTTCTCTTCCGGAGTGAGCGCTTCATACTCTGCTTTGGTAAGCCCCATCTCAGAACTTCCTTCAATAATGCCTGCGGTGAAGACACCTGCGTTTTTACCTTCACGGATATCGGAGATGGTATCTCCCACCTTCATGACTTTATCTACGCTGGTGATGTGCAGCGCTTCCATGTTTTTAAAGATCATGTATGGATACGGACGGCCGGCGTGTCCGGTGGAGTCCGGGCTGAACCAGCAGTCAGGTTCATAACCGGCTTTTGCCGCTTCTTTTGTGACAATGTCCATCATGGCGTCGGTGTAGCCGGTAGTGGAACCGATCTTCAGACCGGCGTCGCGGAGCTTTGCCACAGTTTCTACCACGTAGTCTTTCGGGTCAGAGAACTGATCGAGAATCTTCATGAGATTGGCGGCAAATTTTTCGTGCATTTCATCCACATCTTTGTCAGTAAAGTCCCTGCCATGGATACGTTTAAATTCTTCACGAATCCGCTCCATGGACAGCATGGTCTTGATGTGGTCCCATTTTAACATTCCCATAGGTTTTCTTGTCTCTTCCATGCTCGGTGTGATACCGTATTCTTTGAATATTTCCATAAATGCCTGCACCGGCGCAAAGCATCCGTAATCTACTGTCGTTCCTGCCCAGTCGAATATCACTGCTTCATATTTCATTGTTATTGTCTCTCTTTCTCCTGATATTGTTCTCCGTCCATTTACGCTGCGGCTCTTTTTGCTTTAATGAACTCTTCGATGATGTCGCAGACTCTGTTGATATCTTCCGGATAGATTTCACCGATGTTGCCGATGCGGAAGGTCTCCGCGTCTGTCACCTTGCCCGGATAGATGGCGTAGCCGCGCTCTTTGATGTACTGGTACATTTCCTGGAAGGTGTAATTCTTATTGGCCGGATAGAAAAATGTGGTGATAATCGGTCCCTGATATTCATCTCCCACGTAAGTTTCAAAACCAAGAGCACGAAGTCTGCTGGTAAGAAGCTTATTATTTTCTGTATAGCGTTTATTTCTTGCCGGAATTCCTCCTTCTTCTTCCATTTCTTTTAATGCCTGGGCAAAAGCCAGAACGACATGGGTCGGGGAAGTAAATCTCCATTTGCCGTCAGCCTGCATGGTCTCCCACTGATCATAAAGATCCAGAGAAAGACTTCTTGCTTTGCCCTTGCTGGCCATAAGAGAGTCTTTTTTGCAAATGATGAAGGAAAAGCCCGGCACTCCCTGAATACATTTGTTGGCGCTGCTGATGATAAAGTCAATTCCCAGTTCACCCACAGGAATGTCTACGCCGCCGAAACTGGACATAGCGTCCACGATCATAGTTCTTCCGGCAGCCTTTACAACTTTGCTCACAGAAGCGATATCATTTAAGATGCCGGATGTAGTCTCGCTGTGAACCATGGAAACATGGGTTACTTCCGGATCTTCCTCCAGTATTTCAGCGATTCTTTTTGCATCAGGAATCTCATTATAATTAACCTCATATAATCTGTAATTGATGCCGGCATGTTCTGCGATATCTGCCATACGGCGGCCGTAAGAACCGTTGGCGGCGATGAGAAGTTTTTCATCACTGCCTACCGTGCTCGTAATCACAGATTCCACACCGAAAGTACCGCTGCCTTGCATGAGAACAACTGTATATTCCGGCTCACTGACATGAGCCAGCTCCAGAAGCTTGTCTCTGATCTCCAGCGTAATTTTTTTATAATCGTCATCCCAGGTGCAGTGATCAAATAACATCTGCTCTTTTACAGTGTCGGTGGTTGTCAGCGGGCCTGGTGTTAAAAGTTTATAATTTTTCATAATTGTATCTCTTCTTTCTTATTTATTTTCTTACTCTTCAGCCATCGCTTTGGCATTCTCAGAAATCTGCTGATGCTGTTCCAATAAATCAACTGTCAGTTTTTCCGGGAATACCTTTGGATTTGCGGACATATACGCAGAGTCTGCTGTTTCTCCCTCATAGATTGGCAGAGGATAGTACTCCTGTAATTTTGCTCTTCCTTTTGTAATAATACATTCAGCCATTTCCATGGCCAGATCCTTGCTTTCATCACCTTTATCCACAACAGCGATGGATTCTGTCAGAGAATAGTTGCCTTCTGTCGGGTCAACATAATCTACCGGAAGTCCGTCTGCTTTATCTGCCACTGCCTGATGACGAAGGCCGAATCCAATAGCTACTTCACCGGCACGAACTTTTTTAAGCGGCGCGGATCCAGAACTTTCCACATGAGGTCCGGCATTTTTGTAAATATCCGCGAGAATCTGAGTTGCCTCATCTTCACCGTAGTTATCTACCAGAGCCTGAAGCAGAAGCCATGCGGTGGAAGAACTTGCGATATCAGTAACGGAAATAAATCCACTGTATACAGGGTCAGCCAGATCTTTAATGCTGGTTGGGGTTGGAAGATTATTTTCCTGCATCATCTCCGTATTGAGTAAAATAGCGCCTTCCTGGGCAGTGATCGGCGTATAGAAGGAAGGATATTCATCCATAGCGCCTGTCTCAAAAGTCAGATCCTTAAACATGTTCTGCTGTTCCTGGGCGCTGTCCAGATAGAAGGAACTCATGGTCACCAAGTCAGCTTCGATGTTGGTTCCTTCCACCAGAAGCTTTCCGCCCAGCTCGGAAGTACCGAAGGACTGAATGATGTACTGTCCGGAATATCCGTTTTCATCTAAAGTGCTCTTCATGGCCTCGATGGCCTCGTCATCTGCGTTGGTGTAAAGCACCACTTCATCGCTGGCGGAGCCGCCGCATCCGGTCAGAACGGCGGAAATAGCCATTGTCATTGCTACTGCTGCTGCTAAAAATTTCTTTCTCTTCTCTTCCTTTACCTTACTTCTGTCTGTCGCAAAGTATCCAAAAATCAATTTAGCTGCCAGATTCGTAAATAAGATCAGAAGGGACAGAACAAAAATCTCATTGAACTTTGTATAATATTGAAGTTCTTTAATTTTTGTGGTAATAACCATGGTTCTTGCTCCTGCGATAAAAATAACCGCACTTACAGTTACCATCGCATTTACAAAATAATAGCTGAACACTTCAAGTATGGTTCCCATAGCGTTCGGAGTTACCACCCGCACGATAGTTTTAAGCCAGGTATCACCCATGAGCATGGCTGTTGTCTCCCAGGAAGCGTTCATCTTTGCCAGGGAATTCTTTATCATCAGATAAGGCGTCGAGAAGAAATGGATGACGTTACAGATGATAATGATAGCCAGGGTATTCTGCAGCGGTGTGCCGGAGAAAATAAGCATGTAGGCGATACCAATTACCATACCCGGTATTGTATTTGTAATTAATGAAATATTTTCAATAACCTGTTTTACTTTGCCCGGCAGTTTACTTCTCGCAGTCGTAAGTGCTGCTCCATAAGTGAGCAGGGAGCCGAGGAGCGCCGTGAGAACGGCTACCAGAAGGGAGTTTTCATAAACACTGATCAAGCTTCTGTCTGCGAAGACTGCCTGAACATGTTCCCAGGTAAAGTTCATCTGGTACGGCCAGTTTTCCACCAACGGCACCGCAAAGATGACCAGGAAGACAGAGAGTACCGCCAGAAGCACCAGACCGCTGGCTCCTCCGAAAATCACATCCCGCAAAGTATTTTTCCGAATCTCAATATTGGATATTTTGTTATAGCGAATATTATATTTTTCCAGATAGTGCAGAAGCGCGATCGTCAGTACGGAAGGAATAATCATCATCATAGCCACTGCAGAACCGGTATTAAAGTTCGGGATACTTCCAAGCATTTCGTTATAAAGTACTGTTGCCACCACATCGTACTCGCCGCCCACCGACGCCGGAATACCGTAATCGGTAAAGCATAAGAAGAAACACTGTACAAAAGATGCAGCCAGCGTTCCAAGAAGTGGGCGTACCACCGTAGCCATAAATGTGGTCAATGGTTTATCCCCCATAATGCGGGATACGATGGTAAACTTTTTGTCAATATATTCCATGGTATTTGACACAAGCAGGAAGGATATCGGCAGTGTATAAATAACATATCCTAACAGCAGGCCGTTAAATCCGTAGATTTCAAAAAGCTGACGTCCCACAAGCTGTGTGATCAGTCCCTGCTTTCCAAAGGAATAGATGATGGCAAAACCATACGTGATGGTCGGCAGCAGCATTGGAACTACAGCCGCCTTTCGAATGAATCCTTTATACGCTTTTGGAATATTTGTATAATTAATTGTATATGCAAGCAAAAACGCTAACAATGTTGTAATGATCGCACTGGCGGAAGAAATAATCAGGCTGTGCCCGAAAGCGCTCATAAAGCCGTGGCTTGTCAATACCTCCACGTAGTTTCCAAGAGATACTCCTCTGGCCTGTCCCTCAAAGGACTTTAAGAGAAGCCGGAGAATTGGAATCATCAAAAATACGAGAAACAACGCCGTGACGATAATAAAAATGCCTTTAATCTCTTTTTCTTTTCTCTGTGTACCCATATTCGTTCACCTTTTCGCTTCACTTTATTACATTGCCATCTGCGGCTGCGCTTCCTGACTGAACAAAGTAAAGATGTTATTTCTTTTAATCACAAGCTGATTAAGAATAAACTCTTTGACAAAATCGTTGTCCGGTGTCTGGATGATCTCATCTGGCTTGCCAAACTGAGAAATAGTTCCATTATTGACAATCAGAACCTTATCAGATAAAGTCAGCGCCTCTTCCGGATCGTGGGTAACGATGATGGTTGTCAGCTTAAATTCTCTCGCAATCTGTTTGATTTTATCTTTAATCGATTCTTTGATCACTCCGTCCAATGCGGAAAGCGGTTCATCCAGAAGAAGAATTTTCGGTTTCATGACCATGGTCCTTGCCAGAGCCACTCTCTGTTTCTGACCGCCGGAAAGCTGTTCGATCTTCTTATCCAGATGTTCTCTTAATCCCAGCAGATCAATCATATCCTCCACTTCCTGCTGTGTGGAAATGTCCGGTTTGTTTTTTAATCCATATGTAATGTTTTTATAGACATTCAGATTTGGAAACAGGGCGTAATCCTGGAATACAATGTTGAATCCTCTTGCTTCCATCGGAATATCCAGCACGTTCTGTCCCTGGAAAATGATCTCTCCTTCATCGGCGTCAGTCAATCCAAGAATCAGATTCAACAATGTAGTCTTACCGCATCCGGAAGGTCCGAGAATCGAAACTATCTCGCCATCCTCAATACTGAGATTAATATCGTGTAAAATTGTAACACCGTCATATGATTTTTTCAGATTTTTAATTTCAAGCATAATGTTCTCCTTTCCCTTTCAGACATCTTCAAAATACCTAGGGGGTATTTTAAGGATTTATTCCAAACTAGAACTCCGGCAATCTGCGGCAGGCATGGAAAATCGTTTACCGCCTGCAAGAGCAGCAGGTACATCTCTTGTCCCGTCCCTTATGCCGGGTCCGCTCCGCGAAACAACCGCATGATAACACAGAGACAAAATGCCTTTCTATCATTTTCCCAAAAAAGTTTTGTAAATTAATTGTAAAAAAGTTGTAGAAATTCTACATAATTTTCTAGAAATCTTCTTTAGTTTTTATACAAAAAAAGGCGGAAATATTTCCGCCGTAAAAGATATTCTTTATTTTATTTTCAACCCTTTCATGGGAATTCTGTCTTAGAAACGTCCTACTTTTCAGACGGTTTCGCATCATATGCCTGTTTACGGATCGTATTACTGCTCCTGTCCAAAATCGCTGTGTATTTTTCATAATCGCTGAGGAGAATACCAGTATAGATCATATCCACCACCGCAAGCTGAGACACCCGGGAAAAAATAGCATCACCGTAAATAAAATGCTGTCCGCTTGTGATCAGAACAATGTCCGCATATTTTTCCAGCAGAGTATTTTCAAAATTGGTGATCGCAATGGTCCTCGCCCCCGCTTTTTTTGCAATCCGCATGGCATCTACCGTACTTATCGAGCATCCTGAATAAGAGATGCCGATGGCCACATCTTCTTTTGTCAGATTACCGGCACTGACATTTTGCAGATAATAATCGGAATAAGAACAGCAGCTAAAACCCAGATAGGTAAGCTTTGTAACCAGATCGCTGGCCGTACATGAAGAGTTCTCCACGTAAAATACCGCGATATTCCGCGCTCCAGTGATTGCCCTCACCGCCTTTTCCAGATTGTCAGCAGACAGATTTTTTAACGTGTCTTTCAGCTGTCCTACCGCAGTCCCGATCAGCCCTTATGGTAAATTCCAGTTTTTCATTCATTATTTTTCCTCCTGCTTACAGCAAAGCTTCCTCAGATATCGGCATCCATCCGCGGCAGATATCTTTTCGTCAGGCTTCTTCTGTATGTTTTCTATTTTTTTCGCATTCAGATTAAATGTAATTTTTCTACACTTTTTATTTTTTACAAAAACGAGGGGCTGCCTCATAAAGTAAAAATCTTTATGCAACAGCCCCATTTTTGTTCTATTCCGGTACCGCCGCCCTGGTTTCAGCCGACTTATTTATTGTTATGATCAACAGTTTTATGTACGATCTCACGCATCTGCGGCCATGTCTCCATGTAGCGCTCCATATAGAACTGATATTCCTTATGAGCTTCCATATCCGGAATATATTCTTTATCAACACGAATCATGCTGTCTGCAGCTTCTTCAAAGCTTGGATAAACACCGATACCCTTTGCCGCAATGATACAGTCGCCCAGACATCCTGCACTCTGGTTCTCTACAGTTGTATACATCGGTACGCCGATGATATCCGCATGCATCTGCATCCAGAAATCAGACTGTGCCAGACCGCCGCAGGCATAGATTTCTTTTACGTCATATCCTGCTTCCTTCATGCTGACGATACAGTGATTTGCACCATAGGCAACGCCTTCGTAGATAGCTCTTGCCAGATGTGCCGTTGTGGTTCCGATGGAAAGTCCCCAGAACATACCTCTTGCTTTGGAATCAGAGTAAGGCGCACGATTGCCCTGGAAGTAATCCATCATAACAAGACCGTCACAGCCGATCGGAACAGTCTTTGCCTTTTCGGTGATATAATCATAAATGTTCATATCCTTATTCATGGCTTCCTGTGCCCAGGTACCAGGAAGAAGGTTATTTCTAAACCAGGTCAGTATGGATCCGGCTGCGGTCTGTCCGCCTTCCAGAAGGCTGGTTCCTTCATACATACAGTTTGGATAAGTTCCGTTTACGCCATTTACATGGAAATCTTTCTCAGAAAGTCCCAGCAGACAGGTAGATGTTCCGCCGATTAATGTCATTCCGTTCGGTCTTACACCGCCGACACCGAACATACATGCATTACAGTCCGCCGTACCTTCCACAACGACTGTCTTGGTGCTCAGGCCAAAGATCTGCGCAGCTTCGCGGCTGACATTGCCGATCACTTCGCCAACTCTGTAAATATCTTTCGGGAACTTATCAATCACATCATCAAGGCCTACCGCATTGTAGAAATCTACCGGATATCCGCCATTCTTGTCATCGTAATTCCAGCGGAAAGCAGCGATGGACATACAAACGCTCTTCTTACCGGTGAGTTTCCAGTTCAGCCAGTCCTCAAACTCCATGATCGTCTTGGTCTTCGCCCAGTTTTCCGGCTCATGTTTCTTAACCCACATACACTTCGGCACCATGGTGTCGGCACGGAAACTTGGTTTGTAGAATCTGGTCGCCTCATAATCTTCACGAATCTCGTCAATAAAAGAGGCTTCTTCTGTTGCACGAACATCCATCCAGAGAATCGGCGGACGCACGGACTCATCATCTTCTCCCAGATAAACCAGGGTGTTGGTTGTGGCATCACAGGTAATGGCCGCAATATTGTCTGGCCCGATACCAGCTTTTTTAATACATTCCGGGATTGCTTTGGAAAGCGCTGCCCACCAGCCTTTGTCATCCTGCTCTGCCCATCCGTTCCTCGGATAAGTGGTCGCGTACTCTTCAATATGATATGCACGGTTCTGTCCGCGGAAATCATAAAGCGCAACTCTCACACTGCCCGTACCTGCGTCGATACCCATTAAATATTCTGCCATAATTAAACTCCCTTCTCCGTTTTTCTTTACATTTTTATTTGCAAGACCCGCTTCACACAGGTCTTCCTTTCTCCTATAAAGCCTTTATTGTTCTTCGTTTTCAAAATCAAGAATTCTCTGTACCTTGTCTTTGGACCGGCTGTTCGGGTCATAAGTGCAGGAGAGATATTCTTTAACCATGCATTTTGCCAGCTCAATACCAATCACCTGTGCCCCCATAGTGATAATATTGGCATGATTGGAGAGCTCTGCTCTCTGAGCCTGATAAACATCGTGGATACATGCAGCGTAAGCTCCCTTTACTTTGTTGGCGGCGATAGATACGCCAATACCGGTTCCGCATACTACGATGCCACGGTCAAACTCACCGGCTGCCACTGCCTTCGCACATTTGATCGCAACGTTGGCATAAATCGGGTCGTCACTGCCAAAATCAGCCACCTCATGTCCCAGTCCTTTTACATAGTCCATCAGCTGCAACTTAAAATCGGCCGCGTTCGGGTCACATCCAAATACAATCTTCATTGTCTTCTCCTTTCTCTTGAAGACGGGAACCCTTCCGGCTCCCGCCGCGATGTCTGCTATAGATAAGTATATCACATCTTTGGTTATTTTGTACAATATTTATAGATATTTTCTCATCTCTTTGAGCGAATCGTAAATACAGGTCGGTTCTACGTCAGATTCTGCTACCGTCTGCATGTCCGCTTCACCTGTAAGTACGAGAAATCCTTTTGCGCCGTTGTTGACGCCGGTCGCCACATCCGTATACAGGCGATCACCGACAAAAGCCATCTCTTCTGCTTTATATCCGGTAATCTCCGCCACCATATCCACGGTCTCTTTCCAAGGCTTGCCCAGAAAACGAGGCTTCACTCCTGTGGAATCTGTAATGAGACTGCACATAGCTCCGCAGTCCGGCATGAAGCCGTACTCTGTCGGGCAATTGGTGTCCATATGAGTAGCGATAAACGGTACGCCGTTTCTCACATAATGACAGATACGATCCAGCTTCTCATAGGTAAGGGTAGTATCAAAGCTCTGTACCGCCACATCCGGATCTTCTTTAACAAGATGAATACCTTTTGCTTTCCAGTTTTCTTCCAGAACCGGAGTGCCATTCAGATACACCTTTGCTCCCGGATAGTTTACTTTCAGAAACTCCGCACAGACATCTCCTGCTGTAACAACCTTGCTCTCATCCACATCAAGCCCCAGTTTATGAAGTTTTTCCACGTAGACCGACGGCACCCGGGAAGCGTTGTTGGTAAAAAAGATAAAATCCCGGTCCTCCGACTGTTCCACGTCGTGGATAAAATCCAGCGCTCCGTCAATGAGCTGATCACCCAGATACACAGTACCGTCCATATCGAGAACAAATAATTTTACACCATTAAGCGCTTCTTCTTTTTTCAGCATACATGCACCTCTTATTTCTTCTATATTATTATCCGTAAATCTCTTTGGTGATCTTCTCTGCGATCTCTTCCAGACGTCCCTGATCCTTGGCAAACTGCAGGATAGAGTATCTCGGACGAACCGTATATCCTTTTAAGAGGCTCTGACGGAACAGCTCTCTGTCAATGCCGATCTCTTTTGGACTGGTCGGTGCGCCGCCTTTTTCCAGTAATGCCTTGATCTCATCTGCGGACGGACACAGTTCTTTTGTTCCTTCCGGCAGAATGTCCTCAAGTTCTTCAAAGAAACGGGCGATCACAGGAGTTGCCACGCCAACCTGAATACCGTGATGATTTGGGTTCAAACCGCGTGCGATGTAATCCATTTCCCAGAAATGAGAAAGCATATGCTCTGCGCCTGATGCAGGACGGGAAATATTAACAAGCGCCATGGCTACGCCTGTCAGCGTAAGAGCTTCCAGAAGAGCTCCCAGGGATTCTGCATCTCTGGTCTTTAATCCTGCCGCCTTGTCAAAACATTTATCCAGAGCTCTCTGAACCAGAGTCACACAGGTATCGCAGCGATAGTCACCGTTGGCTTTTACTGCAAGATCCCAGTCTGCAATGGCAGTGATCTTACCGATCACATCACCGTAGCCTGCCTGAATCAAATCCTGCGGTGCTGTCTGTAAAATATCTGTATCACCGATGAGACCGTAGGTCAGATGTGCAACCGGAGAATATTTGTATCCGTGAGAGATAATCGGAGCGCCATCTGCCACATAGCCGTCCATGGACGGTGCTGTCGCCACTATAATGTAAGGCAGATTGGTACGGGAGGTCACAAACTTCACAGAGTCGTTGATAACGCCGGAACCGACAGCAACCATCAGCTTCACATCCAGATCCTGTTCCTGAAGAATTCTTCCCAGAGTCTTCTCATCCGGAATAAGAATGTCATCGCCAGTATCAAACAGCAGTTCTTTTACATTGAAACCATCTGCTTTCAGCAATTCCACTGCCTTTTTGCCGGCTACCTTGTAAGTGTTATTATCAAATACTACAAGAATCTTTCCATCTTTGAATGGCGCGGCCATCTTTGGCAGTACTTCGATGGCTCCTTTGCGGATCTCCATATCATGGACACTGAAATTGTGATGGCGTCCACAGGAACAGTCAAACTCGGTCTGCGGCATCTCGTTAATGCTCATGTTAAGAATTTCGTTCATAATAATTGCCCCCTTATAATTATTGTGCGACAGCCAGTGCATCTGCGCACTGGATATCAGTGATTAATATATTAATGTAACCTCCTCTGACAGCGCCAAGAATTGCAGAAAACTTATCCATACCGCCGGCAACACCGATGGAATATGGAATATCCCGCAGTTTGTGAATGTCAATGCCGATTACATTATTATCTTTTTCAAAGTGGGAAGTATCTCCCTCAATGTCGTAAAACTGCATGCAGATATCTCCGACAGCATCTCTTTCCTTTAACGACTCCTTCTCATTCTCCTTGAAATAGCCAGTCGCCATAATAGATGAATTCACATAAGGACATCCGATGCCGATGATCGCCATATCCAGATTCTTTGACATACGAAGTGCCTCCGCGAGACTCTCTTCCTTCAAAAACTGCTCCCGAATCTTCATGCTTGACACCCTGGCGGGTGCATGAAGAGGAACAAATCTTCCGTCATAGATATAGGAAAGGGTCTCTGCAAGGTTATTGGCATGCAGATCCATTCGAAGCTGCCCCATCCCGCCGATCAGCGGTACAAAAGTCACATCCTCCGCCGCAGGCTGGTTAATGTGAGCGACAACCTCATACAAAGTGGAGCCCATGGAAACCCCCACAACACTGCCATCCTTGATCGTACTCTCAAGATATCGCCCTGCCGCCTTACCCAGCAGATCTTTCTGTCTGTCCGAATCATCTGAAGAATCCACGATCAGCACTTCCCGAAGACCGTACATCTCTTCCAGCCGTCTCTCCATCTCCCAGTACTTGATCAGGCCAAGATTGGAAACGGAAATCTGCACAATCCCCTTTTCTCTGGCTGACGAAAGCAGCCGGGAAACCGTGGGTCTTGAAAGACTGAGCATGCCGGCAATCTGCTGCTGGCTGACATTATGATTATAGTATAAATCACATACTTTAATCATCAGACGCATATCATCTACTACCTTCCTCATCCGACCTGCCCTCCTTTTTCTTGATTATACGTCAGCGAGAGTGTGATGTCAACAAAAACAAGGGATTATTTTATCATTTTTTCAATATTTATTTTTTTATCTTTAATTTTTCGGTAAAATTCATTATTATATTTACATTTGTAAAAATAATATGGTAATTCATTTGAATTCCCCACAGATTTCATCACATAATAATACAGTTTGCTGTAAAAAAAAGCCTTCCGGCAGCCGGAGTATTCCGGGTCTGCCAAAAGACTTCCTTACTTTATTATATGTTAATGTTATTTTAACTGTGGAATCGTTTTGCCACCTTAAGCCTGGACATCGCACGGGATAAGGATGCGTTGCTGCGGTAATATTCCTGAATGCTCTGCTTTTGGCGGAGCTGCTCCAGGGCCCGTTCTTTCGCCTCCTCTGCCCGGCGGATATCAATCTCCTCCGGACTCTCGGCAGTCTCTACCAACAGGGTGACACGGTTGTTGGCGATCTGTACAAAGCCTACGCCCACAACGCCATAAACCCACTCTTTGCTGTCCTCCGGACGAAACCGGATTTCGCCCTCGTGAACAGCGATAATCATATTCTCATGATATGCCTGAATCTCCCTCTCTCCATCTTCCTCCTGAAAAATCAAAGATTCACAACGGCCAGAATAAAAGAGCCGATTCACAGACAATATCTGCATATAAAATGAATTGGCCATCCGGACACCTCCCAGTTTCCATTAAGCTTGCTGCGCAGTAAGTATTTCTGCCTTTTTCTTCACATCCTCAATGGTTCCCACGTTAAAGAAAGCATTTTCCGGATATTCATCCATTTCGCCGTCAATAATCGCTTTAAAGCCGCGGATCGTTTCCTGCAGAGGAACATATACTCCTGAAATACCGGTAAACTGCTCAGCCACATGAAATGGCTGAGAAAGGAACTTCTGGATCTTTCTGGCCCGGTATACTGTGACCTTATCTTCGTCGGAAATCTCTTCCATACCAAGAATCGCGATAATGTCCTGCAATTCTTTATATTTCTGCAGAATCTCCTGTACTTTTCTGGCCACCATGTAGTGTTCTTCGCCCACAACGTCGGCTTCCAGAATACGGGAAGTAGACTCCAGCGGGTCAACGGCCGGATAAATACCCTGTTCCACAATTTTTCTGGAAAGCACTGTAGTCGCATCCAGATGTGCGAACGTCGTAGCAGGGGCAGGGTCTGTCAGGTCATCTGCAGGTACATAAACAGCCTGCACTGATGTGACCGAGCCATGCTTTGTAGAGGTAATTCTCTCCTGCAGGTCACCCATCTCCGTGGCAAGGGTTGGCTGATAGCCGACCGCAGAAGGCATACGGCCCAGCAGGGCAGATACCTCAGATCCGGCCTGCGTAAAACGGAAAATATTATCAATAAACAACAGCACATTCTGGTTCTTCTCGTCTCTGAAATATTCCGCCATGGTCAGTCCCGTCTCAGCCACACGCATACGTGCTCCCGGCGGCTCGTTCATCTGACCGAATACCAGCGCTGTTTTTTCAAGGACGCCGGATTCTTTCATCTCTCTCCAGAGGTCATTTCCCTCTCTGGAACGCTCACCGACTCCGGTGAAGATGGAATATCCGCCGTGCTCTGTGGCCACGTTCCGAATCAACTCCTGAATGAGCACCGTCTTTCCTACGCCGGCGCCGCCGAACAAACCGATCTTACCTCCCTTGGAATACGGCGCCAGCAGGTCAATGACCTTGATACCGGTTTCCAGAATCTCAACGGCAGGGCTCTGTTCCTCAAAGGAAGGCGGGTCCCGGTGAATCACCCATTTCTCACCTTCCGGCTGCTCGCCCCCGTCAATGGCCTGTCCGAGAACATTGAACAGACGTCCCAACGTCTGCTCTCCCACAGGGACTGTGATGCCGCTGCCCGTGGCACGAACCTCCATGTCCCGGTGCAGCCCTTCACTTGGCGCCAGCATAATACAGCGCACCACATTATTTCCAATATGCTGTGCCACTTCCATGACACAGTTTTTTCCATTATTATCTACTTCCAGTGCATCTTTGATAGCCGGAAGGTCGTTATCTTCAAATAATACGTCCACTACAGGTCCCATGACCTGCACAATCTTTCCGATCTTCAACATGCAGCCTCCTCTCGGTCAAATAATTATATCAGAATGCTTCGTGCACATTCTGGCAGAATGCCGTCCGACGGGTATTTTGCGTCGGATCAGCGCTTTTTCTTCTTCTGAGCCCGGACACCGCCAATCACCTCAGTAATCTCCTGCGTGATAGCTGCCTGACGTACCCGGTTATAAAGAATATCCAGTTCATGGAGCATATCCTTTGCACTGGTAGTCGCCGACTCCATCGCTGCCATTCGGGAACTCTGTTCACTGCAGTAAGCCTCCACCAGCGCGCCATAGATAAAACCTACGATATAGTTCGGCACGATTTTGTCCATCACTTCATTTGGCGACGGACGAAGCAGAAGCTCCGATATGGTGATTCCCGGCGGCAGTTCCATTTTGTAGTCCGCCTTTTTCAGAGGCAGAAGCTGCATCATCTCGGCTTCCGCCTGCACAGCATTAATCTGTCTGGTAAACACAATAAAGATCTTATCCAGCTCACCGTTCAGATAATGAGAAAGAATCTCATTTCGAATGGACCTTGCCCGGTGCAGTGTCGGATTTTGGACAGTATAGCGAAACTCTTTATAGATGTCGACACCTTTTTGCTCAAAATAATGTCTTCCCTGTTCGCCCACCACAAGAAGACGCGGATCTCTGTATTTCGCCATCTCCTCTTCTGCCAGACGTATGACATTATGATTATAAGCGCCGGCCATTCCTTTATCCGCCGTTACCACCAGAAAACCTGCACGGGTATCCTCCAGCGTTTTTACACAGGCAGGATTTTCGAAATAAATATCTTCCATCTCCGGAATATGCCGGAGAATACGGGCCATTGTTGACTGCAATGTATAAAAATACGGTTCGGTATCTTCCAGACTCTTTTTTGCTTTTTTTAATTTGGAAGAGGAAATCATATACATGGCATTGGTAATCTTCATAGTATCACGAATGCTCTTCATCCTCTCCTGAATTTCTTTCATATTTGCCATACAAACACCCGCTTATCTTTTATTTTTCACTCTGCTTTGCCTGGAACTGTACCGCAGCTTCTTTAATCTCGGTCTTCATCTCATCTGTGAGTACCTTGTCATTTTCAATGGCGTCACAAAGTTTTTTGTGATGAACACTCATAAAATCAAGTATTTCCTTCTGGTATGCCTTCACTTTTCTGGTTTCTACCTTATCAAAGACACCGTCACTGGCCATACAAAGAGTGACGACCTGTTCCCACAGGGAAAGCGGCGCGCAAAGCGGCTGTTTTAAAAGCTCCATCAGTGCGCTTCCGTGCTGAAGCTGCGCTTTCGTGGCGTCGTCCAGATCAGAAGCAAACTGTGTGAACACTTCCATTTCTCTGTACTGGGCCAGATCTATACGAATACTTCCGGACGCCTTCTTCATTGCTTTCGTCTGAGCAGCTCCACCTACACGGGACACAGACAGACCAACATTGACCGCCGGCCGAATACCGGAATTAAATAAGTTGCTTTCCAGGAAAATCTGACCATCCGTGATGGAAATCACATTGGTTGGAATATAAGCGGACACATCACCCGCCTGCGTCTCTATAATCGGCAGCGCCGTGATCGAACCGCCGCCCAGCTCATCGCTCAGATGACTGGAGCGCTCCAGGAGTCTTGAATGTAAATAGAATACATCGCCAGGATACGCTTCCCGCCCCGGAGAACGTTCCAGCAGCAAAGAAATCGCACGATACGCCACCGCATGCTTCGATAAATCATCGTAAACGATCAGCACATCTTTGCCCTTGTACATAAAATACTCGCCGAGAGCCGTTCCGGCATACGGGGCAATGTACTGCAATGACGCGGGATCACTGGCAGTGGAATTCAGCACGATCGTATAATCCATAGCGCCATGAGTCTCTAACATGGATACCAGTTTGGCGACACTGGACGCCTTCTGTCCGATGGCCACATAAATACAGATGACATCTTTGCCTTTCTGATTGAGGATCGTATCCGTCGCAATTGATGTTTTACCTGTCTGACGGTCTCCAATGATCAGCTCTCTTTGCCCTCTGCCAATCGGGAACATGGCGTCAATGGAAAGAATTCCCGTCTCCATGGGTGCATCCACCGGCTGCCGGTCAACAATTCCCGGCGCATCCTCTTCTATCGCGCGGTATCCGTCCTCCTTGATCGCGCCCTTCCCGTCGATTGGTTCTCCAAGCGCATTGATCACTCTTCCGATGAAAGCATCGCCAACCGGTATTCCCGCTCTCTTTTTCGTTCTAGTTACCTTTGTTCCTTCTTTGATTCCGGTATCCTTTCCGAATAAAATACATCCGATTTCGTTCTCGCGGATATCCTGAACCATACCTTTTACCCCGTTCTCAAAGAGAATAATTTCACCATACATCGCATGGTCGATACCGTAAATGGTGGCGATACCATCGCCCACCCAGATAACGCTTCCCGTCTCCCGGCTTTCCATGTCCCAGTCATAATTCTCTATCTCACTGCGGATAATAGATATAATATCTGTCGCACTGATTGCACCCACAATCTTCACCTCACTGTTAACTTTCTTTCAAGCTGTCTGAGCCGTCCTTCATAACTCCAGTCGTATTCCATATGTCCGACGCGGATGAGAAGTCCTCCCAGCAGATCATCCCTGATGAAGAGCTTTGTCCGGATATCCCTGCCGGGATATTCCTTTCGGAGAAAATCCATGGTTTTTGTCATTTCTTCCTCATCAGGTGTCTCCGCAAAATAAAGCTCTGCCCGGATAATATTATGTTTATCCTCCCACAGGATATCATATTCTCCGATAATCTCCAGAATCAGATCACTGTCCGTATGATCACATAAATATTTCAGAAAATTCTTTATGTTTACCGGAAGTTCCGCCTGATCTGCAATATCATTAATAATCTGATGCTTTTTGTCAAGAGAAATCATTGGATCTGCCAGAACGTCTCCCAGAAGCGGCGTTTCCTCAAACAGCGTCCGCAGCACATCCACTGCAGCTTTGTCATCTGTCAGCTCATACAGTGCCGCCGCATAATTATTTGCCCGCTGCGTCATGAACATCACCTGTCTTCATTATTTTTCTTGCCGCCTCCATGGCCAGAATTGCGATATCCGCCTGCACCTCTTTTCTTGCCTGCTCCTGCTCGGTACGAATCTCTTCCCTTGCTTTTTCAAGCATTTTTTCGGCCTCTTCTTTTGCCTTCACAGCAGCCTCACTCTGTTCCCGGGCTGCTCTGGACTTAGCCTGCGCGATGATCTCTTCTGCCTTATGTCCGGCATCTTTTAATTTCTCCTGATAATCATTTTTCAACTGTTCCGCCTGCTGTTCTTTGGCGGCAGCTTCCTTCAGCTGGGTTTTGATCATTTCCTCTCTCTGGCTGATGATTTTTAAAACCGGCTTAAAAAGAAGCAGCCTGAGCCCCACAAACAGGACAATCACATTGAGAACAGTAAAAAATAAAGTCCATCCATCTAAACTAAGCATGTACTTTCACCTGCATTCTTGTTTCTTCTCTGATTAATAAGCCCTCCGGATTCCTGCATATCATTATCCCAGGAAAAGAATGATCAGCAGAGCGATAACAAAACCGTAAATAGCAGTTGCCTCTGCCAGAGCACATCCTAAAAGAAGGGATTTGCTGATCTTTCCTTCTGCCTCAGGCTGTCTTGCGATGGCATCCACTGCAGAAGATGTTGCCTTACCAATTCCAAGACCTGCTCCAAGACCTGTTAAAACTGCGATACCTGCTCCGATTGCTACTAATAATGTTGACATAATTTGTTTCTCCTTTTCTACTACTCATTTTTAAATGTCTGCTGCTTCATTTGTTCATACACTTTGTTTTCAATTATGAAGCACGCCATTTACCATAAAAGACTGCTTATTGTCTTTCATGATCAGTTGTTATTCGATCGCTTCCTTTACAAACAATGCTGTCAGGAAAACGAAAACGTATGCCTGAATGATGCCGTCAAAGATATCAAAATATGCACTGAAGACCACAGGCAGCACAGCCGGCACAACCTGTTTGAGCAGTTCCATGATGACAAAAGAACCAAGAACATTGCCAAACAGACGCATGCACAGAGACAGCGGCCTGATAAAGATTTCCAGAACATTAATCGGTGCAACAATGGCTATCGGCTCCGCAAAACTTTTGAGCCACCCTTTGCCGCCCTTTTTTCGTATGCCGGCAACCTCAATGAGCACAATACTCATCAGAGCAAGTGCCGCTGTCACATTGATATCCTTAGTAGGCGGCTTAAACCCAAACAATCCAATCAGATTGGACGCACCCACATAAATAGCGACAGACATGAGGTATGGCACGTAATCTCTTCCTGCCTCTCCCAGAATCTCATCAAAGAAATGATAGATACCGGAAACGGCGGTTTCCAGAACAATCTGCTTTTTACCGGGATGTGTCACATCAAATCCCCGGACAAAAATAAAACAGACCAGAAAAAGAACGGCCATGATTATCCAGGATACAACAACAGCTTCTGATACGGGAATACCACCCAATATCGGAAGTGTAAAGACAACCTCGCAATTCAATTCTTCCATCAATTGCCCTACGAGCGCTTCCACTGGCATATCCTCCTTCATTTTTCTGTTTAAAATCCTTTAAAATCTTCTCTCACTTATTTTTTCTTTTTGCAGTTTTTACAACCTCCTTTTTCATTTTTTGTTTGAAAATGGCAAAAGTTGTATCTCGACTTTTGTTGATTTAATCATATCCCTTTCAAACAAAAAGTCAACCTTATTTTTTAAACAAATCTTAAACAAATTTTTTTCATTGACCATTTTTTATGATTTTTCGTATTTTTTTGGTGTTAATTAATGATTTTTCTCTTAAATTATTTATTTTTTTATGTACTATTTCAGAATAGGCAAAATACATTGTATAAATTTTGGCACAATTACTTTTCTTTCTTTTTTCTGATTTCATTTTTTATCTATTTTTACGTTCTAAGATAATGAATTTTTCTGTTGTCAGTCTTTCATTTTGTAATATTTTGCTTATTAAATCTTTCTGATGTTAACACCCGCAGAAACAGCGTTAAAAAGCATTCTGTCCTATACAGTTTTTTCATCTTTTCCGGCAAAAATTTTTCCAAAAATCATTTTATCTGCTTCCGGCAACAAAAAAGGCAGTGAGTTCTCCCGTAATAATAACCTTCGCTGCGATTACGGAAATAATCTCACTACCATTCTCATCTGCCTGTATTTATTTGTTTTGATGCAGCCAAACAATTTTTCCTGTTCGGCTGCATCTGTCGCTATATCACAAATTGTTTTCGAGTACAAGTACTTTTTATCTGCGGCAGTTGATGATCCTCTCCGGCGTTATAATGTAATCCACCGGCTTATCATGCTCTTCATGAGGCAGATTATTGAGAATCTGAATCTCGTAGGCCAGCGCCGCGCATGGATAATCAGCATGACTCCTCAAAAATTTATCATAATAACCGCCGCCATAACCAAGACGGTTGCCCCTCTCGTCAAAGGCAAGTCCCGGAAGTAAAATCAATCCCGGATCATCCGCCGGCGCTTTATAGGAAGCGGGCTCCAGAATCCCGAACTCGCCCGGCCGGCAGTCTTTGATAGACTGAATCTCATAAAATGCTATCTCATCATCCTCTACTTTTGGTACCGCCACTTTTTTACCCATCCGGATAAAATCACAGATCAGGTCAATGGTGTCTACTTCCGAACCAATGGCCATATAAGAATATATCCACTCGCTTTTCTGGAACTCTGGAAGTTCGATGAGATTATCAAAACATTTTCTGGTCTGCTCATGAATCTGCGTCAGCGTAAGATCATTTCTCCGCCTGCGCATCTCTTTTCTCAATGCCTCTTTGCTGCTGCTTTGTGACATGGTATCACCTGCTTTCTCCCGCTAATTGCTGGAATATTTTTTGCCGTATTTTTCTCCAAGATTTGTGATGGAGCCATCCTCATTCTGAATGGAAATATTGTTTAACTCGCCTCTTAAATTTCTCCGGATCGCCAGAACATAGTCTCTCCGAAGCTTCTTCTGCTCTGCGGCCTCCGCATCAGTGAGACCCACGCTTTTTGATTTATGATATAATTCGTTGATACGATCAATATCTTTCTGATTCATTCCTATCTCCTTTTATCTTTTCTCTTCACAGTTCTCTGTCATTATACTGGAAAACTCTCTTATTGTAAATTTATTTTTGTAATAATTTATTCATAATGATGTTGGGGTCGAAACTATATAATTAGTTGTGCCCTGTACCTATAGTACCTTGAAAAATTCATATTTTGTAGTATTATGCTGGGATTTCTGGCATATATGCCGGGTATTTCCCTC
>NZ_NFIR01000060.1:0-8236 GCF_002159465.1 Eubacterium sp. An3
GATCGTATCTGCTACCCTTTGCCATGCCTGTACTGCCTCCTTTTTATCATCTCTCTTATCATACATGATTTAGGTCTGCATGGCATCTTTACTTTGTACTATTTTTATACTACCACTATTTTGGCGGAACTTGAAAAAGCCGAGAAGTACATATTTCTGGAATATTTCATCGTGCAGGAAGGCGTTATGTGGAACAGCATCTTGGAAGTTTTGAAGCGAAAAACCACGCAAGGCGTAACTGTGCGACTGATTTATGACGATATGGGTTGCTTTCTCACTCTTCCGAAAGACTACGCAAAGCAGCTAAAAAAACACGGTATCCAGTGCGCCGTATTCAATCCCTTCCGACCTGTTCTGACCGTAAAGCAAAATAACAGAGATCACCGAAAAATAGCGGTCATTGATGGAAAGGTGGCTTTTACCGGAGGTATCAATCTGGCAGATGAATACATCAACGCCATTGAGAAACACGGACACTGGAAAGATGCAGCGATCATGCTGAAAGGCAAAGCCGCATGGAGTTTCACACTAATTTTTTTACAGACGTGGGAAATTTGTACCCATACAGACGAGGACTACGAAATCTTCTACCCATGGAAAGAACAAGAGTGCCCTGTTACTGCAAAGGGGTTTGTTCAGCCATACGCTGACAGTCCAATGGATGAAGAAAATGTGGGCGAACACGTTTACCTGCATATCTTAAACAATGCAAAGAAGTACGTGTATATCAACACCCCATATCTGATTGTCGATGATAGTATGCTTTCCGCTTTGCGTCTTGCGGCAAAAAGTGGTGTAGATATACGCATCATCACACCCCACCGCTGGGATAAATGGTGGGTACACATGACCACACGCTCGTATTACCGAGAGCTGATAAAATCAGGCGTTAAAATCTACGAATATACCAATGGTTTCATCCACTCCAAAACCTTTGTGTCCGATGACCGTACTGCAACAGTCGGGACAACAAATTTGGATTTTCGCAGCTTATATCTGCACTATGAATGTGGTGCTCTGCTCTATGAGGCCAAAGCTGTTATGGAAGTCAAGGAGGATTTTCTGCAAACGCTGGAGATATGCCAACAGGTGACAGAAAAGGATTGCAAAACAAATATCGTAGTGCATCTGCTCCAGGATATACTGCGGCTATTTGCACCACTAATGTAAGGAGGGTCTTGAATGTTTGAAGATATTGAAACACACAAAAAATTATCAAAGTGGATTATCGGAACGTTTACAGCCTGCATTTTGATTTATCTTGGCATCCGACATATTAGTCATGTAGCTGATGCCGTGATGTGGTTGAAAGACCTGCTGAACCCACTTTTAATTGGATTGATTTTGGCGTTGTTTCTGAATGTTCCGTTGGGGGTTATTGAAAGACATCTGTTCCCCAAACATCCGACATCTAGGAAAACGAAAATGCGCCGCCCGCTTGCGATCCTGCTTTCATTTATTTTGGTGATAGGGGTCTTTGTCGGTGTTGCTTTTCTTGTTATTCCCGAATTGATCGATGCAGTATCTATTGTCATATCATCCTTGACGAATGGTCTGGATCAACTGGTGGCATTTGAAAGCACGGCTGACTATTCTAAAATCCCATTCGGAGAACAGCTGTCCCAAATTGATATTGATTTTCTTGAACTGAAAGACAATTTGAATGAATGGTTGAATCAATTGGGAACCACCATTATGGACACTGCTGCTTCCGCATTTGGAAGCGTGGTTGCGACGGCAGTCGATTTTGCGATTGGTCTTGTGTTCTCAATTTATATTTTGGCCAATAAGGAGAAATTAAAAAGTCAGATCACCCGAATTGTCCGTGTATGGATTCCAGCATGTTTTGCCGAGCGGGGCATTCATGTGGCAGCTGTCTGTGAAAAAAACTTCAAGCTTTTTGTAGCAGGGCAAACGACTGAGGCAATAATTTTAGGCAGCCTGTGTGCAATCGGTATGTTAATTCTGAGAATACCATATGCGCCGATGATCGGTGCGCTTGTTGGGGTAACAGCACTGATTCCCTATGTCGGTGCCTGGATTGCTACACTTGTGGGTGCATTTTTGATTCTGACAGTCAATCCTTTTAAGGCACTGGTATTCATTATTTTCCTGCTTACTTTGCAACAGATCGAAGGAAATGCAATCTATCCGAAAGTTGTGGGCGCAAAAATCAACCTTCCTGCCATGTGGGTTTTAGCGGCAATCACAATAGGTGGCAATCTGGCTGGACCAATCGGTATGTTGCTTGGCGTACCTGCCGCAGCAGCCACTTACGCTCTTTTGAAAGAAGCAACCGATAAGCGGGAAACGCATCTGAAAACACAAGAAAAAGAGCAGATGGGTAATTCACATAAACAGAATATATCCTAAAAAAATTATCTCAAGATAAAAACTCATAGTAGGGTGTAAGGACTCATGATATAAAAATATCAAGGGTCTTTGCGCCCTATTCGTTTTTTATATTACAAAATCGGCATTATCATACCTTTTAGCGGGCATAATAAGGTTATTCCTCAAAACAAATCGGCACGATACAATGTTATTGAGGTGAATGATTATGCCGATTGACGATTTAACCGCTTTGGGTCAAATAATGCGGGAGGCCCGAAAGAAAAAAGACCTGACACAGCAGGAGCTTTCAGATCTGAGCCATGTTTCTGTAAAACAAATTGCCAACATTGAAAAAGGGCAGATGAACCCTTCCTATTTGATTTTAAGAGCATTGGCCAAGGTTTTGAACATCTCTCTGGACTCTCTAATAAATCCGGATGTTTCTCCAGAAGATGAGGGAGCCAACCAGATGAAAATGCTTTATTCCAGTTGCCCGTCAGAAATGCGTGAAACCCTGCTGCACCATACACAGGAGACCATGCAGGAATTAACAGAACTATCTAAGAAAATTGAAGCGAATTGAGCCAGTGAGTGAAATTTGACGGTTTCCTCTCTGGCTCTTTTCATTTCTGCAAAGAAAGCGGCAAGCAATGCCGGTGTTAATACACTCGGCCCACAGAGGGAAAAATCCTGACGTGATTTCCCCCTCTGCTTTGCTTGTTGAGGGCAGCGCCCCCAAGCCCCTTTGAACGCAGAATTTCATTCTGCGGCTACGCGTCCGATGGACGCTTATGACCATGACCGGCTTACCGCTGGCCGTGGTCTTTTTCTTGTTCTTTTTTCTGTTCCTCATCCATTTTCAGCAGCCGATCCACATTGGCCTTTGCCGTCAAAAGTTCCCGCATTTCCTCACGGGAACGCCGGTACTCGGCGTAGGTTTTCTTCTTTTCCTCCAGCAGTTTGGCATACTCAGATTGCAGGTCTTTGACCTTGGGCAGCTTCTTCACTCCCATCTCATCAAAGGCATTTTTTGCCGCCTGATGGAGCAGAATTTCTTGCTCATGTTCCTCCCGAAATTTTCGGGAATAACCGGCCTTGCGATAGGCAACATAGGTCTCGCGGGTCTTGGCATAATTAACGATATGGGTACGCAGGACGGCGATCTCTGCCATGCGTTTCTCCGTCGCCTTAATCTGCGCTGACAGCTCATTGTGATGGGCGGTAGCCGCCACCGCTTTTTCTTCCAGCTCTGTATAGTCCAGTAGGTGATGTTCGGTAAGAAAATTCACGGTCTGCGCCATCTGTTTTAAGTTAAAAACCTTGGCCCAGCGTGCATATCCAGCACCTTTCCCGGCCTGCAATTTTGCCTGAATATCCACCAGCAAATTGACCTTGGGTGGCTCCGGCTGCACGGTGGATTTCTTGCGGGGCGTGTGCTGCTTTTCTCCAGCCAGCACCGCACGGATTTCTGTTTCGCTGTACCCGGCTCCCAGCTTGTCATCCATACGGGCTACATTCTTCCAGCCGGGAGCTTTAAGGCGGATTGCTTTCCCGCGCCGAGATACCTCGCAGCCCATCTCGGAAAGCAGTTGCAGAAGTGTGTCAAAGTCTGCTGGCTTTTGCTCCAGCGCCCGGTCAATCATCACCCGTAGCTGTTCCCGATGGGAGGGCTTGGCTTGTTCGCCCAGCCACTTGTTGTAGCTTTTTCCGTGGGGCTTGGGGTTCTCCACAATGGATAGTCCGTTCTCGATACAAATGGTGTCACTTAAACGTCGAACAGCTCTGGTGCTTCCCCAAAAGTTACGGAACTTCCGGTCACAATCCATATTGACCGCCGACCAGATGATGTGATTATGAATATGCGATTTGTCGATGTGGGTGCAGACCACAAAGGAATGATTGCCTTTGGTGAACCGCCTGGCAAATTCTATGCCCAGCCGGTTGGCTTCCTCCGGTGTGATCTCTCCGGGCCTGAACGACTGGCGCACATGGTAGGCGATCACATCATCTGTACCGCGCACTCGTCCGGTGGCGGCAATATACTGCCGCTTTGCCAACAGAAACTCTGCATCAGCAGTGCGGCTGTCACATCCATAGCTGGTAATCAATTTTCCGTTGTCGGTCTTTTGGGGATTTGCCACATAGTCAATAATATCGCTGATGGCACGGCTCTCAGTCCGACTCTTGCCGATATGCAGCGGCATGATGCGTGTGGTTGCCATAAGGGAGACCTCCTTTCCAAAAAAGAAACGGCCTGCATGGTGCAGACCGCTTTTGTTATTCTATTAAATCGTCCTCATCGAGAAAATCAAAATTGTCCTCGATGTCCTCTAACCGCTTCGGAGGAAACCTCATCTCGTATTGTTCTTTTGCCAGCGCACGAACTTCCCGGCGCTTATCTTTCATTCGGTTCTTCAGCCAGGAAATCTGCTCCTTTGATAATCTCCATGGGAGATTCAGCAAGCGGTTTATTGTCATTTGCTCCGCTTGCTTCTCCGGCGGCAAAGAAGCACAGGATTTACAGACGTGCGCCGCATGACCTTTGCCGGAAAATTTTTCATTAGCCTTATATTCTCCGCAGACTTTACAATAATGGCCGTGCTTCTTCATAGGCTCGATTCCTTTTCACTGAGAGCGTATAAACTGCGCACCGCCCCCATGATGATGTTCCACTCCAGATCTGCCGCATAGGAAAATTTTTTGCGGTACGATTCCCAAAGTTTCTGCATAACCGAGCTGTTCTCCACTTCCTCAAAAACTTCGGCAGCTTCTGCAAGATGTCGTTCTGTCCCGCGTTTGTGAGCAGTGGCCCGCAGCGCATCATGGAGAATCTGAGGGTCCAATGTATTCCCATGCAGCTGTTCCAGAATATAAATGTCATAGAAATCTCTCATGCGGGTGTTGGTGGTAGTTCTGGTAATGATCGTTTCCAGCTTTTCGGCCAGAACCGTTTCCAGATTGTACGCCCAAATATCAATGGAGCGATCTTCCAGCATCAGCTTGAAAGAGTAGCGGATCTCCCTGGGGGTAATGGCATCCCCTGTGGAAATGTCAATCTTCAAAGGCGTCACCACACCGTCAAAGGTTGTAGTCATATTTACGCGAATCCCCGGATATTCCGCCTCATCCATAATCTCCGAAATACTTTTCAGCTGGAATTTGACGCCATCATCAAGCGGGACACTCACAATAGCGGAAATCAAATTCTCTATGTCCTCCACATTGACATTGGCTCCTTTTACAGTAGCGTCCAAATCCATCGTGGAACGGGCATCCAGACCAACCATAGCCGCTACCAGCATACCGCCTTTCAGAATAAATTTGTCACGATATTCAGAAAGGGAGATACGCTCCAGAAAACGCTCCATCATGTAGTTCCGCATCAAGAGCTGGGCGTCCGCAGATTTTTTTCTGGAAAGATTGCGGATCAGATCCTTCAACTGCCTTGCTGTTTTTATCATAAAAGCACCTCCAAATACTGCCGCAGAATTTTTTCTACCCGGAACATACCGGCATACCGCATCAATGTCCGCAGGTCTTTGTCTTTTCTTCTGGCATACATCTTTAATGCCCCTTGAAAAGTCTGCATCTCCATGTTGTTCCTGCTGCGGAGCAGGTCGCAGATGGTGCGCTCCAGGTCATAGACAGGAACTGTATGCCCAAATGGTGTCTGAGCCGTTGTCAGGCCCACCCCATGCAGTTCCGCCTTAATGGTGAATACCTGTACGCCCTCTGCTTTCAGCTTGGAGGGATTATATCCGGTCTTGACTGTGACCGTATATTCCAGCGGCTCGCGGTCTGTCAGATCGTGAAAAAATAAAGCTGTCTCATGGGAAAACACTGCCTGTTCGACCCGCAGATGAAGTAAGTACATGGCATCGACCCAGGCATCCTTGGAAAGATAAATTCCATGCGCGACCCGCTCCAATTCCCGTGAGTGCACATAATCATAAAAAACAGGCTTAGAAATACCAGCAGATACTACTTGAGCTGTTCGCAGCATCCCATCCTGTGTTTCCAGCAGCTGATCCAGCTGTTCAAATTGTCCCACCGTACCACTTCCTTTCACACTAATATTATAAGCAATATTAGTTCAAAAGTAAAGTGATGAAAATTCGGCATAATTTTACCGACAGCTTAACGTTCAACAGTTTTGGAAATATGAAGTGGCAGCAAAATAGACAACCTCAGCTGCCCATTTCATCACGATATGAAATAATCTGCTTCTTTTTCTGTTTGGCACACCGTAACGTTGTGGCTGCTCCGCCCCAATCATGGAGAACATAGGCCACCACTACATCGGCGGACTCTACCATCCAGCGATTTCTATGAGAAATCGAAAAACGGCGCGGTACGTTTTCCAGCGGTGGATACACGGTACTGTCATAGCCAGAAACATCCCGGCCAGTGTTCAAATATGCCAATACAAGAACCAGCTCGATTTGCGGATACTTTTTCTTTTGTTCCCGTAAAATAGACGCTGCTAAACTGTCGAACTCTCCATATCCTCCAAGATAAAAAGTTGTTGCTCCTTGCTCAATTAGGTCTTGTGTTACATTGCGAAGCCAATTCGCAATATTGTCTGCCTTTGTGATTTGCGAATGGCCACAAAAAGTTACGTTCATACGATGGCACCCCTATTACCATCATACTGCAAATAGCTCTATTAGTACAGGTACAGGGACCAATTTTAGCAAAACTGCCCATATACTAAATATAGTACAGTCACAGGGGCGGTGTATAGAATGAAGCTAAACGAGGCGGTAAGCAAACGTCTGTTAGAATTACTAGATGAAAGAAAAATGACACAATATCAACTGTATATGAAAAGCGGTGTTCCCAAGTCTACGATTGGAAATGTCATCAACTGCTCGTATGATTCGGTTAAGCTACGGATCATTCATGAGATGTGCCAAGGAATGGGGATTGGGATAGATACCTTTTTTGCATCGCCGCTTTTTCAAGAAGATAACCTAGAACCATAAAACCTCCGACGAAATTCGTCGGAGGTTTTCATATTATCCATAAACCAAATCTTGAATGATAAACTTCAAGTCCTGTACCTTGCCCAGTAGCCAGATTGCAGCCATTGGCAAACCATAGGGACTAATGAGAAATGCTATCACCAGCAGGATAATGCCGTTTTGCAAGGAGTAAGTAATCAGAACTGCCACACCCAGCAGGGCAACCACCATGCTGATAAGCCCCAGCACCAAACCGGAGACATAGACAATCCCCACACAAATCCAGACGAACAGGGTCAGCGACAGAATCACCGGAGCCATTAAAATCTTCAACGGCAGTTTCAGAATGAACCAGATCGCCCTCATTTTTCTTCCTCCTTCCATCGTTCCCGAAAGCTCTGACAGAGAATTTCTGCCTGTCTTTCATCTTCTTCCGTCACTTCTCGGCATCCTTTGGTTAGCCGCAGTTCCTCATAGCTGCGATAATCAGATAACAGCACCTCGAATAGTTCGTCCGGTGTCCGGCTGAGAAGTCCATCCACACAGTAGCGGGAATCTCCATTCCATGTGACGCGGAGATAACCTTCTCGACAAGGGAGGACTTCTTCCTCTAGATCACAGTCCAAATACTCACGAAAAATCTCCAACACCTTCTCAAAGGTTTTCATCTATTCTCAACTCCTTTGCGGCAATCTGTTTTCTACCCATATTATCCTTCCAACATTTCAAAAAGACAAGGATATGGGCAAAAGAAAAAACGGAGGAAGGCGCGGCGAAAAGAACGCCGTTCCTCCCTCCGCAGTTGGGGCATATATCCCTGTTGGTCCTATGTCAAGAAAAAGTACAAATTAAATATGCCCTTTTAATGTTGAGTTACCCTGCTAAAGCTTCAGCTCTTTCATCTAATGCTGCATAGTATTCTTTTTCATACTGATCTG
>NZ_NFIR01000061.1:0-7813 GCF_002159465.1 Eubacterium sp. An3
GCTTTCTTGATCGCAGACATGTCAAGATCCTCGATGCAGATGATGTCATAGTGGGTTACAAGGCGGTATGACAGCTTATGGAGGAAGTCGGCCCGCTGGTGCTTGGCTTTCGCATGGAGTTTCGCGATCTTCTTAAGCTGTTTCGTATAGTTCCTGGAATCCTTTTCCATCCGGGACAGCTTCCGCTGTTCCCGGGCGATCTTACGTTCCAGTTTCCGGTATGGCTTGGGGTATGCCGGCGTGTCCCCGTTGGAATCCACATATAGCTCCGGCAGGGACATATCAAGCCCGATAACATCCCAGTCCCTTTCCCCTTTCCCCGCTGCCTTTTTTGGGACCTCCTGTTTTGGGTACTCAAAGAGCAGGGAGAAATACCACCGGCCGTCCGGTTCCCGGGTCACGGTACAGTTTTTGAGCAGCCCGCCTTCCCGGACCCTGCGGTGGACCCGAAGGCGCACCGGATCTTTGACCTTCGGGAGTTTTAACAGACAGCCGGTCAGCCGCAGGTTTGGCTGTTTCCGGTTGGAGAGGTTCGTCGTGTACGCATCCGGGCAGGCATGCTTCTTCTTAAACCTCGGGAAGCCTTTCTCCCCGGAAAAGAATCCCTCTACCGCCCGCTGGAAGTTCCGCTGTACATTGGCAAGGGCCAGGGAATCCATCCCTTTCAACCAGGCAAGGTCCGGTTCCCCCTTGTAGGAGGCAGGGGTACGGATTGGCGCAGACTGCCCCGTTTCCTTATAGCTGTCCTTCCAGTCAGCGAGCATCCGGTTCCATAAGAACCGGGCAGAGCCTATGAACTGAGAAAGGAGGTGTGCCTGCCCCTGGGATGGGAAGCCCTCAAACCGGTAGGCCCGCTGTTCCACAGCGGCTGCTTTCTCCTTATCCATTTGTCCGGCGAACTTCTTCCCCATAAGATACCCTCCTTGTCACTGCCGCTGCCGCTGGCAGTGTTTCTGGCGTTCGATATACTGCAGGACATTCTCCTGTCCTTGCGTGGATATATTTACTCATGGAATAACTGTATCAGGAACTGGGATCCGGTCGCTTTCATCCCGGATACAAGTAACCGGGAATTCCCGCTCTTATTCTTAAATGAATTTGGAATAAAGAATGGCGTGATGGTCAGTGAAAAAGCGAACCATGCCTGGAATGTTGTGCGTATTGGTGGGCGATGGTATCATCTGGACGCTACATGGGGAGATATGGAGCAATATGGTATTGATCATGATTATTTTTTAATACCTGAAAGAAAATTATTCCGTATAGATAAAAACAGGAAAGATATGGTCTATTATGGGCATTTTGGCGTCTCATATAAACCAACTAAAAAAGGAAAAACTGGATTTTGGAAGCATTCGCAGGCGTCATATTATAAAAAAAAGAAGTAAAGAAAAGGCGGGACATCCCGTCTTTTCTCGTTCATTTACATCCACACACCTTTGATTGCAGGGAAAAAAGAAATAGAACTCATTTTGTATATTATTTTCATAGAGGGAAGAGAGAACGTTATGTCTTGCAGATGCAAATCACACAAGCGTGAGACTGCAAATATACAAGGAAGGAGGGAGTGCCGTGAAAGTACTGGTTGATGGGGATTCCTGCGGGATCATTGGTCAAATTGAGAGGATTGCAAATAGATACGGGGTGCCTGTCATTATCTTTGCTGATATGCAGCGTTCTATCCATAGTGAGTATAGCTCTGTACATTATGTGCTGCCAGAGAAAGATGCCGCCGATAAAGCAATCATCGACGATCTGGATAAGAATGATATTGTTGTTACCGCAGATTACGCCCTGGCTGCACTGGTATTGGCAAAATGCGGGAAATGCATCCATCCCCATGGCTTTGTTTATACCGACGGCAATATCCTTTCTTTGCTGACAAAACGTTATATGATAAGGAAAATGCTCCAAAAATATCCCAGAAGGAAGATCAAAGGTTATGATGTAGGACCTAAAATGCGTTGTAACTTTAACCGGAGCTTCCCCTTATTGCTAGAAGAAACAATTAAAAAAAAACAAAGTACATACGAGGAGGAAGAAAAATGCGAAAAAGCAATAAAAACGGGATCAAAGATTTTTTAACTTTTATGGAATATATAGACCAGGGAATGGAACATAAGGTAGAGGTTGCGAAGATTTTGGTAAAACAGTTGGAGGAGATTGCGCTAGGCGCAGGACTCAAAGACATTGATTTTTCTGTTTCAATGGATAGCCTTCCTGAGTTTTTATTATTAGAGATTTCCCATGATTTGGACACAGACGGAATGGTCCCACTCCTTTCGTTTTTCGGGGAAAAAGAAGGGTATCTTTATACGATTTCATTTTTTGTGGATGATGGAGATGATATTGTCGCATCCTTAGATAGGATGACGGGAGAAGGAAGATTGGAATATTGTGATTTAAACACCGGGGAATGGCATCCGGATAGGGAACTGACAGAGTTTCAGAAGGAAGTTATTGGGGAAGGGGACAATATAGAGGAAGACGTTTTGTATCTGTTGTCCAACATCACAGGTCAAATGCCTGTTGATGATAAATTATATAAGTCCGTATTAGAAAAGAATGGAGAGATTTTGGATCTTTACGAAGATGCGCTTTCATATCTTTCGTTAGAACTGAGTACGAAAGATCTCCCGGAGCTTATCCTGTTGCCAAAAAACCCGGAAGTGCTGCCCGGTTTAGCTGTCCGCGTAGATGATGGTATGTACCAGCTTTGTTTTGTGCAGGTAAGCCAGGACGCAGATGGTACGATCCATAAAGATTACGTGGTGGTTGGGGATACCGATGATGAAGAAGAAATGCTCGAGAGCATTATCTTTATGTTAGACCATTATGAAGACAAGGCAGTTTTTATTTTTCCGCTGTCGCCTCGTACTTATGCCCGCGTAGATGCTTACACAGGTGCGTATGAATTCTGTAATATGTATGACCAGGCGCCGGAAGAACATGAATTAGATTGTTTTTATACGTTTTTAGAAAAAAGCGGGATCACACAGGATATTTCCTGTAACTAGGGAAATTTTGCTGAACTACACTGATCTTAACCGTATGGAATTCCATACGGTTAGGTTCATCGGTTTGTGAAAATATACGAGGAATGAGAAAGATGATCAAGATATATCTTCTGACAAAAGAATGTACACAAAAGGGGCAATATGATTACGAACCGCTGCGATTTTACTTTAGCCCTAAGAAAGCGCAGCGGGCTTTCCGGCGGCAATGCAAGGGGATCAAAGAAGGAGAACAGAAAAAAGATTGGGTCTGGCAATCCAGAGATGATGCAGATAGTAAAAAGATCTGTATCAAAGAGATCAAGCTTTCTACAGATACCGTACCAGAGAAGATATATGTCAGCAGGAAGACAACTTACGTAGATGGGCAGAGAGTTTCTTTAGAAATCGTTTCACTGAAAAAGGAGGACGTATCCAGTAAAGAAACCATATGCGGGGAATTTGAAAAAAGCTGGTTGGAACCGGCATACTTTCTTGTGACACTCCTGCTCCTGCCATCCTTGTACATAGCCTCTATTGTCTATCCCGTAGCAGCAGCTTATATATTCGCTGTTTGGGGAGCATTCATGGCGTATGCGATCGGATATGTGTTCTATCTGCTCCAAAGCCATTATGTAGAAAAAAAGGTGAGTTATGCCCTATGTAGAAGAAAAAATGTGAGGTGATGTTATGTTAAGTTGTACACTGTTTATCATAGGCGTTATCGCAGGCGGCTTTGTTGATTATCTAATCGGCGCCGGCGTGACAGTGAAGAACACAAACATCCAGTTTGTGGCACCAGCATCGAACGGGAAGAAGAGTGCGGATATCAAGAGATGCCAGCTGCTCTATAGCTCATTGAATAGAGGATGGAGTTTAAAAGAATGTACACCCGCATTCACCCCCGCCTGATCCGTAGGTCAGACGGGGTACCCTGCGGATTACATGGAGGAGTGAGAAAAATATTAGAAAATAATTCTTTATATAACGAAGATTGTCTGTTCCTGATGGACTACATCGATGATAAATCCGTAGATTGTATTATTGCAGATATGCCATATGAACAGACCGCACAAAATGAATGGGATATCATTATCCCATTTGAGCCGATGTGGGAACAGTATAGCCGGATCATTAAAGATAACGGAGCAATCCTCCTGTTTGCTAATGGGATGTTCACTGCAAGATTAATATGCAGCAACCCTGGTATGTGGCGATATAACCTCGTTTGGGAAAAAACACAGCCCAGCGGATTTCTAAATGCAGGGAGAATGCCGTTGCGGGCGCACGAAGATATCTGTGTTTTTTACAAAAAATTGCCTGTATACCATCCACAAATGGTTGACGGAGTAAGGAAAATATCGACAGCGGAGCATAAGCGTAATTCAAAAAAGGGAACGGATTACGGAGACTATCAGTTTTCCAGCTATGATTCAGATAAAAGATATCCGAGATCTGTTTTGAAATTTCCAAAAGATACCCAGAAATCGGCAATTCATCCTACACAGAAACCGGTTGCGCTGATCGAGTATCTGATCCGTACCTATACGGACCCGGGAAACCTTATCTTGGATCCATGTGCAGGGAGCATGACCACAGCAATTGCGGCATACAAAACTGGTAGGAAATACATATGCATTGAAAAAGATCAAAAAAATTTCCAAAAAGGATGTAACCGGATCTGGGAATATATCCAAGACCAAAGCCTGTGAAAACACAGGATTTTTTTTAATACAAAAATATCTCTAATGATTATCCATATTGAGTTTGTAAAAAAATCAAAAGAAGGAGGATAAAACAATTGATTAATGGAGAATTACTGGTAGACAATTTTGCCGGCGGCGGTGGGGCGTCCACGGGCATTGAGATGGCAACCGGGTGTAGTGTCGATATCGCTATCAACCATGACCCAGAAGCGATCCGGATGCATATGGCGAATCATCCGTATACAAAGCATTATTGTGAATCAGTCTGGAATGTGGATCCGGTCAAAATCTGCAATGGGCATCCAGTGGGATTAGCTTGGTTTTCGCCAGACTGTAAGCATTATTCCCGTGCAAGAGGAGGAAAACCCAGAGATAAGAACATACGCGGATTAGCATGGATTGCCTGCCGCTGGGCGGGGACAGTCCGGCCAAGGGTCATTATATTAGAAAATGTAACAGAGTTTACAACATGGGGACCTTTGAATCGATCCCATCGCCCGATCAAAAAGAAAGAAGGCGTCACTTTTAAAAAGTTTGTGTCGCAATTAGAAGCTTTGGGATATTCCGTTGACTGCAAAGAATTAATAGCGGCTGATTATGGAACGCCAACTATGCGGAAGAGATTCTTTTTGATTGCAAGATGTGATGGAAAATCAATCATCTGGCCAGAGCCGACGCATGCCCCCAAAAACAGCCGTGAAGTGGCCGCAGGTGTGAAACAGCCCTATGTTGGAGCATATACACAGATTGACTTTACTCGTCCATGCCCATCTATTTTTGACACATCAGAAGAAATCAAAGCAAAATACGGGATCCGGGCCGTCCGTCCATTGGCAGAGAATACAATGCGACGGATAGCAAGAGGAATTGTGAGGTTTATCCTGGAAAATCCCAAGCCATTTATCATCCAATGTAATCATGGTGGTAAGCGCCGCCCGGATGATATAGAAGAGCCGTTGCCGACTATCACTAGCAAACATGGTTACGGGATCGTCTTGCCAATTTTGTCTCCGTGCTGTGACAATCAGCAAAAAATAGCCGTGTTCATACACAAGTATTACGGAGGCGGCTATAAAGGACATGGCGCAGCCGCAGATGGGCCGCTGCCGACCATAACGGCATTTGACCATAATAGTATTATTGCAACGAAATTGGTTCGGGAAGAAGCTATCGGTAAGCATGATCGTGAAATTTATGCTTTTTTGATGAAATATTATGGAACCGGAACCGGACAAAGTTTGGAACTTCCTATAGACACCATCACATCCCACGATCGGTTTGCGGTTGTTCAGGTTGAAGGAGTCAATTACCGGATTGTAGATATTGGCCTTCGGATGCTGGAACCGCAGGAATTATATGGCTGCCAGGGATTTCCTGCCGATTATATCATAGACAGAGATTATCATGGAAAGTCATATAGCCGTGCAGAACAAGTACAACGATGCGGCAATGCGGTTTGTCCGCCAGTAGCAGAAGCGCTTGTCAGGGTAAATGTCCCTGAGTTATGTGTTTCAAAAAGGAAACCAATTTGCCGTCCAGACCGGCTTCAGGAAGAGGCGGCCGGTCAATTAAAATTTGCGTAAAAAAAGAAAAAAGGAGTGCTTTTATGATTTTAGCGTTTTTAGGCATAGCAGCATTGATCATCGGAGGTTTGCGGGCCATAATTACTTTTAATACATCGCCGTTTACTATCGGAGAATTTATATTATTAATTTGCTTCAGTATAGCTCTTTTTGTTCCTATACCAGAAAATATATATTTGGTAGATAAAGTTGAAACAGAAAATATAACTCTCTTAGATGATAGCCAATATTATGAAATAGCACAAGATGATGGCGGTTGGAATATCCAATATGCTGTTGATGCTCCAGGAACAGGAAGAATATTAAAAACGATTGAGACTGAAAAAATACATGTTAATGAGACTACTGGTTCTCCATACCTTGTTATCAACAGAAAAGAGCCTGCTCCATTTATCCGTTTATTTTTTCTTTGCGGAGAGATGCCATTTTATCCGAAGTTAAATGCCGGTGTAAAGTCTGTTGAAATTTATGTTCCATAGAAAACTGGAAAAGCAAATCTTATATAAGAAGAAAAACAGGAGGTAAAAATGGAAATTATCAGAGGAAAAGCAATCTTTCCAGAAAATATCTCAATAATTGAGATGGATGCGTTTTCTCAACGTTTCGATCTCATAGAGGCCAATATTCCGGAAGGAGTCAAGATTATTGAAAAGGGGGCTTTTGCCAGCAGCGGATTAGAAAAAGTTTCATTACCAAGGACTTTGGAAAAAATAGAGGCTTACGCTTTTGTAGGATGCCGGCGGCTAACAACTATCACTATCCCAGACGATGTTGCTGTTAATGAATTGGCTTTTTACGGATGCAATAACTTGACAAGTATCTGTTGGCATGGAGAACTCATTCGTGTCGCATGCAGGAATGGGCTTATCGTCAAGGAAACAGCAATTCCTAAATTAAATAAATACTGGAATTTGTTCGATGTATTGTTGATGACCTGCACGTGGGGAATGAATTGCGTTGCTGTGATTTCTGTTTTCCTCATACTGGTTAGTTTTACGGATATCATATCAGGTACATATCATCTGTGTTTAGCCCTAGGATTCTTAATCATGGATAATATCTTTTTTTTTACGAGGTTGTCTATTAGAAAGATATTATCAAACTGGATATGTGTATTTCAAAACAATAAAGATGAGGAATAGAAGGCAAAAGTCAATAACCCCGCCTGATTTGCCTCGTCACAAATGAGAAAGAAAAAAGGAGGTTTTAAGAATAAGAGCGGGAATTCCCGGTTACTTGTATCCGGGATGAAAGCGACCGGATCCCAGCATCTATATGTAAGATCTGATATAGTTCTGTTTTCCCGTTTGTCCGTTGACTGTAGTATACCTATATGATATAGTTATCCTATGAGTAAATATATTCACGCAAGGACTTGCGTTTACAATCTGAACTACCATATCGTATGGTGTGTGAAATACCCAGGAAGGTCTTAGATGAGGAGATCAGATCCCGTCTATATGGGATCATCCAGGAGATCGCCCAAGAGAAAGGGTTCCACGTTGCCACATGTAAGGTAGGTGATATGGAC
>NZ_NFIR01000062.1:0-5883 GCF_002159465.1 Eubacterium sp. An3
TTCGCCGTGATCGTAGCCGTGCCGGCCTTCTTGCCTTTCAGCTTCACCACGGTCTTCTTGCCGGTCTTTTTGATCTTAACGACCTTTTTGTTGCTAGTCTTCCACTTCACCTTCTTACCTTTCAGGTTCTTGATCTTCAGCTTTTTGGCTTTGCCTACCTTAATCGTGATCTTTTTCTTATTGAGCTTCGGTTTTGCCTTTGCGTCTGTATTCATGGCCGGCGCCGCCGTTGCCAGCAGGCAGAATGCCAGAGCCGCTGCAGATGCTCTCATGATATTTTTCTTCGTCATACTCATCATTCCCCTTTCATGAAATAATTTCTACATTTCTACGAGAAGAACTTCCTTGTTCCCCTACTGATAATAATATGACGAAATCAATTTTTTTCGTCCCGGATCAGTGGATTAATTTCACTTACTACGCCACTACTATTAATATATGGAAGGAACTGCTTCTCTTCTGTTCAAAACGTGAAATTATTTCTTTTTTATGATTAGTCTCATTATACAAAGGAAATTACCGCTTGGCAAGATATTGTGAAATGATTTCTTTGAGATAATGCTAAAAGGATACTTTGGAGAGCGGAATAAAATTCATTTATAGTAAAAAAATAAGACCTTAATGGTCTCTTATAAATTAATTTGTAGTATATATTCAAATCGTTTGAAATACTGGTTGGCGTCAATATCGGAAACTGTAAAGTTACTGTTGACCGTGTATGGGGTCTGAGTTCCTGCCACGAAATATTCAATGGTCATCTGGACTTCTTCGACACCAAGGATGTTGATGCTCGGCGTAGCACTGGTATTCTGCAACCAGATATAATTACCGTCATTTCCGTTGGTCTCGATGTCATGCAGGGTGACTTTTACATCCACCATATCATAAGCCCGTTTTTCCGTGTTATAAATCCGGAAATTCGTTCCAGTCCAGCCGCAGGTGTCGTTTTTCTTTGCGTCGAAAATATAGAAATTGGATAAATCCATATCATCGCCGCTCTCGGCATACTTTTTCCTGCAGGCTTCCCCGCCATCCCTGTCCTGGGTACCGAATGGGGTGACTACGGTACTGTTTGTGTTCCTGACCTTAAAGCCATAGGCATCATCCACGACAAATGCCTGGACGCCATCGTTAGGATCGTAGGAAGAATACTGTCCACTATTTGATCTAAATGTATTCGAACCATCACCGCCATCTTTAACCGGTTCATTCCCACCAACACCGACTGCGAAGACTGGGACAACCCCGGTAAAGACCATGGTAAAGACTAACAGGAGGGACATAAAGGAACGTAAGATCCTCTTCTTTTTCTTACTCATAAGCCTGATTCCTTTCTTTTCAATGTTTAGTTGCCAAGGTACATATAGTTTTTTATAGAACCGGTGGGTCTCTCACCAAACCACTCCCTTCTATATCTTTTTAGAGGAGAATATGCGCCTCCCCGTCGCTATCGAAATGGGAAGGTAAGCCCTTCGCTTTGTTCCTTTCGACATTTTTAATATGAAAATTTTGTGGTCTGGAATTTTAAAAAGGAAAAGAGAGAAATATATTTTTCTATAGATATGAATAAAAAAAGAAAAGCGGGACACAAATCCCGCTTTAGATATAGTATAATTAACGATTATTCATTATCATACTCACCGTCATTCACATACAAATGACCTTCAGTATAGTAATCCAGCGCTATTAACTCTCCATCTTTATAAATATGGACTTTAACAGTTGGTGTTTGGGAAGTAAGTTTAACATGAATTTGATTCGTAACTTCTGCACTATTGAACGTTGGAGTAGTTCCATCCAATGTGTATGTCACTTTTAAACTACTATCATTTTTGTACTGATCTTTTTTGACAATATCATAATAACAATAGTATTTATTCCCCTCTGGTATGCCATGAGCCGAACAATCTTTTAAATATTTAATTACGGTTGCTCTATCAGGATAAGATACCACCGGGCATTTCCCAGTCCAAATACCGCTGTTACGAGACATGTTAAATTCATTAATTTGCTGATTCAGCGCCGCTTCCTGCTGTTTTACTTCCTTCTCGGTGATCACTTTTACTTCCGTGTTGTTGGTATTATTGGACGTATTGCTCTTCGCCGGTTTCACCGTTACTTTGCACTTATACTTCTTCTTACCGACCTTCGCCGTGATCGTAGCAGTGCCAGCCTTTTTGCCTTTCAGCTGTACTACGGTCTTCTTCTTTGTTTTCTTGATCTTCACGACCGACTTGTTGCTGGTCTTCCACTTAACCTTCTTACCTTTCAGGTTCTTGATCTTCAGCTTCTTGGTCTTACCGACCTTAATCGTGATCTTCTTCTTATTCAACTTTGTCTTCGCCGCTGCGTCTACATTTGTGACCGGCGCCGCTGTCGCCAGCAGGCAGAAAGCCAGAGCCACTGCGGATGCTCTCATGATGTTTTTCTTCGTCATACTCATCATTCCCCTTTCATGAAGTATTTTCTTAAAGAAGGAACTTTCCCTTCCGGTATTAATATGATGGAAACAGATTTTTTTGTTCTGAAATAAAGAATTAAATTCATTTTTCCGATTGTCGGTGAAAAGGAATCCTTTTCTTGAGTGACCTTGGTGTTTCTATAGCGAAAACAGAAGTTTTTGTTCCTTATGCAAAACAAAATTCATTTGCTATTAAGGTGCCCTGTCTTCCACCATATATTATAGAAGAAACCTGAGTATTCCGGGGCATTTTCCATCACCAGTCCGGCGATAGGAAATCACCATTCCGGATAAACGGAAATCACTGTTCCGGAACAGGAAATCATATTTCAGAGCCTTATAATAGAGACATGCATCGCAAGATGTAAATCTATTATAAGGAGGTCACAAGACAATGACCAAGTATCGTGAGATCCTCAGGCTTACCGCTTTGGGACTGTCACAGCGAAACATTGTTCAAAGCATCGGTGTTTCGCAGAAAACCGTAGTCAAGGTTCAAAAACGTGCACGGGAAATGCATTTATCCTGGCCGTTGGATGAAACTTTGACAGATGCAGCGCTTAAGACGCTGATGTTTCCCAAGGAATCAAAGGGATCTAAACAAAAACGGATGCCGGATTTCAACTACATCCAGAAGGAGTTGCTCCGCAACGGTGTCAACAAGAAACTCCTCTGGACGGAGTATCTGGAGGAATGCCGCCAGTCCGGCGACGAGCCACTCATGTATTCCCAGTTCTGTTATTACATCCAGCAGGATGAGCAGAAGCGTCGCGCAACCATGCATATCAACCGAAAGCCCGGCGAGCAGATCGAAGTTGACTGGGCAGGAGATCCTGCACAGATCACCGATCCGGATACCGGCAGGATCATCCCCGCATTTCTCTTTGTGGGTGTCATGGCATACAGCCAGTATCCTTACGTTGAGGCTTTTATCAATGAAAAGCAGCGTTCATGGATCACTGCGCACGTTCACATGTATGAGTACTTCGGTGGTGTAACCCGTATTCTGGTGCCTGATAATACCACAACTGCAGTGATCCGCAACAACGACTGGTACAATCAGGAACTCAACACCATCTATCATGAGATGGCTGAGCACTACAACACGGCTATCCTCCCTGCCCGCGTCCGGGCACCGAAGGACAAGCCAAATGCCGAGGGCTCTGTAGGTGTCATTTCTACCTGGATCACCGCGGCACTCCGTAATGAACAGTTCTTTTCGCTGGCCGAGCTGAACAAGGCCATCCGCAGAAAGCTGGAGGAATTCGTAAACCGTCCTTTCCAAAAGAAAGAGGGTACCCGATACGAGATCTTCCGCGACGAAGAACTGCCATTACTGGCCAAGTTACCGGCTACCCCTTATGAACTGGCGGAATGGAAAAAAGCCACCGTTCAGTTCAATTATCACATATCCGTTGACGGAATGTTATACTCCGTTCCTTACGAATACATCAAACGCAAGGTGGATGTGCGGATAACCGACACTATTATCGAAATCTTTTACAATCACAACCGCATTGCTTCCCACCGCCGTCTGTATGGCCGAAAGGGGCAATACAGCACTGTTACGGAACATATGCCTGCCGATCACCAGAAATATCTGGAATGGAACGGTGACCGTTTCCGTAAATGGGCTGAGCGGATCGGAACCAATACGTGCAAGGTTGTTCATGCGATCCTTGTCTCCCAGAGGGTTGAGCAGCAGTCCTACCGAAGCTGTATGGGGCTTCTGAAACTGGCAGATAAATACTCTGCTGAGCGTTTGGAAGCAGCGTGCCGGAAGGCGCTTTCCTACACAGCGAGTCCCAGCTACAAGAGTATCAAAAACATCTTGGCAGCCGGGAAGGAAAAGATTGAACCGGAGTTACAGACTCCCGATTCTGCATCAACTCAGAACAAGCACGCCATCACTCGTGGTGCTGACTACTACAGGAGGTAAAGACCATGACCAATCAGAGTACGATTGACAAACTTATTGAAATGCGGCTGACTTCTATGTCAGATGCCTTTATCACACAGATGGATGATCCCAGGATGCAGGATGTTCCGTTCGAGGATCGCTTCGGCCTTCTGGTCGACATCGAATACAATAACCGCAAGAGCAACAGCCTGAAGCGTCTGATCAAGGGAGCCGGGTTCGATCAGCCGGAAGCTTACATCGCTGATATCAACTATACTTCCGGCCGGAAACTTAACCGCAGCCTGATCGAACGTCTCGCAACCTGTGAGTACATCACGGAGCACCGGAACCTGTTCATCACGGGTGCTACCGGGAGCGGGAAGACCTACATGGCCTGCGCTTTCGGTATGGAGGCCTGCAAACAGCGCTATAAAACAAAGTATGTGCGCCTGCCCGATATGCTCCTGGAGCTTGAGCTGGCGCGTACAGATGGCACCTACAAGAAGGTGCAGGCCAAGTATGCCAACCCCGTCCTGCTCATCATTGATGAATGGCTCTTATTGAAACCGACGGAAGCGGAACAGCATGACATTTTGGAACTACTCCACAGAAGACGGAAGAAATCCTCCACGATCTTCTGCTCCCAGTACGATCCCAGCGGATGGTACGACCAGCTCGGTGGCGATGACAGCCCCCTTGCTGAAGCCATCCTTGACCGTATCATGCATGATGCCTACAAGATCAATATCGTTCCGACTGACCCATCCAACTATCGCTCTATGAGAGAAGTATACGGATTGGATCCGGCGCTGAGCGAATAATCGTTAACAGCCAACTGGCATCCCCATCCTGGAGGTTCTATTCTTCAGGATGGCGTCTCCGCCGCATTCATTATCTTGTCTGGAACAGTGATTCCCTCTTTTCGGACAGGTGATTTCCAAAACACCGGACAGGCGCTTTCAGCGCACCGGTATATCCAAGAAACCCATTCCTTCTCCTGCCGAAAGAATCATTTTCTCGTTCCGATATTAATATGACAAAAACGAAAATTTTCGTTCCCGCGAAAAAAAGAAATGATTTCTTTTTGCACTGTCGCTATTCATATAGAAGGAACGGAATCTCCTTTGTCATTCAGGTTGTGAAATTATTTCTTTTTTATGATTAGTCTCATTATACAAGGGGAATTACAAATTGGCAAGAGAAAAAGAAATGATTTCTTTTGGATAATGAAAGACCCGCCTCATAAGAGGCGGGCTGAAAGAGGAGAGTGCATGACATTCCATATAGGATATCCACGCCCATAAATAATATGACAAAAACGAAACGTTTCGTTTGGAGAGCAAAGAGAATGGTATTTCTTTAGATAATAAAGAAGAAAATCCAATATCTATGAACCTTTCATCGTAAACGGTAAATACTCCGTACCTCGAAAATCATAGTCATATGTGAGACAATAGACTCGATTCTTATCAATCCGTGCTAATAGTTCAGTACTCAACTTTTAGTACTGTTATAGAAATGA
>NZ_NFIR01000063.1:0-5128 GCF_002159465.1 Eubacterium sp. An3
GATCGTATCTGCTACCCTTTGCCATGCCTGTACTGCCTCCTTTTTATCATCTCTCTTATCATACATGATTTAGGTCTGCATGGCATCTTTACTTTGTACTATTTTTATACTACCACTAGGTCAAGGCTGCGCAGATCCCGGAGGAGACGCTCCAGCGTCCCGTTTTTCCGGGCTTCTGCCAGTTTCAATACAAGTTCGGTCACGGTATAAAATCTTGTCTTGTATCCAAGATTACATGCTGTTATACCGGCTGCGATTGCCATATGGGTTTTGCCGATGCCTACCGGGCCGTAAAGTACAAGATTCTTTTTTTCCGGGACAAACCCAAGGGTTTCCAGTTCCTCCCTGCCGAATGCAGAGGGAAACTTGACGCAGTGATAGCTGTAACCCTCAAAGGTCTTATAGGTCGGGAACCCGGCCCGCTTGATCAGACGTTTCCGGCGGTTTTCATCCCGGAGAGTCAGTTCTGCCTGCAGCAGTTCCAGAATAAACTCCAGCTGCTTCTGCGTCCCTTTTTCCCGGCAGATCTCCGAGATCCTGCCTGAAAGGAAGAGCTGCCGGCTTGCACTAAAGATCTGTGTACAGAAATCTTCTTTCATCTTCGGTGTCATCATGAAACAGTGCCTCCTTCCTTCAGGAACATATCATCATATACTGCAAGGGATGGGCCTGCCTCCGGCGGTGTATAAATGCCATATCCGGTGATCCTTGCGGCAAGCACGGAAGCATCACAAATATTAATGCTGCCCCTCGTACAGGCCATCTCCATAGCGCTGGCCGCTGCCTGGAAGCCGTACTGATTGGTCAGCTTATTCATGATCCGCAGGCAGTCCTTCAGTTTCTCTTTCGGCTGGGCATCCATGTAAGCCCCTAAAGCATCCGGCGTTTCACGGCGCAGCCCGCTGTTTCCCCATGCCCCGGAGTTTTTCATCAGGACAGCCAGCGTGGTACTGTAATCGCTGATATCTGTGCGGTCATCTCCGAAAGCGCGCCGGTGAGCCGTGAGGAGCTGTCCACCTTCCGTAAGGATGTCAACAGTATGGGCACGGATCCCCACCAGCACCTGTTTGTTTGCGTTTTCCGGCCTGGTAGAATAGAAATGCTTTCCATCCATGCATACTTTGCCATAACCATCCGCCTTCAGCCATTCATACCGGCAGACATCGAACCGTTTTGGCGGCAGCATCAGGAGGGCTTTCCTGTCTTCTTCAAACAATTCCCGGATAGGGACCTGTTTCTTATAATGGAGTTCAGAAGCTTTCTGCTCATGGCGGGCAAGCAGCTTCTGGTTGTATTTCTCTATCTCATTGAAATGTGAGACCGGGACAAACAGGTTCGCACGGTTATAACCAACCTTGCGCTCCACATTTCCTTTCTCCCACCCGGAATAGGGATTACAGAATCGTACCCGGAAGTGATAGTGGGCACGGAAACGGGAGAAAAGTTCCGATTCATGGATCACATCACCAACCCGACGTCCGACACCGGTTGCATTGTCAAAGATCAGTAATGGAGGCACGCCGCCGATAAATTCAAAGATATCCTGCAGCCCCTGGCAGACACATTCCGCAGTTTCTCCGCCGAATACCTGGCTGTATCCATCATTGCTGTAAGGGAACGACACGGTCAGATATTTCCTGCGGCAGAGCTTCCCTGCCTCATAAAAGTCTGCTTCCCCAAAATCTACTTGTGCAGGCCCGGGATCCCAGATCAGTTCCAGGTTTGCCTTTTCCGTTTGTATGGAACGGCATTTTTTCATGTAACGCTGGACGATGCTGTAGCTTCCGGTATAACCATGTTCCTCCACCGTTCCTCCACCAGACGCTCATACACTCTCTGAGCGGTATGGTGCTGCTTGCGCCAATGTTTCTTGTCTTCGTCCAGCCATTCCTGGATGATGGGTTTGAATGGATCCAGCTTGAAAGGCTTCTCCTGGATAATGGGTGGCTGCGGTGAGAAGTCATCCTGTGCAAGGTACTTGCGTATTGTTTTGGGATCAGCACCTGTTTTTTTAGAAATTTCACTGATCCGGTATTCGCAATTGTTCAAGTCTTTGATATGATTGATTTGGGACATAGTGAGCATCTTTCTTTCTTCCTTTATCTTTGGTGGTGCTTAGATAAAGGATAAATGTAATGTAAAGGGGAATCAATATGTCCCGCTTTATTTAGAGAATTTCCCTTGCTTTTTTCAGGGAATTCGGACGCTTTTTTTCGGTAAATTTAGTGTATTATAAACACTTTCCTTCATACCAGTATTCATAGAGATTGGCTGTCTCTTCTTTTCCGGCTGTTTCTTCCACATGGTTTACAAAACTCCCTATTCCTTTGATTTCTTCCGCTCCGTCCTCCTGCTTGATCCAGTCATAACTCTCTGCCAGCAGGGGCTGCCGCGTTTCTTTCTGTGTCAGGATATAATTTCCAGTTCTTTTCACGGCATGATCGCATGATGCTTCCTGCCGCGTACAATGCATCTCCCTAGATACAGACCGGAAGTTTCGGGTATTCCTTTTTTATCCGTTCAAGCAACCGCCGGGCAGCATTTAATTCGCAGTCGTTTTTCGTAACAGTTTCCTCCTACTATTAATATTGTCATAGTCATTCTTTACCTTTTCCACAGGTTAGACTATGCTATTTTTAGATACTGTGGATTGGTTCTTTCCTTCTACCACTTGATGGTTTAAACGAGGCTCCAACCACAGTCTCTTTGTTCATTTGTTAATCAGTTAGTTACCGCATGACGGTTTATCAGGAAGTAGGTTACAATCTCAAAGAGCCCTGTGGATCTTAAAACAGTATCAATTCATTTTAAGGAGGTCCTATATGATTTTTGTAGGAATTGACGTTGCTAAAGATAAGCACGACTACTTTATCACTAACTCAGATGGCGAAGTTCTTTTTCATTCCTTCTCCATCACAAATAATCTCTCTGGTTTTACTGAACTCTATCACAATATTTATCTGTTACGGATGACGTTAACAAAGTAAAAGTAGGACTCGAAGCCACTGGACACTATAATTACAATCTTCTCGGATATCTCTTAGATAAAGGTTTCCCGACCTACATTATCAATCCATTGCATACGAATCTGTACAGAAAAAGTCTAAGCCTTAAACAGACCAAAACGGATAAAGTAGATGCCCGCACAATTGCTTCTATGCTGATGTCTGATGTGAACTTAAAGTCCTACTCAGACACATCTTATCATAACGAGGAATTAAAGTCACTGACTTGATATCGTTTTGATAAAGTAAAGGAACGCTCTGCTCTCGAGGTATCTATATCCCGGCTTGTCTGCATCCTTTTTCCGGAACTGGAAAAGCTTGTTCCTACCCTTATGACATCTGTCTATATATTGTGGTTTGAATTCCCAGGTGCTTCTGATGTTGCATCTGCTCATCTTACTAAGTTGACAAATCTGCTTTCTAAAGCCTCCAAAGGTCATTATGGTAAAGATACTGCTGTCCTTTTCCGAGAGACTGCCAGAAACTCTATTGGCTCTGTTATGACTGCAAAATCTCTGGAATTAAAACACACCATCAAGCTTATTCAGGAATTAACTTCTGAAATTGATGAGATTGAAGCGGCCATCAAGCTGATCATAGACGAAGAAATCCGATCTCCTATCCTTACCATTCCCGGTATCAGTTACCGGATGGGGGCAATGATCATTGCTGAAATAGGTGATTTCAGTCGTTTTGATTCCGCAGATAAGATACTGGCCTATGCGGGAATGTCTCCTTCTACATACCAATCCGGGTAACTGGATAACTGTCATTCCCACATGGAAAAACGGGGCTCCAGATATCTCCGATATGCCCTTTACAATGCGACAAAGTATGTCTGCCACTGGGATAAATCCTTCGGTGCATATCTTGAAAAAAAGCGTTCCGAAGGAAAGCATTATAATGTAGCCTTATCTCATGCCGCCAAAAAACTTGTCAGAACCATTTTTGCAATGGAAAAATCCGGGCAACCTTACATAGCAGCCATTTAAATTTTTCTATAACTATTCCCTTTTCAGAGCACCTACAAAGATGCTCTTATTGTCATGCAGTTTTCAAAGTACTGATTGCAATGAAAAGTCATTGCACTTTTTTCAAAAAAATTCTTTTTTTACTTGACTTTCTTTAATAGTTAGTCTCGTTCTCAATAAATTCCGTCCCCAGGCTGATCACGGTCTTTTCCGAGAGCACCAGTTTCGCTTCCAACACTTTATGGTAATACCGGATCTCTTTTTTCCCGTTCTATTTTCGTTACAAGGCAGTTTTTACAATGCTTTTCCTTAAAATAAAACAACTCGGTCCCATCAATGATCACCCGCCAGTATCTTCCCAACAGCCTCCCCTTGTAGAAACTTTTATTCCGGATCAGTTTTTTTACCATTTGTCTCCAGAGATGCGAAAGACAATCCGGAGACAATTTTTCCAGATAATAATTCATCGTATCGCAGTGGGGCATTTCCTCAAGGTTCCGGTCCCCGGATAAGAGCTTTAGTGTGCGGATACATTCCTCTTCATTAAACTGTTCCTCCATAGATCTCATCGTGAGGACGGAACATACATTTTTTAACACGCCCATCCAAAAAAAATCCGCCTGTGTATAGGTGATATAAGATGGATGCCTGGGGTCTTCCATCTCCTTGATCCAATGTGGAAGATCCTGAAAAAAATGGTATGTGATCTTCATAAAATCCACGATACCACGGTCCTCCTTTTTCTTTTTGCGTTTATCCGCTTTTCGTATCCAATCTTTTCTCTTTTTCAAAGAAGCTCCCTCCTGTGCGTAAAATTTCTTTTTTTATTTTACTATAACATAGCGGGATCCTCTTTAAAATCTGATGATTTTTATGCGAAAAGTTTTTATTCTTCAGAGCTGATTTTACCATAGGGAGAAAGTTAAAGCAAATTAAATTTTATATTTTAAATATACACACGACAAACGCATGAATGAATAAATTGTGAACATCCATCCTGATTTTCTGGTATATTCAAAGAAAAAAGGATAGGGTTCTTCTATGAAAGCACTTTTAGATTATGTAAGCACAGTAACAGACAGCAGACAGGAAAAAAAGTTCGGCATAAAATGATGGATATTATCATGCTTGTGTTTTTTGCCACGCTTGCCA
>NZ_NFIR01000064.1:0-5048 GCF_002159465.1 Eubacterium sp. An3
TCATTTCTATAACAGTACTAAAAGTTGAGTACTGAACTATTAGCACGGATTGATAAGAATCGAGTCTATTGTCTCACATATGACTATGATTTTCGAGGTACGGAGTATTTACCGTTTACATAAATAGTACGCCAGGATATGATCATATTGAGAATAAATCCAGCGATTAATTTTGTGAAAGTGCTGGATAACTTGAATTTTATGATTTTCATATTTTCCTATAATGTGGGGAGCGAATTCCATTCGGTCTATTACATTTTCTGAAAATCCATTGAGAAACATTAATAAATATCATCAAATCTAATATTTGCTTTTTGAATTTATAACAATAGTACATAAAAGAAAGTGATTTTTTGTACATTAAGAAAGATAAAAACATGATATGTAAAAATTGTACCAGAAAGTTTTTTAGACATTCTGGTCTTTTTTTATGTCGAAATCTGTCGCTTAATTTATCAAAAAAACAATATTTGTATCATCCTACTAGAGCTCCATAAAGTAATAAAAAATTTTTTCTTTTTTTCGATTTTTTTCTGATTTTCACCTGTAGTTATTGTGAAAGGGAAAATTAGAAATTTTTATTACGGCTATCTGCAGAGGGGAGGTGATCCCCTTGAAATTAACCCAACATGAAAAAGACATTGTACAGAGAAAATTTTTTACTTACTGCATAAAAGTACTAAGTGGCGAAGCATCGAATTATCTTGGTGAATTGAAGCGACTTCATAAAAAGGAGGTGACTTTTTCTGAACTGTTACAAAAAGATTTAAATAAGATGTATTGTTATGATGACTATGAAATAGCAGAAGAGTTTTCTGTGATGGGTAGACAAATTTTTGTTTATGATGAATGGCTCAGTGAAGCACTGAAAAAGCTTCCTATAAAAAAACGGGAAATTATATTGATGCTTTTCTTTTTAGATATGACGGAAAAAGAAATTGCACAATATTTAAAGATGGTACAGAGCACAGTGCATTATCATAAAAAAGATTCATTGAAGAAATTGAGAAAATATATGGAGTAAGAATATATGAAAGCACGAAAGAATAAAAAACTGCCGGAATTTGAAATAATAGAGGCAGCTATTCAGGGAGATACGGAAGCAATCAACTACATTGTCTACTATTTTCAACCGTTTATTAATCAAAAAGCCAAAAGGAAATGTGAAGATGAATATGGAAGAACCTATTATGTGACTGATGAATATATGAAACGGCGGATGGAAACAAAGTTGATTACAAAAATCCTGGATTTTAAGATTCAGGTCTGATTAGTAAGCAGAAGCATTCCCTTTCTGCTTCTGCTTACGGAAAAATATTTTTTTGAGCTACATGTATCTTGAGTTATTCTCACTTTGCGACAGTATGTCGCAAAGTTCAATAATAAAAAGAACGTAAAAAACTGATTTGTAATACTATCATAGGAATAATTTAAAATGGAAAAGGAAAGAATTAGTCATTAAAGAAAGGAGTATTTTATGGAAAAAGTGAAAACAGCGACGGTAAATCGCTCTGACTTGAAAGATATCCATGATGTGGTAATTGATACAAAAAAACCATGCCGTGAGAGGATTAAGGATTTTATTTCACAGATGGGGTCTCCGTATTGTTATCTGGATGATGGCATAGTGGTTGAAATAGGATATGCGAATACTCAAGTGAGCCTGCAGGATCGTCTGGTTTCTTATGTAAGTGGAGTAGATCAGGAAATTGGAAATTAAATGTAATGTGTAAGAGGATGTTGACATGTAGTTTAAAATCCGCCATAATGAGTATGGTTAATGAGGGTAACTTTGTCAGTTGCTATGGATAATGTACCAGAAACAAATTTCCTGATGATTTTTGGAATTAAGGAGGTTTGTTATGGTTGCAGATACAATTTTTCATTCTAAATCAGATTTAAATCTTTATGATGCAATGGCCTATTACCGTTTGTCCAAAGAAGATGGAGAAGGGGAGGTCAGTGACAGCATATCTAACCAACGTAAGCTTATTCATGCTTATATTGAAAATCACCCGAATATTACTTTAATAGAAGAAGCATATGATGATGGATACACAGGAACAAATTTTGATCGTCCAGGATTTCAGGCTGTTATTGAAGCAGTGAAATCAGGACGAGTAAACTGTGTTATAGTCAAGGATTTGTCCCGTTTAGGAAGGGAATATATAGAAACCGGAAAATATCTGGAAATGATTTTTCCTTCCTTTGGAGTACGTTTTATTGCAATCAATGACGATATTGACAGTGAGAAGACAACAACTGGGGAGGATATCATCATTCCTATAAAAAATATTATGAATGAATCCTATTGCCGTGAGTTGTCAAAAAAATTAAGAAATCAATTTCGGATACAGCGAAGCAAAGGAGAGTATTTAGGGGCATTTGTCTGCTTTGGATATCACAAATCCTTGGAAGATAAACATAAACTTGTTATTGATGAGTATGCAGCAGAGATAGTACGAAGTATTTTTTCTATGAAGATAAAGGGCTACAGTCAGGCTCAAATTGCAAATTTTTTAAATAAAGAACAGATTTTGCCACCAGCTGAGTATAAGAAAAGTATTGGACTAAAATATCAAAGTGGTTTTCAGGGTACGTCCCAGACAGGATGGCGGGCCGTCACAGTCAGTAGAATTTTGAAAAATCGTATTTATATTGGAACATTAGTGCAGGGTAAACGTGGTACACCGAATTATAAAATAAAAAAAATGAGGGTGCGCGATGAAAATGAATGGGTCATTGTTGAGCATAACCATCCTCCAATTATTGATCCACTGATTTTTTCTACCGTGCAAAAACTGATGGAACGTGATACACGCCGATCTCCGTATCGGAATACGGTCCTGCCTTTAGCAGGGACATTGTTTTGTCCAGACTGCCATCGTGCGATGCAGCTTAGGAATGTGAAAAGAGGAAATCGAAAATATTATTATTATGTTTGTGCAACGTATAAGAATGGTAAAGGGTGTAGTAGTCATAGTATTGAGCAAAACAAATTAGAAAATATTGTTCTCCGGACAGTTATCAATCAGATCCAAATGATTGTGGAAATGGATCAGCTGATACAGAAAATGGACGCACAGATGGCTGTAAATTTTAGAGTAAAAGGTCTTGACCTTAAGATTGCAAAAAAGAATGATGATCTTGACAGCCTGAAAGAATACCGTGCAAAGCTATATGAAGCATTGATAGAAGATTTGATAGACCATGATGAATATAATAAAATGCGTCAGAAATATACCATCCAGATTCAGGAAACTGAAGAAACTATTTGTAAACTGAATGCGCAGAGAGAGAGCATACTGCTAAAACCAGATATGGATCGGAACTGGGTACTGCAATTTGCAAAATATCAGAATATGCAGGAATTATCCAGAGAATCAGTTGTCACGATGATTGACCGTATTTATGTATACGGAGACAGCAGAATAAAGATTGATTTTAACTATAGAGATGAAATTGTCCGATATCAGGATCTTGTGAAGCAGGAGGTAATATAAATGGCACGAAAAAGCAGAATAGTTATCCAGGGAGAACAACAAAAGAAACCCAATAGGATTATTTTGGCAGGCCAGTATGGACGTCTTTCTGTGGAGGACGGGGATAACATAGAACAAAATTCAGTTGGGAATCAGCAAAAGGTATGCATACATTATCTGGATGCCCACCCAGAAATCAAACTTGTTGATCAATATTTTGATAATGGATATACAGGGATGAATTATGTTCGTCCAGATTTTCAGCGTATGATGGAAGATGTAAGGAAAGGGCGTATCAACTGTATTATAGTGAAAGATTGTTGTGCGATAATGGGACTAAATCAGAAAGACCTTGAAAATCAAGGGATTCTGGCTTAGTCCCTTCTTTTTTGACCTGAAAGAGGAACAATCGCACTACAATCGGCGCACTGGATCAAAACCGGCTGGCGGTGGCTATGGAGGTACACTGTATAAGCCCTTCCCGTTGCGCTGCCCACAACGAAAGGAGTCCATCATGAAACAGGGAACTTTAGTTTATGACCACGCAACGGATCGGTACGACATTCGCTTTGACCTTGACTGCTACTACGGCGGTCTGCACTGCGGGGAATGCTTCGATGTCATGGTCGGGGGCAAGTGGAAACCCACCCGGATCGAGATGGCTGCGGACTGGTATCTCGTCGGCATCCGCACGGACGATTTGCAGGGATTGAGGGTGAGGATGTGAAGACTTTTCTCAAGGAAGTGCTGCTTCCTCTGCTGATTGCCCTTTGCCTTGCCGCATTCTTCAAACCGGTCTATATGGCGGACGGCGTGTGTGACTACTTCCTGATGTGGCTCTGTGTCGGCTTCCCATTCGGCATCCGCAGGATGTGTCTCTGGCTCGTCCCCTTCGGTTACGGCATATCCGGCACAGTAGGAATCTTCGCACTCAACATCATCATCGGCGGTCTTATCGGAGGACTCGCCCTGATTGTCGGGCTGCTGCTCGGCCTCATCCATACCATCCGAGAAATCATCTGAATATCTGAAAAGCTAAGAGGGTTTGTTTCATTCTCCAATTCGGAGCATGAAGCAAACCCTCTTTTTTTGTTGCCCGAAAGCTGGAACAATCTGCCTCTTGCAGATGACGGCGGTGCGGCGAGGAAAGGAGATAAAACAAAATGAGCTACATGACAGCCGGTAAGCTGCAAGCCTTTGAAGCCCTCATGAAGGAGATACCCGGCCACAACCACTATGACAGCGGATGCGACGGGATCTGCCCGGAATGTCGGTCGTGCTGCTTCCATCGTCCATACTGGAAATATCAAACCTGTGTCTTCGAGGAATGTCCCTATTCCCCGGTGAAGCTGTCAACGCTGCGCTGTCAGCCGGTGATGGCAAGGGAGGGATAACCGCATGGCAGTCTATCGCGTCAACAAAAACCGTGGCTACACGGTCATGGCAAATTGGTCCTATGTCAAGAAAAAGTACAAATTAAATATGCCCTTTTAATGTTGAGTTACCCTGCTAAAGCTTCAGCTCTTTCATCTAATGCTGCATAGTATTCTTTTTCATACTGATCTG
>NZ_NFIR01000065.1:0-4825 GCF_002159465.1 Eubacterium sp. An3
TGATGGTCCCGCCCCATGACGTGCCCACACTTCGGGCATATATAGGTACGGTCAGACAGCTTCAGCTCACTATGTTTATAGCCGCAGGAAGAACATGTCTTACTGGATGCAAACCACTTATCTACTTTTATGATGATGCAGCCGTAACGTTCCGCTTTATATTGCAGCATCCTCACAAACCCGCCCCATCCGTTATCACTGACGGACTTCCCAAAAGAGAGGGCTTTTTTCATCGCCGCCATGTCAAGATCCTCGATGCAGATGATATCGTAGTCATGGACAAGGTTGTAAGACAATTTATGTAAGAAATCTTCCCGCTGATGCTTGGCTTTCGCATGCAGCCGGGCGATCTTACGCAATTGTTTGTTGTAATTACTGGAGTCCTTCTCCATGCGGGATAACCGGCGTTGTTCCCTCGCGATCTTTTTCTGCAGCCTGCGGTATGGCTTTGGGTAATTTGGGACATTCCCATTGGAATCGACAAACAATTCCGGGAGGGACATATCCAGCCCGATGCTCCGTATCTTGTCTGGCGCCTGTCCTTCCTTGTATATTCATACACCAGGGAAAAGTACCACCTGCCGTCCGGTTCCCTTGTGACCGTGCAGTTTTTCAGGATGCCGCCGGGTGCGACCTCCCGGTGCAGACGGAGGACGACAGGCTCCTTCACCTTCGGGAGTTTCAGCATGCATCCCTCCAGAAAAAGGTTTGGGTTCTCTTTGTTGGAGAGGTTCGTCGTATAGGAATCTTTGCAGGCGTGCTTTTTCTTGAAGCGCAGAAATCCTTTTTCGCCGGAGAAAAACTCTGAGACGGCCCGCTCGAAGTTTTGCTGTACGTTACAAAGGGCAAGGGAATCCATGTCCTTTAACCATTCCAGACCCGGCTCTTGTTTATAAGAAGACGGTGTCCTGATCGGATCTGATTTCCCTTTCTCCTTATAAGACCCGATCCAATCACCGAGCATTCGGTTCCACAAGAAACATACGGATCCGATGAACTGGTTCAGGATATGCTCCTGCGTTCTTGTAGGGAACCCCTGGAAACGGTATGCCAGCTGTTCCACTGTGGATGCCTTCTCTTTATTCCTTTGTCCGCTGCAACGTTTCGCTCCCATGATCTCCTCCTATAGCTGGCAGTTCTCTTGCCGCTCAATGTAATGTCGAATATTTGTTCTCTATATAGATAGTATACAACAATTTCTAGTGTTTGCAAACATAAAACCGGTATTTTTCTGCTACATATAGCCCGGTATCCGCGGATGCTACATGAAGGTGGCGGCTTTCATCTCGGATACAAGTAACCGAGAATTCCCGCCGCCGATTCTTAAAGCTACAAAGAAACCACTCCCCAACACGGTATTTTTCCACAGCCTTTTGATAAAAACATAACAGAATCCTCAATTGCAAAGAGAAAAAATTGTTGCATGGAAATCTTCATGAACGAATAAAGAGTGTATAATAAAGGTGTCACTTCAAAAGCGGATTATTCCGTATTATTAATAATAGGAGGTTTTTATGAAAAAAGTATTTGCAGCGCTATTAACATTATGTCTCGTTTTTTCGGGACTTGGTATCCAGGCTCATGCAGCGGAATATGGGTATGATGTCGGAGAAACATTCATCAGTGGGGATTTTGTTTATGAAGTCATTAATGGATCTTATGATGATGTTACATTGTCCGTGAAAAAATATACGGGAACAGATACGGAAGTTACTATTCCTACTATGGTCAATGGATATTATGTAGATACGTTGGGCTCCCATTTCCTTTCTGAATCGGAACAGGTTACAAAGCTATACATCCCGGATTCTATCTGTGATTATACAGACGATGCTTTTTCCGGTTGTAATGAGGATATCATTGTTCATTGCGATCCAATGGGCGGATTTACTGGTTATGCGGAAAAGCATGCATTAAAGGTAGAATATCATATGCTTTCAGAAAAAGATGGAAGCACATGTTCTATCTGTGGGGCACCTAACATCTCAAATTTTTATGATCCGGCATCTAACTTTATCTTCATTGTCACAAGAGAAGGGTTTTCTGAAGACGAATCACAGCCACTGGTTCATCCATATTTAACTGCGTACAAATACGATGGACTTTTGGCAGAGATTACTGTTCCAAGAGAAGTAAGCGGGCTGTTAGTCCGGGAAATGAACGGCTGTTTTGATGAGGTGGATTATGAACATTATACTGATATCAAGAAGGTAGTAATCCCGGATTCTGTTCAGTCTATTTCAGAGTATACATTCGCATGGGAAAATGACTCTCTGGTCATTCATTGTGGAAAGGGCTCTTGTGCTGAACAGATGGCAAAAGAAAAAGGATATCAGGTAGAAAATCATACTTATGATTCTGATGGTGTTTGCTCTATCTGCGGTGCAAAGGTGAGTGATGAAGCCGAAAACAATGATTCTTATCTGGATACGACTCCATCTAATCCAGGAGATGGACAGGAAGAGGTTCCGGATGCCCCAACACAGAAACCATCAACTGATACGCCTGCTGCCAATGTTCCATCCGGAAGCGGAATTGTGAAAGCAACCAACGTAAAAATTGATGGAATTTCCAAAAAGATTGCTGCAGGGAAAAAAGTAAAACTGACTGCCGAAGTATTTCCGGCCAATGCATCAAATAAAACGGTCACCTGGACTTCCAGTAATCCAAAAGTTGCTACAGTAAATCAGAAAGGTGTAGTCAAAGTAAAGAAAAAATCTGGTGGAAAATCCGCTGTGATCACAGCTACCACAGCAGACGGAGCGAAGGCTACATACAAGATTAAGTCAATGAAAGGTGCAGTCAAGAAAGTTTCTGTAAGCGGAAAAAGTGTCGTTAAAGCGGGAAAGACATTAAAACTGAAAGCGAAAGCATCTGCGACGAAAGGTGCTAATACCAAGCTGACATGGAGCAGCAGTAATGAATCCTACGCAAAAGTATCTGCTTCTGGTAAAGTGAAGACTATGAAAGTCGGTAAGGGCAAAAAAGTGAAAATCACGGCTATGGCTACCGATGGCAGCAACAAAGCAAAGACCGTAACCATTAAACTCAAATAATACATGAAAAAGCGGAGCTTCGGCTCCGCTTTTTGTATGGGAAGCTCAAGTCGCAAAATTAATGAATCACTTGCTGCACGGACTGATCAATCATCGAATATGTCATAGGCCGGGATTGCTTTAAAATTTCCGGATTAGCAATATATTCCTTGAAACTTTCTGCAAAATATTCTGATGCTGAAGAAATGCCATATGTACCGCCGGTATACAGTCCCTTTTCAGCCTGATAAACATTCTGAAAGGATGGACGTAATGCTGTATTCCCTGAAATAAAGGAAACAAAATGTCCAAATTCATGTAAAGCTGTAGACAATGTGTTGTGTCCGATTGCAAGTTTGATGCACCGTTTCCTGGCAGAAAAAAATCCGCTGGCGTTAGAAATCTCTGATTTATCCACCAAAGAGAATGAAAAACCACGGGAAATAAAACTGTTGTAAATCTCTTTTGGCAGATATTTTCGCATATCTGAGAGAGTAGTAATCTTTTGGTTCAATTGCGTCTCGTCTGATATTGTCTTTACCGTGGTCACAGTCTTAATGGTGATTCGAACTTTCTTTTTTCCCTTTTTTAAATATTTTTTCTTTATTGTCTTTTTTGAAATCTCTTTTGTTACAGTATTTATAGAACTTGGATAACTTTCTGTAAAGTAATCCTGATCTTTTATCTTGATGACTCGGTTACGTTTTGCTTTTTTCTCTCGTTTTTTTATCCGCTCTTTTGTCTCAGTCTTTGTTTCTATGTGAGAGGAACTTATCCCTGCTGCATAGGTTGGTTCTGCCACAAAAAGAATCGGTAATGCGGCAGCCAAAGTCACCTTAAATAAAAATGTCTTTTTCCTGGATATAAAATGCCCCATATTCGGGTACCCCCTTTTTTTCTGTTTTCAACAGAAACAATATGAGTACCCAGTCTGCATTTAATTTAAGAATAAGAGCGGGAATTCCCGGTTACTTGTATCCGGGATGAAAGCGACCAGATTTCAGTACCTATATGTAAGATCTGATATACTTCTGATCTCCCGTTGGTCCGTTGACTGCAGTATACCTATATGATATAGTTATCCCATGAGTAAATATATGCACGCAAGGACTTGCGTTTACAATCTGAACTACCATATCGTATGGTGTGTGAAATCGTCCTGCGGTATATCGAACGCCAGAAAAACTGCCAGCGGTAGCGGCAGTGACAAGGAGAATAGCTTATGGGAAAGAAGTTTGCCGGACAAATGGATACGGAAAAAGCAGAGGCTGTGGAGCAGCGGGCCTACCGCTTTGAGGGCTTCCCATCCCAGGAACAGGCACACCTCCTCTCCCAGTTTATCGGTTCTGCCCGGTTCTTATGGAACCGGATGCTCGCCGACTGGAAGGACAGTTATAAGGAAACGGGGAAGTCCGCGCCGGTCCGCACCCCTGCCTCCTATAAGGAGGATCCAGACCTTGCCTGGCTGAAGGGGATGGATTCCCTTGCCCTTGCCAATGTACAGCAGAACTTCCAGCGGGCAGTAAAAGAATTCTTTTCCGGAGAAAAGGGATGCCCGAGGTTCAAGAAGAAGCACGCCTGCCCGGATACGTACACGACAAACCTCTCCAACCGGGACAAGCCGAACCTGAGGCTCTCCGGCTGCCTGTTAAAACTCCCGAAGATCAAGGGACCGGTACGTCTGCGGGTCCACCGCAAGATCCGGGAAGGCGGGCTGCTCAAAAACTGTACCGTGACCCGGGAACCGGATGGCCGGTGGTATTTCTCCCTGCTCTTTGAGTACCCAAAAC
>NZ_NFIR01000066.1:0-4735 GCF_002159465.1 Eubacterium sp. An3
TTATTTAAACTTTATTACCGTCATAACAGTCAAATTTAGTTCTACCACCGTTTTCTCTTTTGCTGTCCTCCTCCCCCTTCATTTACATAAATTACAGATAATTAGCAGTTATCCGTAATCCCATCTTTATATTTAAGAAAAAGGAAAAACAAATGAAAAAGCTTTCAAAATCGTATTGGGATAAATTTAAAGTAGAGAGTAAAAATGGTAACGGCTCCAAATATGATGGATTGAAATTCGAAAATCTTATAAATGAATTATTAGCAGTCCTTTATGGGAAAGAATGGGTGCGCACAGGGAAATCACATGATGATAACAGAGATTTCTGGACTTTGATGGAGACAGAAGACGGTCAGAACAAACTTTGGGCCGAATGCAAGAATTACAGAGACAAAATCGCCCTTGATATCCTGGCTCCTACTTTAGTAATGGCCCAAATTTATGGGGTTAATACTATTATTTTTTTCAGTCGTTCACAGATTAATACACGTGCCAAAAATAAGATACTATTATACGGAGAAAAAACTGGGAAAAAAATCATTTTTTATGATGCAGATATATTAGAAGATTTGATCATTAATAACAGCAGCTATTTGTCTCCAAAATATCGCCCGGATCAGATCATTTATGAGAATATCCCCCAAAAAGAAAACTTTGAAATTTTTTTCTTTCAGGATCCTATATTAGGGACGGTTATATCAGACGATGAATTTATAAACTATAGGTCAGCAATTAAAATTCATTATAATGAATTTTTTACTTTGCTTTTTGTGATTAAAAATTCAACATCAGACAAAATGAATATCAGTTTGTCGTTTTCAAAAGAAAATCCGGATAGATTTTGTTTTGAGTATATGGATGCAAACATTCATAGTGATAATCGGGAGTGGTGCAGAGTAGAGCTTGAAAAAGGCGAGGGTAAGGCGATTCCTCTTAATTTACGGCCTATACTTTTTAAATCCACAATGCAGCTGCCGCGTTTTGATATTACAATTCTAACTGCAGCGGGCAAAAACAAATCAAAATCTGAAGTGAAAAAGGTGAAGTGTACTTGGGTGGGGCAGACCAAATTGATTGGTTCATCATATGAAAAAATTTTAGATGATTTTGAAGAAAAACTGCTTAACAATCGCTCTTTCAGCTGCCTGCTTCTCTCGGGAACCAGTGGGACCGGAAAATCCAGAATTCTGTCCGAAATTATCGGAAAAGGACTAAAGCAGGGCTATAGAATTCTAAACCTTACTGCCACAGAAAATTTCTCATCCTTATATTTAATTCAGGAAATTATCTGTTTTATTTATGAAGTCCCTAAAACAGTTATTCTTTCAGCATTAGAGGAAAAGATACAGGAGGCAGCGAGAATGGATCCAGAGGAGTCCTCTTCTATCAAAAAGGTACTGCAATTATTCCGTATTTTAGAGAACAGCAAAACGGATCATAATATAAATAATTTTATTGATAATTATGGAAGTATTATTTTTGAAAGACTTTCGAACTATAAATATATTATTTTGATTGATAATATTCAATTTACAAATGAAGATTTCCAGTATTTTATAGAACAATATGCTGTTTATGCTGCTAACCAGAGTCGATATAATTATTCAGTACTGGCAGGTGCTTTCAACCTGGACTATATGACTTCTGCAGCAGCAAATTTGTTATTTAATCTGCTTCATCTGGGAATTCCTCATATACTCCCCTATACACTGAGCGGATTTAGAACGAATGAACAGGGCATCCTATTTCTGCGAGAATTAATCCATACTAGCGAAAAGATCTTCGATCCCTTTTTTGAAAAACTGATAGATCAGGTTTCTCTGAAGCCTTATTATCTTTATCAGGGAGTCCGGTTACTGGAGGAATCAAATGTAATAAAGCAGCTGCCCAATCGCCAAGGCTATTTATTTACGGATCTCAACGCTTTAGACGTGTTATTGAATCTGCCAAATGGCATTGCAGATGTATTGAAAAAACGCTGGGAATTTATTTCGGATCAAATTGATCCAGAAGAACTTGCAGTAATTTTTTCTGCACTGTATTTATTTGAAAGAATGGACGACCAGGTTATTAATACACTTCAGATTACTCGTGAATCTGTCAATTTTTTATGTTCTCATAGCTTTATTAAAAGAGATTCAGATGATAAATACGAATTTGAACATGACATTATTCGAAACCATTTTGAAACATATCATAGAGATAAGATTTTTGAGAGTCTTGCGTGGATTAATCAGAATCATAAAGAAAATATTTTATTATTTTACAAAATACCGAAACTACTTTACTATTGCTGTATTAAAGAGGAACCAGAATACGTTGTAAAAACCTGTACTGCTCTAGACACAATCCAAGTTCCAAATAAACTGTCAAAAATATTTTTCGAAAATATATTTTATGCATGTCTTAATGCATAGTCTATATTTGAACATCTGCCGGACTGGATATCAGCTATACACAAAATATGTATTAATATCAGAGAGTATACTGGTTCTTCCAATGCTGCGGATTTTTATAAAAAGGCTTATGAATATATATTTTCAATTTTTCCAGATATCAATATGCTGTATTCTACAAATTTTAGAAAAATGATACATTCATATTGTGATATACTTGTGGAATCTCATCAGAGAAGCGCTGCCGAAAGCCTGATTCAAGAAATACTGGGTAAAGGTAAGAATACAGAAGAGCTGTCAGACGAGGCGCTTGATGAAAAGTATGTTTTGCAGTCAATTATGTTAAATCGCGAATATGTAGCCTATAATAATAGCGAGCCAACTGAAGAAGTAATTCAAAAACGGAAAAAATTTATGCAGCAGTCTCGTGATTATATTAAGTTGATAAAAGATCCACATAAAAAAGGGGTAATTCAGTACCTGAATGATTCGGATGAAGGGTATAATTATTATGGGTTCCTAAAAGATAAGGACAGGCTGTTTTCTATATGGAATAGATGCATTGGTAATATACCTGAGGAAGTACCAGAAAAAACAATGAATTATTATCGCAAACTAGTACAGTATGATTTGATTAATCAAGACAGCAGAAAGGTAGCTGCTCACATTGCCAATGGTCGAGAGTATTTGAAAACTGGCGAGTATTCCCATGAACCCATGATATTTAATACGTTTTTTATGATGGCAGAAGCAATGGATATATTGCAGCATACCCCGTGTGAACAGCACTATTATATCCGTAAATTGATCGATGATATACTACAAATTCAGTTAATGCTGAATAATGGGAAAATTGGTGATATTATGCTTATAAAGGGGGTAGATGCCTATTACAGCCGAAATGCTGATGATGTTTACTATTCATTTTATCAAGCATTTACAGAATACAGAAAAAAGCAGACCTCACGTTTTTGGATAAAACTTCAATTACTGTATGAAAATATACAAATTTCATTTACTGAACTAAATATATATGGTTCTTGTTATAATGTTGACTTCTTGCCGGACGAATACAGAATACCGCTTACACGCGCACAGTTAAAAGAAATTCGGGTAAGCGGTATTCAGCAGACGTCCGATGGCAAAATGAATCTGCCGTTAATATGATCAGCATTTTTTATCGGCAATATCCTTCAAACGTATTATGTTCCCGTGTCTGTCGATAACCAAATCATGTTCAATATTACGTAAGTCAAACCACAACTGATTTTCAAAAAGGCCTATAAAAGTATCGACAAAATATAATATAGGAGTGGCCAGATCTAAATAATTGAAAGATACTGTTTCATATAGAGTAATATGTTCATTATCTCTTATGGTATCTGGCCGCTCAATAATATCAAGGAACTCAACATGCAATTCTCTCTTGATCATTTCATAGTAACTGTTTCGATCATACATAGTGGATAAGTCTAATAATAAATATTTTTCTGCCAGATCAGAATATATCTTTTTTGCATAATCCGCACTGATTTTAAACCAATCCCAAATGTCATATACGAATTTTGCATAATCTTTCATCCCATAAATCCCTTTTGCATCCAGGCGATAATAACTGAAGTTCGTTTTTGAGTTATTGGAAGAAGTACTGCCTTTATGAAATGCAATTGCATCTGCCGCTACCCAGGTTTCATATCCAATATCTCTAAGCCGTAGACAATAGTCGCAGTCGGTATATGAATAGGGAATTTCTTCATCCAGTCCGCCAACTTCCTGGAACAGACTCCTTTTTGTCATGAGAACGGCACTGCATACAGTCTGCACTTTTCTATTATGTTGCGCCAAAGGATGATTCCAGCTTAATCCCATCATAGTATGGGCTGCATTGAAACGTGAATACATAATTCCAAAGTCTAATATACGATTGTTTAATGGATTGATAAGTTTGGCGCCAACAGCTCCAATATGTTCTGAGGACAGCAGACATTCAAGAAGGTTTTCGTACCAGCCATCCCATACAAAAATATCAGTATCAACAAAGGTAATAATATCGCCGTTACATACGGAAACACCATAATTGATTGCTTTTGGATATTGTAAATTTGCCTGAAATTTATAATATCTGCATCTTTGAGAATCGATGTTAAGCTCTAATTCTGAAGCGTTAACATTATTTCCTATAATCAGAATCTCTACATCCTTATCAACTGTTTCCATAATACGTTTTAGACAATAATAGAGCATATCTTTATTTTTATGATATGTAATAATAATGGACTGTTTCATGCATATATTCCCTCCTTTATCCTCAGGCAATTACGGATAACTGCTAATTATCT
>NZ_NFIR01000067.1:0-4400 GCF_002159465.1 Eubacterium sp. An3
CAGTCGTCGCCGACCTTTCCCGCTGTGTTTTTCTATTGAGATATGATGCCGCAAATCTCTGTCTTATTGCATCACTAAGATTGTGACAAAACTCCCGTTCCATCTCGACGGCATCTGTACCATTGTGGCTGATTCCGGTTGTGTTTTCTGTGAACCTCCGGCATTTATACACATGATTATGTCGAGGTGATAAGAAGCAGGAAAGTTTACACAACACAGATGACATTTTGGACACAGACAGCTTTCGACCGCGAGCTGTGAACGAGGACTGTCATATTTCCTGAATAGATATATCCTATCGTTCAGAACGAGTGAGGGCCGAGTCGGGCGAACCTGTCTGTGGTCTTATGTCATCGTCTGTGTATCATTTCTTATCATCTTGACAACTCCCAATTTTATACATTAAATTTAAACAGCACCACGTCTCCGTCCTGCATCACATATTCTTTGCCTTCTGAGCGGACAAGTCCCTTGTCTCTGGCGGCGGACATGCTTCCGCAGGCAACCAGGTCATCGTAACTGATGACGTCGGCTTTGATGAAGCCGCGCTCGAAGTCGGAATGAATCTTTCCGGCAGCCTGAGGTGCCTTGGTGCCGGCGGTGATGGTCCATGCTTTGGATTCGATTGGTCCTGCAGTCAGATAAGAGATCAGGCCCAGGATACGGTAGCTTGCCTTGATGAGCTTTTCGAGACCGGATTCGGAAAGACCCAGATCTTCGAGAAACATAGCTTTTTCATCGTCATCAAGCTCTGCAATCTCCTGTTCGATCTGTGCGCAGACCACAAATACTTCAGAGTCGCAGTCGGCGGCGTACTTCTTTACTTCCTGTACGTATTCATTGGAAGCGCCGTCATCACCCAGGTCATCTTCTGATACATTGGCGGCGAAGATAACAGGTTTATCCGTCAGCAGATTGCACTCAGCGATTAGCTTTTGTTCGTCTTCATCCTCTGTGACGAAGGTTTTTGCCAGATGACCGTCCTCAAGATGCGCTTTCATTTTCTTTAACAGCTCAACCTCAGCGGCAATTTTTTTATCGTTGTGGGCAGCGCGGGCAGATTTTGCAATCCGGCGCTCCAGAACCTCGATGTCGGCAAAGATTAATTCAAAATTGATGGTCTCAATGTCCCGAAGCGGATTGACGCTGCCGTCCACATGGATGACATTGCTGTCTTCAAAGCATCGCACCACATGAACGATAGCGTCCACTTCGCGGATGTTGGCAAGGAACTGATTGCCAAGCCCCTCCCCTTTGGAGGCTCCTTTGACCAGACCGGCAATGTCCACAAACTCGATCACTGCGGGAACGATTTTGGCAGAATCATACATATCTGAAAGCACCTGCAGACGGGCGTCCGGAACCGGAACGATGCCCACATTCGGGTCAATGGTACAGAAAGGGTAGTTGGCTGATTCGGCGCCGGCTTTGGTAAGAGAGTTGAATAATGTACTCTTTCCCACGTTTGGAAGTCCGACAATTCCTAATTTCATAGTAATTCCTCCATTTATTGTGTATTTTATATGATTATTGTGCAGTTCGCATTACAACTGTCCATTCTACCATAGAAAGAAAGAAGCTGGCAAGAGGGCGAAAAAAAGAAATATGATTGAAAATTTTGTCGGGGCAGGCTATAATATCCCCAATGTCAAAGCATGGAGATAGTTATTGATCGTCTCTGTGTTGCAATATAGATTTACAGGAGGTTATTATGGAATATATGGATATCAGATTTCCGAATCTGGGTATTGTATTTTCCCATGTGGGACGGTACATTTCCATCGGAGATTTTCCTATTATGTTTTATGGCATCATCATTGCTTCCGGTTTTCTGGTGGGTTTGCTGGTGGCTCAGAGAGAGGCGAAGCGGACCGGGCAGAATCCGGAGCTGTATCTGGATTATCTGATCTGCATGATGATTCCGGCAATTATTGGTGCGAGAGCTTATTACGTGATTTTTTCCTGGGACTATTATAAAGATCATCTGGCGGATATTATCAATACCAGGCACGGCGGACTCGGCATCGTCGGCGGTGTGGCGGCAGCCATTATCGTACTGCTTATTTTTGCGAAAGTGAGAAAACAGAAGGCGCTGCTGATGCTCGATACCATGACTATGGCGCTGCTTATAGGACAGATTATGGGACGCTGGGGTAATTTCTTCAACAGGGAAGCGTTTGGCGGGTATACCGACGGCTTGCTGGCTATGCAGATACCTCTCGGATATTTTGAGCAGACCGGGAGACTGGGGGAGATTGAACAGGCGGGATTGATGGATCATCTCGTGAATCTGGACGTGGGCGGACAGAGTGTGGCTTATATTCAGGTGCACCCGACTTTCCTTTATGAAGGGCTGTGGAATTGTCTTGTACTGCTGGTGATTTTCCTTTACAGAAAACATAAGAAATTTGACGGTGAGCTGTTGTGCATTTATCTGATGGGCTACGGTATCGGACGGTTTTTCATTGAAGGACTGCGGGTAGACCAGCTTCAGATCGGCAATACGGGAATTGCCGCAACGCAGGTTGTGTGCGTATGTATATTTATGGGCAGTCTTATCGCAATGTTTATAAAAAGGAAACGGCTGAAACAGCAGAAAGGCGTATAAAAGGCGCTGATTTTGTACCCGGTGCTTGCTTCTTGTGTTTTTGTGTGCTATAATGCCAGAAGTTTTTGCGGACAAAAGATGAAAAAAGGGGAAAAGGTCTGGAGGAAGTTATGAAGCGATTTTGGAAAGATTTGAAGGAGCATTACAGATATGCCCTTTACTCCGCCAAATCGGAGTTGAAATCAGAGGTTGCCAATTCCTATCTGAACTGGATATGGTGGGTGCTGGAACCTTTCTGTTTTATGTTAATTTATACATTTATCTTTGGTTATATTTTTAACACAAAAGAGCCGTTTTTCTCAGCTTTTGTATTTATCGGCCTGACAGCATGGGATTTTTTCAACCGCTGTCTGACGCAGAGCGTGAAGCTGATGCGGAACAATAAGTCCATTGTTACAAAGGTTTATATTCCGAAGTTTATCCTGCTCATATCCCGCATGTTTTTTAACGGATATAAGATGCTGATTTCCTTTGGTATTATTGTAGCCATGGTGATTTTTTTCCGGATTCCGCTGACGCTCAATATTCTTTATGTAATACCGATTATGATTACGCTGTTTGTGCTGACCTTTGCTTTGATGACTCACCTGCTTCACTACGGCGTGTTTGTGCAGGATTTGACCAATGTGGTTACCATTGTCCTGCGTATGATTTTCTATATGACGGGTATCTTCTATAACATTGAGACCCGGGTGCCTGAACGGTTTGTGGGACTGCTGATGCATGCCAATCCGATGGCTCTGCTTTTGAGCAGCCTGCGGAAATGTATCCTCTATGGCGAGGCGCCGGATATGAAATGGATTGGCATTTGGTTTGTCATCAGCGTTGTTATTGCGATATTGGGAATTCGTAAGATTTACAAGAATGAAAACAGTTATGTAAAGGTGATTTAATGGAAGTAATGGAAGAACGTAAGAGCGCGATCAGCGTCAGGAATGTATGTATTAATTATAGAAGTTTGAAGGCAAGTTCCATCAAGCAGAGTATGTTCAGCCTGAGAAAGGTAAAGCAGGAAGTATTTCAGGCAGTCCGAAACGTTTCCTTTGAAGTGCCGGAGGGACAGATCCTGGGGATTACCGGAAAGAACGGCAGCGGCAAGTCTACCATGCTTCGTGCCATTGCCGGCATTTTTTCCGCCGACAGCGGGGAGATTGACCTGCACGGCCATTCGATTTCCCTTTTGTCCATCGGCGTTGGTTTTAAAAACGAGTTGTCCGGCCGGGAGAATATCATTCTTTCCGGAATGCTTCTTGGATTTTCCAAAGAAGAGATTATGGAGAAGATGCCGGAGATCATAGATTTTGCCGGTATCGGTAATTTCATTGATATGCCGGTACGTACGTATTCAAGCGGTATGCATTCCAAGCTTGCCTTTTCCATCACAGCGATTCTGGAGACAGAGATTATGCTCATCGATGAGGTATTGAGCGTTGGCGACCAGAAGTTCCGTAAGAAGAGCTACCGGAAGATGAAAGAACTCATTTCCAACAGGGACCGGACGGTAGTCATTGTATCTCATAATATGAATATGCTGGAAGACTTGTGCGATCAGCTTATGTGGATGCACGACGGTGAGATCGTTATGTACGATAAACCGGAGATTGTCCTTCCGATATATAAAGATTTTATGCGGTAGACGCCGCCAGCGAGAAGAAGCCTTCGGGCTTCTTTTTTTGATTGATAGGAAATTCCGATTTTTATGGAATTAAAAGAAAGCAAGAGTTCACCGAACATATGTTAGATAAACTCTTGCTTGAGCAGGAAGATAAGACGACACGGGTTAGAAGATATA
>NZ_NFIR01000068.1:0-2500 GCF_002159465.1 Eubacterium sp. An3
AAGGAATCGGGACGGACATCCTGTTCCATGAATACAAAAGAGGAAAAGTAGCCGCCGGGGACGCGGCAGCCATCCTGTCCCGTATGCTCGATTACGGACAAAGAGCAGCGGAACCCCTGTTGCAGTCAAGGAACACCCGGCCGGGACAAGCCTCCCAACAATCCGCCGGAGTCTGCATCAGCCTTCATGGAGCCTCTGTCAAAAACCAGCTGCTGTTTTCCATGACAGTGACAGTAGCCGAACCGGAGGCATGGGACGTGGACGGGAAACAATCGTCGGGAAGGACGGTGCGGACCCTGCGCAAGATACGGGTGAAAAAACGATCCTTCAATCCATGGATGAGAAAATACAATGGCATCATACATGTACAGTGGGAAGGACAGCAGATGCAGCTGGTGGTAGGCTTGAATAATGGGGAAGAGCAGGATAAACGGGAATGATATTTTGGGTGGAAAAAATAAAAAAATATGTCATAATAATGTATAGACTATAATATCACTGGAGAAAAGATTATGAAAATATTGCTGAATTATCAGAGTATGATCAGTATAGGAATTGTTTCAAAAATAATGATGTTCCTTCTGCTGGATGCCATAATTGGAAAAAAAGAAAAGAGAAAGGGAATGGCATTGTCTCTTGCATTTTTTGATATATAATGTCGGAGTTTTAATAATCATGGACAGCTTTTATAGAGAAACATTGTGGTTTCGACTGCTTATGCCAACCTGCAACCTTGTTCTTGCGTTGGTAATCGTGTTCTTGTTTGCCAGCCTGACAGGAACAAATTATTTCAGGATGCTGCTGGAAGCAGTTGCGGTTGATGCGGTATGCGGAATTATTGTACATATCGACAGAAAATTGTTTTCTGATCCGATAATGATTTTTATTGCTCTGCTGGCTGTTCTGCTGGAATGTGTGGCTTATTATTATATTTTAAAAAGGAAACATAAAATGCTGCTTCGCAATAAAAGACAGATGGAAAGGTATTATCGCCATGCCGCCAAACACATGCAGGATATGGAGGCTGGATGGAATTTTTTAGGGGGGGGGGTAGCGCGGAAAGGAATTTTTGGGCGAATGATGAGAGAATATGCACTAAGAACGGAAGCGCAGTGTCGAATACTGCTGAACAGATGGAGAAATATCTGTATAGATTAAAAAAACAATATGAAGCGGTGAGTGCGATTTTTTTCTGCAATGATTTGGCGGTGGACAGTGTTCTGCGTGAATTTGTGTTATCTTGTTACAGACGGAAGATACAAGTGGAAGTTTTATTTCATGAATATCAGCGAAAGCAGATTAAACCGGAAGACACAGCAGCGGTTCTTTCCCGTATGCTTGATTATATTTTAATGGGACAGGAAAGCATTTCAGCGAAAGGAAATGAAGGAGAGGATCATGAAGGCGGAACAGTCAAGGTACAGGGTGCATTTGTGAAGAATCAGCTGATTTTATCAGCCAGATTAATTCCGGCTGAAGGAGCGGCAGTTCCCATACTCAAAATACGGAAAAGAGATTTTAATCCGTGGTTGAAAAAATATAACGGATTAATCTATGTTATGAGGAAATGTGATGTCCTGCAGATTGTTGTAGGGATGGATGCATGTTAAAAAACGAGAGGCTGGCATGAAGTTTTTAGTGGAAATTATTCTGGTGCTTATTATGCTTGAGATGGTTAGAAGGTGGATCATTAAAGCGCTGGAACTGGAAGAGAAAAACAGGCGTCTGCAGGAAAAATTAAGCGCCATGGAAAAACTGTATGAGGAAATGCAGGAAGAAATTGAGATTACAAAAAAATATCATCATGACATGAAAAAGCATATTTATCTGCTGGAGGGACTGCTCGCTAAATATAATGATGCGGAGATTTCCTCTGTATCTGCTTTTCCTCAGAATTTTAACGGTCTTCCCCAGAAGAATATGTACTGTGAAAACATATTTATCGATACCATTTGTACCCTGAAAAAGAAGCAATGCGCAGAAAAGGGAATTACAATGTTTGTCGACATACATTTTGAAGAATTTGTTCCGATGAAAGAAATGGATATCAGCGGTCTTCTGCAGAATCTGCTTGATAACGCCATTGAAGCAAGTGAACGGATAAAAGGAAAGAATAAAAAAGAAATCTATCTGTTAATAATGGAAAATACAGAAGGATGGATTTTGAAAGTCAGTAATTTTTGTGATAATCCGGAACAGATTAATTTTCAAACGACAAAAAGAGATAAAAAGAATCATGGATACGGTATCGGTATTATATGTGATATCGTAAAGCAATATAACGGAACAATAAAGTACGTAAAAAGTGAGGAAGAAAAGCAGGTGACTGTACATATATTTTTCCCCAAAAGGCAAAAGAAGATACTGTAACAGAGAAAGGACTTCTTATGAAAATGGGGTAAAAACGGCTTCTGAGAAGGAAATTAAAAAGATGTAAAAAAAGTGAAAAAAAGTGTTGACATTTGGAAAAACTGATGGTAATATAATCAAGTCGCGGTTA
>NZ_NFIR01000069.1:0-4250 GCF_002159465.1 Eubacterium sp. An3
GTAATTCTCCAGGCGAATGATACCTTTACCGGCAAATTTGAGGTCGGTAACGGAAGTAGCTATTTCGGAATATGGGGAGAAGAATTTACAGGTAGTGCAGAACTTAATATTGAGTGAAAATTTCTGCCGGACGACGGCAAAAGAAAAAAGCCGTCGTCCAGCGGATACTTTCCATGCTTATTTTCTATTACGGCGGCTTTCAAGAGCCGCCGCTTCTTTTATCCTTGGAAGGAGATGACGACTAAGGCATAACCAACTACGGCGGTTTATATGGAGGTGCCGCCGTGGTCTTTATTTGTAAGCGACAATTTTTGACAGGGTATGACCTGTCAAAAAAATTCCTGCGTTTGTGCGGGAATGTTGCGGCACTGTATGTGAAAAATGTCTTGACCTGACAGATAATGTAGTTTCATGTACCTGTGCGGTTATATGCCGTCCGGGTACTTTTTGTTTTGCCTCCAATGACTTCGGGCCATGTTGGCCCGAGGTCGTACCCCGGTGTCGCTCTCCGCCGCCTCCGTTTCGGCTACCCGTCAACCCGAACACCCGAAACGGAGGTATTTATGAAAGTTATCAATCTGCGGGATATTTACCCTCATTATACACAGGATTGTTTTGTTGAAGTAACTGACGAAGTGGCCGATCTGTTTTCCGAGTTCGACCACAAAGAGGCGGCTTATCGTCTGCGTACATACCGTCACAAGGCGTACTACTCCCTTGACCGGAATGACGGCATTGAGCATGAGGCTCTTTTCGTCGCACTTTCTCCGCATGAGCTGTACGAGCGTAAGGTGACTATGCAGGAACTCCATACCGCCATTTCCCGGCTGCCGGATAAACAGGCAAAACGTATTTATGCCCATTTCATTCTCGGCATGACCAAAAAGGATATTGCCCGGGCAGAAGGCGTCCATGAAAAAGTTGTGCGGGTCGCCATTGAGCGTGGTCTGCGGAGCCTGGAAAAAATTTTGAAAAAAGTTCTGTAAGGCGTACCGATTTAGGCCAAAAAATGAAATGGTATATGAGAGGCAGTCAAAGCCTCGGGCCAACATGGCCCGAAGTTCGGACAAGCCTTACGCAGCTTGAAAACTGAATAAAAAGATACCCGGATACGAAGGGTGCTTGTGTCCAGTGACAGGCCCGCCATGATCTCTATTGTCAGAGGATAGAGGGAGCGATAAGGCCCATGCCGCAGGCGGGCCTTGGCAGGTCAGCCGGATAAAACACAAAATCCCGGATACTTGCGATTAGTCACAATCCGAGCGTGCAGCGGTGTTGCGAACCGTGAGCCGTCGCAGGTAATGAGATCGCCTTGCCATCAGAATGGGGAGAGCTGAAATGCTATGGGGAGGAACGCCAGCCGCCCGTCCGGTCTATCTGAAAAGCACTTTTGACCCGTGGGGCCCCGCCGCTATTCTGTCTGATGATAGAGCGACCTTTCCGGCGGGGCCCCATACTTTTATGAACAGGAGAACCTTATGAAGAAAACTTATCCTACTATTCCCGGTGCCTGAAAGGCTTTCACATGAGCGGGCAAGCCCCATACGGTTATCAGTTGGAGCCGACAGTGGTTGAAGGTATCCGTACAAAAAAGATGGTTGCCGACCCCGAAACCGCTCAATATGTGAAACTGATGTTTGAGATGTATTCCGAGCCGGAAACGTCCTTCGGGGATATTACCCGTTACTTTGAAGAACAGAATATCAAGGTTTACGGGAAATCCCTATTCCGCACTTTCCTCTCCCAGCTTTTGAGAAATCCGGTCTATGCACAGGCAGACTTGGAACTCTATGAGTTTTTCAAAAGCCAGGGCGCAGCCATTGTCAATGACGCTTCTGATTTTGCCGGAACCAACGGCTGTTATCTCTATCAGGGGCGGGATGTAAAGGAGGATAAGGACAGGTGCTTGAAAGACCAGATACTTGTGATTGCCCCGCACGAAGCACTCATACCGTCTGACGTTTGGCTGAAATGTCGGAAGAAGCTAATGACAAATAAGACCTTCCAGCAAGGCCGCAAGCCGAAAAATACATGGCTTGCCGGAAAAGTCAAATGCGGGCATTGCGGATATGCACTAAAGGCCACGCACAATCCTAAAAGCGTTGAATATTTTCGTTGCACAAAACGTATTCAAACAAAAGGTTGTCCGGGGTGTGGGAAAATCCGCAAACCTGAATTTGAGGAATTTATCTTCAATGCCATGCGGGCAAGATTTAAGAATTTTCAAGTCCGGCACGACAAAGAGGAAAAAGTAAATCCGAAACTGACCGCCTATCAGATCGAGCTTGCACAGGTCGAGGCCGAAATTGAAAAACTGCTTGATACACTGACCGGCGCCAATGCGACACTGCTTGCCTATGCCAACAAAAAAATTGAAGAACTGGACACTCGCCGCCAGACCATTTCAAAGGCGATTGCAGAATTGTCCGTTGAAACAATGTCACCCCAGAAGGAACAGGAGCTTTCCTATTATCTTGACCACTGGGACAGCATTGACTTTGACGACAAAAGAAAAGCCGCTGACGGCCTGATTATTTCAATCAGCGCAACCAGCGACCACGTTCAAGTAGAGTGGAAAATCTGAGCACTCTTGATTTTGCCACTCTACTTACTTTCAAATCTAACATTTCTTTTTAATCTTGTTTGTACCCCTTGTACACCGATGCTTGCATTACTCGTGAACTACTCGGCAACAAGTTACCGAGCTTCCGAAACCTTCACTGGCGGAGCCAGGTCGGGGATCTTCTTTTATTCCTGCTTGACCGGGTGACATATTATGGCATGACTGCGACCATGCGCCCCGTAGTTCGACAGGCTATCCCCAGTGAACCACCGGTTCTTTCTGCGGTTATCGTCCGTCCGTCTCCGGAGGCTACGCCACATGGGAATGTGCAGCTATATAAATACGCACCCCCTCATTCCTTATATTGACCGCCGCCTGGTGGTCCCGTCCCATCACATGCCCGCAGGCCGGGCAGACATAGACCCGGTCTGACAGCTTGAGTTCCTTATGGATATGCCCACAGGCGCAGCAGGCCTTGCTGGACGGGAAGAACTTCCCTGCTTTGATGAGGATACTCCCATACCATTCCGCTTTATAAGAGAGCATCCGGACGAACATCCCCCAGCCGTTGTCGCTGGCAGACTTCCCGAAAGACAGCGCTTTCTTGATCGCAGACATGTCAAGATCCTCGATGCAGATGATGTCATAGTGGGTTACAAGGCGGTATGACAGCTTATGGAGGAAGTCGGCCCGCTGGTGCTTGGCTTTCGCATGGAGCTTCGCGATCTTCTTAAGCTGCTTCGTATAGTTCCTGGAATCTTTTTCCATCCTGGACAGCTTCTGTTGTTCCCGGGCGATCTTACGTTCCAGTTTCCGGTACGGTTTTGGGTATGCCGGTGTATTGCCGTCCGAATCCACGTACAGTTCCGGCAGGGACATGTCAAGCCCGATGGCTTCCCAGGCCTCTGGTCCTTTCCCTGCTGTCTTCTTGGGGATCTCCTGTTTTGGGTACTCAAAGAGCAGGGAGAAATACCACCGGCCATCCGGTTCCCGGGTCACGGTACAGTTTTTGAGCAGCCCGCCTTCCCGGATCTTGCGGTGGACCCGCAGACGTACCGGTTCCTTGATCTTCGGGAGTTTTAACAGGCAGCCGGAGAGCCGCAGGTTCGGCTTGTCCCGGTTGGAGAGGTTCGTCGTGTACGCATCCGGGCAGGCATGCTTCTTCTTGAACCTCGGGCATCCTTTTTCTCCGGAAAAGAATTCTTTTACTGCCCGCTGGAAGTTCTGCTGTACATTGGCAAGGGCAAGGGAATCCATCCCCTTCAGCCAGGCAAGGTCCGGTTCCCCCTTGTAGGAGGCAGGGGTACGGATTGGCGCAGACTGCCCCGTTTCCTTATAGCTGTCCTTCCAGTCAGCGAGCATCCGGTTCCATAAGAACCGGGCAGAGCCGATAAACTGGGAGAGGAGGTGTGCCTGTCCCTGGGATGGGAAGCCCTCAAACCGGTAGGCCCGCTGCTCCACAGCCTCTGCTTTCTCCTTATCCATTTGTCCGGCAAACTTCTTTCCCATAAGCTATTCTCCTTGGCACTGCCGCTGCCGCTGGCAGTGTTTCTGTCGTTCGATATACTGCAGGACATTTTCCTCACTGGTGGAGCCGATGGATTCCGCAAAATAGCTGCCATTCCACAGCTGTCCCTTCCATAGCCGTTCCCGGAGGGAAGGGAACTCGGTAAAGAGTCGGTTCCCG
>NZ_NFIR01000007.1:0-126426 GCF_002159465.1 Eubacterium sp. An3
TAAAAATTCTTTGAAGGATATTCATAAGACTATTATGAAGGAAAACAGCACAAAAAGAAACCCCTAATTCCCCCATGAATGGGGGCTAGGGGGTTGAAGTGTCAAAGACACTTTTTTATATTTTTCTGAAAAATGTAATCATTTTCCCTTTCTCATTCGTTTCTATATATAACAGCGAAATTTTTCTCATGCCGATTCATTTTCAAGGGACAGAACCGGATTGGCTTTTCGTTCATTCATTTAACTATATGATGACAGGTACAATTTTTATGGAGGAAATGTATATGGAATTATATTTGGATCACATTTCAAAAAAGTATAAGGACAAGGTGGCAGTGGACGACGTATCCTTGCGGCTGACGCCGGGCGTCTGGGGGCTGCTGGGCGCCAACGGCGCAGGAAAAACAACATTGATGCGGATGATTGCCGGCATTATGCGTCCGACGGCGGGGCAGGTGAAATATGACGGACTTCCCATCACGGAACTGAAAGAAAAGTACCGGGACCGGTTTGGCTACCTGCCGCAGGATTTCGGGTTTTATCCGGAATTTACAGTCAAAGGCTATCTTTATTACGTGGCGGCATTAAAGGGACTCACGAAAAGGGACACAAAACGGAAGGTGGAGGAGCTGCTGGAACAGATGACTCTCACAGAAGTGCAAAATAAAAAGATCGTCAAACTCTCCGGCGGTATGAAGCGGCGGGTGGGCATCGCGCAGGCGCTATTAAATGAACCGGAGGTGCTGGTGCTCGACGAGCCGACCAGCGGCCTGGACCCGGGGGAGAGGGTTCGTTTCCGCAATCTCCTGTCAGAGTTTGCCCACGATAAGATCGTACTCATTTCCACGCATATCGTATCCGACGTGGAGTACATCGCCATGAGAAACGCCATCATGAAGGATGGAAAAATCATTGCCGAGGGGACGACGGAGGAGCTCACCCAAATGGTGGAAGGAAAGGTATGGAGCGGCAAGATCCCTGAAAGTCGTCTGCTGGAATTTGAACACCGGCTCAGGATTGTCAATCTGAAAAATGAGGAGGGCGGAAAGATTTCTCTGCGCTACCTGGCGGATGAACCTCAGATTTCAGGGAGCATTTCTGCTGCTCCGCGGATGGAAGATCTGTACCTGTGGCTGTTCCCGCAGGAGAATGGAGGTATATCATGAGAATATTTATGCTGGAAGTGAAAAAAATCATAAGAACGAGAGTTACATGGATTCTGCTTCTTGCCGCCCTGCTGCTTTCCGGTCTGATGGCGTACATTCCGGTTACCTTTGAGGGCGTCAGTGTACAGAATGGAGATGGAGAAAGAACAGAGTTCAGCGGTCTTGCGGCAGTCCATTATCTGCAGGATCTGCGAGCGGACATATCCGGAGATGTTACGGCAGAAAATGTACAGCGGGCGGTGCGGGAGTATCAAAGTGCCCTGAAGGAATATGGAGCCACGGACAGTTACGAACTTCCGGAGGAGGTGTATTATGACAGGCTGATAAAATACCAGCCGTTTGTTCACGGCGTGCGGGAAGTGTTTTCTGATGAGAAAACCGGCATGGCGCCGGGATTTCTTTCCCTCAGTCTGGAAGAAGTCGGTACATTTTATGAGAAAGCGCCGGTGCGGCTGGCAAACCTGATGCGCATGGAGGGAAGCAGTCAGTCGGACATCGACAAAGCGCAGGTCATGTATCAGAAAGTGGAGAAGCCGTTTCAATACTATACCGGTGTGGAAGGCAATAGCATGGACTATCAGGTGCTGTACATTTTCCTGCTGACCATTTTCTGCGCCGTTATCGTATCTCCGATTTTTTCCATGGAGTATCAGACCGGCTCGGATGATATTCTTCGATGCACAAAATACGGGCGTCTTCGCCTTGCGGTGACAAAAATACTGTCAGCGCTGTGTATCACCGGAATTACTTTCCTGTTGTGCGGTATCATCTGGATTCTCGTTACCAATATGCTGTTCGGCTGGGAGAGTACAAAAACTTCCATGCAGATGATCTTCTCCGCCAGCAGTCTTCCGGCGTTAAATATGGGAGAGCTGGAATGGGTGAACCTGCTGGGAAGTTTCCTGCTGTTTCTCTCTCTGATGAGTCTGATTCTTTTCCTGTCCGCACGGATTAAAAACGCTGCCATTGCGCTTGCCGCCGCCATGTTCTTCTGTATCCTGCCGGTCATTATCTACATTGGAGCTCCGGAAGTTCTGAGTAACTGGCTTCAGTGTCTGCTGCCGGGCGGCGCCATCGGCCTGAACAACAGCCTGCTATACGCCATGACAAAACTGGATTTTCTGCATCTGGGCAGCTTATCCGTCTGGAACGTGCATCTCATGTTCATTGCTGCTGCCATCTGGATACCGGTGCTGCTCATCGGGACGGCGTGGTCCTATTGCCGGAGGAGTATGTAAGAGCAGACTGCGTATAGGGAGAATCTCCGCTGAAAAGAAATGTTCTGATTTGCTGAAAAAATATTCTTATACTTATATATCAGATTACATTGGAGCCGCTGGACAGAATGGTTTGGTCTGTCAGCGGCTTTTCCTGCTTTATAAAAGAAAAAGCACAGTGGAAATAATTGCAAAAAGGAGTTGTGTAATCCAAACCTTTGTGCTAGAATTGGGCTTGTATGTATAAAATAGGAGAGAATATGTATACTTTATTGACGAGAGACGGCCTGGCAAAAAGAGGCAGGCTTGAGACAGTGCACGGCACCATTGAGACGCCGGTTTTCATGAACGTGGGAACGGTGGGCGCTATCAAGGGAGCGGTGAGCACAGACGATTTGAAGACAATAGGAACACAGGTAGAGTTATCCAACACGTATCATCTTCATGTGCGTACGGGTGACGAGCTGATCAAGAAGTTCGGAGGGCTCCATAAATTTATGGCCTGGGACAGGCCCATTCTCACGGACTCCGGCGGATTTCAGGTGTTTTCCCTGTCGGGACTCCGGCGGATCAAAGAGGAGGGCGTATATTTTCAGTCCCACATTGACGGACACCACATTTTCATGGGACCGGAGGAGAGCATGCAGATTCAGTCGAATCTGGGTTCGACCATAGCTATGGCCTTTGATGAATGTCCCCCAAGCAAGGCGGACGAGTCCTACATCCGTAACTCCGTGGCGCGGACCACCCGCTGGCTGGCGCGCTGCAAGGCGAAGATGGCAGAACTTAACAGTCTGCCGGATACAGTGAATCCGCATCAGCTTCTGTTCGGTATCAATCAGGGCGGTATCCTGGCGGATGTGCGGAAGGAACACGCGCGGATCATCAGTGAGATGGATCTGGACGGTTACGCCATCGGCGGACTGGCAGTGGGAGAGACCCATGAGGAGATGTACCACATTTTGGACGAGACGGTGCCTTGCCTGCCGGCAGACAAGCCGACATATCTGATGGGCGTAGGTACGCCGGCCAACATTGTGGAGGCAGTGGACCGGGGCGTGGACTTTTTTGACTGCGTGTATCCGTCGCGGAACGGCCGGCACGGACATGTATACACGGCTCACGGTAAGCTGAACCTCTTTAATAAGAAGTACGAGCTTGATCCGAGGCCGATTGAGGAGGGCTGCGGATGTCCGGCATGCAGAACCTACAGCCGCGCTTACATCAGACATCTTTTAAAGGCAAAAGAGATGCTCGGCATGAGACTCTGCGTTCTTCATAACCTGTATTTTTACAATCATCTGATGGAGCGCATCCGGGCGGCCATCGAGGAGCACCGTTACAAAGAGTTCAAAAAAGAGACGCTGGAAGGATTCCTGACGCCGGAAGAGGAGCTGCGCTGAGAGAACAGCAGAATTTGTTGCAGCGGAAACCGTGTGCCAGGACAGCATCCGGATTTATAAGTAAATTAGTTTTGTTATTATAATTCTGTTATTATAATATAGAAAGAAAAGAAAATGGAGGTATCACATGTTATTAAATCAGGCAGCAAGTGCTAACATCATAACAATCATTCTTTACATCGTTGTTTTTGGAGCGATCATTTACTTCATGATGATTCGTCCGCAGAAGAAACAGCAGAAGGAAGCGGCAGCTATGCATGCAAGTATGCAGGCAGGAGACAGCGTCCTTACCACAAGCGGATTTTACGGCGTGATCATCGATATTATGGACAACACGGTAATCGTAGAGTTCGGCAACAACCGTAACTGCCGTATCCCGATGCAGAAAGACGCCATCGCAGCGGTAGAGAAACCGAATCTCACAAAAACAGAAGAAGAATAAGAAAGACAGACTGCCGCGGAGCATACATCCGAGAGAACCGGATGTGTGCCCACGGCAGTTTTTCTGTTTGGAAGGCAGCAGTTCTAAAGCTGCCGCATCTTTCATAAACTATAAAAAAATTCTGAGGTGTGGCATGAAAACAGACGGAATCTTTGACAGGGAAGGAATGAAAAAGGTGCTTGCGCTGCTGACTGGTGCGGCAGCGGCAGCTGCGGCGACGATTCTTCTCATTGCGATCTTCGCTTTCATCATGCTGAAAACGGAGATGTCCGCCAGCGCGGAAAATATCGGTATCATCTGCATCAGCGTCATCTCCTGTTTTGCCGGCGGTTTTTTCTGCGGGAGAAAAAATGAGAAGAGGGGCTTTCTGTGGGGACTGGCTGTGGGATGTCTTTATTTTCTTTTCATCTTCCTGCTGCGGCTTTGCAGCGGGCAGGATGTTTCCATGAAGGTGTTTCAGCTTTTTACCACATTTCTTTACTGCGCCGGCAGCGGGATGCTTGGCGGGATGTTAAGCTGAAAAAAACTCTTCCTTTATAAAATTGTTTGTGCTATACTACACACAGGAGTGTCATTCTGACACCGTAATTTGAGACGTCCGGCGGAAGCCGCGTCCCAGACTACATAGAAGATTATGAGCAAGGAGGCATTTGGTATGAAGCGCGTTAAAACACTTACTGGCAACAAGACATATGCAGTAAGCATGTGCAAAGGCGGATGCGGCGAATGTCAGACATCCTGTCAGTCTGCATGCAAGACATCCTGTACAGTTGGCAACCAGACTTGCGAGAACAACAAATAATTGAACCGCAGCATATGGCCGGATAATACCGGCATGTTTGCAATTAGGGTGAGCAGAGGGTTCTGTTCACCCTATCTGTTGTGTCATAAGCATCTGCTATTTGGACAGGGTCACGGCATATTCCCATATGGTATATGAGTGCCGGAGATAAATAAAAATATAATACGGATGCATGACGCAAGATTAGAGAACAGAAAGGAGACAGATTGTGGTTCATCAGTACAAAAATAACGGATATAATATCGTGATGGATATCTGCAGCGGCGCCATCCACGTGGTGGATGATGTGGTGTACGATGTGGTCGCTCTTTTTGAGGACAATACTCTGGATGCCATCAAAGAACAGCTCCCGTACGGGGAATCAGAGGTAGAAGAAGCTTATCAGGAGGTTCAGGAATTAAAAGAACAGGGCCTTCTGTTTACGGACGATATATATGAAGACTACATAAAAGAAGTGAAAGAACGGAAGACCGTTGTCAAGGCTTTATGTCTTCACATTGCCCATGACTGTAACCTTGCCTGCCGCTATTGTTTTGCGGAGGAGGGAGAATATAAAGGAGACCGGGCGCTGATGAGCGCCGAGGTGGGAAAGGCTGCTTTGGATTTCCTGGTGCGAAGCTCCGGAAACCGTCATAATCTGGAGGTGGATTTTTTCGGCGGCGAGCCGACCATGAATTTCGGCGTTGTGAAAGAAGTGGTGGAATATGGCCGTTCCCTGGAAAAAAAATATGACAAGCATTTCCGGTTCACTCTGACAACCAACGGTATTTTGCTTAATGATGAGATCATGGAGTTTGCCAACAAAGAGATGGACAACGTGGTGTTGAGCGTAGACGGACGGAAGGAAGTCAACGATTATATGCGCCCGACCCGCAACGGCAAGTCCAGTTATGATATCATCATGCCGAAGTTCATCCGTTTTGCGGAGTCCAGACATCAGCAGAAATATTATGTGCGCGGTACATTTACCAGACGGAATCTGGATTTTTCCAAAGATGTCATTCATCTGGCGGATCTGGGATTTGAACAGATCTCCATGGAGCCGGTGGTAGGGCTGCCGGAAGAGCCGTACGCCATCCGGGAGGAAGATCTGCCGCAGATTTTTGAGGAGTATGACCGCCTTGCTAAAGAGATCATCAAACGGAATCAGGAGGGAAAAGGATTTAATTTCTTCCATTTTATGATCGATCTGACCGGCGGTCCGTGTGTGGCGAAGCGTCTGTCCGGCTGCGGCAGCGGAACGGAATACCTGGCGGTAACTCCGTGGGGAGACCTGTATCCGTGCCATCAGTTCGTGGGCGAGGAACAGTTTCTTCTCGGCAATGTCTTTGATGGCATAAAGAGAACGGATATCTGCGATGAATTCCGTCAGTGCAATGTATATACGAAAGATAAATGCCGGGAATGCTTCGCGAGATTTTACTGCAGCGGCGGCTGTGCTGCGAATTCCTACAAGTTCCATGGCGTCATTGACGATGCTTATGAGCTTAGCTGTGAGATGGAAAGAAAACGTGTAGAATGTGCCATTATGATTCAAGCCGCGCTGGCACAGGAAAGGGAGTAAGAAGATGGCTAATAAACGTAAAAAGAACAGCAATCCGAAGCGGAATGCGGTTCTGACCATTCTGGTGACTATAGTTGTCGCTGCTGTGTGTCTTTACACAGTTTTGGTTGGACTGGGAAAGGATCACCTTGGTTCTGCCAAAAACATTGAACTGGGTCTTGATCTGGCAGGCGGCGTCAGCGTCACCTATGAGGTCAATGAGGAGAATCCGTCCCAGACGGATATGGATGATACCAGATATAAGCTGCAGCTTCGTGTGCAGAATTACAGCACAGAGTCAGAGGTATATCAGGAAGGCTCCAACAGGATCACTGTGGAGATTCCGGGTGCGACAGATGCCAACGCTATTCTTGAAGAGCTGGGTAAGCCGGGAGATCTGTCCTTCCAGACGGAAGATGGCACTGTTGTTCTGACGGGTTCCAACATCCAAAGTGCGCAGGCCGGAACCTATGATGAAAACGGTATCAATAATTATGTGGTTTCCCTGACAATGGATGAAGAGGGTAAACAGGCTTTTGCTGATGCAACGGCAAATAATATCGGTAAACCGATTTATATTTATTATGATGGTGAAGTTGTCAGTGCTCCTACGGTACAGTCGGCTATCACAGAAGGCGAATGTGTCATCGAAAATATGGAAAGCTATGAGGAAGCGGAAGATCTGGCTTCCACCATCCGTATTGGAGCGCTCCCGCTGACATTGACCGAGGTTCAGTCCAATGTGGTTGGAGCAAGACTGGGACAGGACGCCATTGACACGAGCCTTTTGGCAGGCGCCATCGGTATTGTGGTGATTTTCCTTTTCATGCTGATTCTTTATCGGATTCCGGGTCTGATGTCAGGTTTTGCTCTGCTTTGCTATGTGATTCTGAACCTGCTGGCCATCAACGGATTTAATGCGACGCTGACGCTGCCCGGTATCGCCGGCGTGATCCTCGCAATTGGTATGGCGGTGGATGCCAATGTCATAATTTTTACTCGTATCAAAGAAGAGATCAACGCAGGGAAGTCGGTGATCAATGCTATTGAGAGCGGATATAATAAAGCGCTGTCAGCGATTCTGGACGGAAATATCACTACCCTCATCGCTGCGGCTGTGCTTTGGTTCAGAGGTTCCGGTACGGTAAAAGGCTTTGCACAGACTCTTGCCATCGGTATTATTTTATCCATGTTCACAGCTTTGTTTGTGACAAAACGGCTGATGATCAGTGTTTATAACCTTGGCCTTAAGGATGAGAAGTTCTATGGCCGGGCGAAGGTGTTCAAAGTATTTAACTATATTAAGTTCAGCAAGTTCTGTATGATTGCTTCTGCCATTGTTATCATCCTGGGCTTTGTGTTCCTGCCGATCAACAAAAATGCCACCGGCAATATCCTTAATTTTGATCTGGATTTCTCAGGAGGTACCGCCATTACCATGACTCTGGATGATGAAATTACAGATGAGCTTGACCAGCAGATCTGTGATACGGTAAGAGAGAGTGTCGGCGGTGGAACTGTTCAAAGTCAAAAAGTACAGGGAGCCAATGAGCTGGTAGTTAAGACCGGAGAGCTTTCCCTTGACCAGAGAGAGACCCTGGAAAATACATTAAAAGACAGCTATTCGATTTCTGATTATCAGGTACAGCAGATTACAGGAAGTGTTTCCAATGAAATGCGGCAGGACGCCGTTATTGCAGTGGCCATTGCATCAATTTGTATGCTCATTTATGTGGCATTCCGGTTTAAGGATGTGAAGTTTGGCGTCAGTGCGGTACTTGCCCTGCTTCATGATGTACTCTGTGTCTTTACGGTATATTCCGTGGCCAGACTGTCGGTGGGAAGTACATTTATCGCATGTATGCTGACGATTCTCGGTTATTCGATCAATGCGACCATCGTTATATTTGACCGTATTCGTGAGAATCTGAAAGACAATCAGATGGTTAAACAGGGTCTGGATGTGGTGGTTAACACCAGTATCAGTCAGACTCTTACCCGCTCTATCAATACGTCTTTGACTACTTTTATTACCATTGCGATTCTTTATGTGGTAGGCGTTGCATCTATCAAAGAGTTTTCGCTGACTTTGATGTGCGGCGTTGTATTTGGCGCATATTCTTCCGTATGCATCACTGGTCCGCTGTGGTATCGCATGAAGATGATTTTTGACAGGAGAAAGGCTTCTACAAAGAAAAATACGGCAAAAATTGAGGAGAACAATAAGGCCGGAGAAAAGAAGACCTCCAAGAGGAAAAAGAAATAAAGAGGAACATGCATGAACGATGCGAGTTCCCGATTGTATCGTTAAAACAGCAAAAAGCAGGGGGCTGCCAGAAGGCGCCCCTTTCTTTTTGCCGCCGGATGACAGAAAGGAGGAAACCGAATGGAGCAGTGGTTCATATCCGCAAAAAAAGCGGATTTCAATGGAATCGCCAGACATTTTGGGATCAGTCCTGTGCTGGCAAGGCTCATGAGGAATCGAAATCTGACGACAGAAGAAGAAATGCGGAAATATCTCTACGGCTCTCTGGAGGATTTGTATGAACCGTCATTGCTGAAAGACGCGGAAAAAGGTGTTCAGGTGATCAAAGAGAAAATCATGGCGGGAAAAAAGATTCGCATTATCTCGGATTATGATGTGGATGGCGTATCCTCCAACTATATTCTGTATCGGGGGCTGGCCCGCTGCGGCGCTCAGGTGGATTATCGTATACCTGACCGGGTGGCTGACGGGTACGGAATTAATGAACATCTGATTGACCAGGCGTATGAAGATGGTGTGGATACGGTCATCACCTGTGATAATGGAATTGCTGCCGCAGAGCAGATCAGTTACGGCAACGGTCTTGGAATGACTTTTGTGGTGACGGATCATCATGATGTTCCGTTTGTTGAAAAAGACGGCGTCAGGACAGAGCAGATTCCGGAGGCAGCTGCCGTGATTAATCCGAAACAGGAGGATTGCGCATACCCGTTTAAAAATATCTGCGGCGCAGTGGTAGTTTATAAATTTATTGAATTGTTGTATGATGCCTTTGGGATTGGACGGCGGGAAGCGCAGGAGTTTTTGGAGATTGCAGCCATGGCGACAGTTTGCGACGTGATGATTTTGCAGGATGAAAACCGGATTCTTGTAAAAGAAGGGCTTCGCCGCATGAATGAAACAAAGATTCGCGGGCTGAGAGCGCTGATCGATGCCAATCATCTTGAGGACAAAAAGATCACTGCCTATCATCTTGGTTTTATTCTGGGCCCCTGTATTAATGCTTCCGGAAGACTTAAGACGGCAAAAAAAGCTTTGGATCTACTGCTGTGTACGGAGGAATCTGCCTGTCGGGCCATGGCGGAGGAATTGCTGGAGCTAAATTCCGAGAGAAAAGAAATGACGCGGAAGGGCGAGGAGGAAGCGCATCGGTATCTGGAAGAAACCGGGCAGATGCAAGATAAAGTGCTTGTTATATTTTTGCCGGATTGCCATGAAAGTATTGCAGGAATTATTGCAGGAAGAATCAGAGAGTGCTATAATAAACCGGTCTTTGTAATAACGAGAACCAGGGAAGGACTCAAAGGCTCCGGCCGTTCCATTGAGACATATCATATGTATAATGAGATGGTCAAGGTGAAGGAGTGCTTCACAAAGTTCGGAGGGCATCCTATGGCCGCGGGACTTTCCATGGAAGAGAGCAGGCTGTCCGAATTGCGGCAGCGTCTCAATGCCAATGCGCAGCTCACAGAGGAAGATTTTGTCAAAAAAGTGCACATTGATATTGCTCTTCCTGTTTCCTGGCTGTCTGAAGAATTTCTGACTGAGCTTGATATGCTGGAACCTTTTGGCAACGGAAATCAGAAGCCGCTCTTTGCGCAGAAAGGCTTTGTCATAACCGGAGCCCGGATTCTTGGCAGTACGGGACGTTGTCTGAAAATGTTTCTTCGGGATGAGAAGGGATACAGCATAGATGCCATTTATTTTGGCGATACATCTCTTTTCTTTCAGGACATGGAGAATTGCTGCGGCAAAGAAGAGACAGAGCGGATCAAAAAAGGATTATCTTCTTCCGTTCGCATGGACTGTACATATTATCCGGAAGTCAATGAGTGGAGAGGACAGCGTACCATGCAGATCGTGATAAAAAATTATCGCTTTTCCTGCAAAAAAGACATCGCATAAGGATGCAGATAAAAAAATAACAGAAATAGAACCAAGAGATAAAATAACAGTAAATGAGGGATGGTCAATGGCAAAAAAGATAGTGGAGAAAAGAGATATCCGTCTCATCGGTCTTGATCTGGACGGAACGACACTGACGACAGATAAAAAACTGACGCCCCACACGAAAGAGGTGCTGGAAGCATGTATTCGGCAGGGAATCGAAGTGCTTCCTGCTACGGGACGAGTATGGTCAGGAATTCCTGAAGAGCTTATGAAGATGGAGGGCGTTCACTATGTGATTTCTTCCAACGGTGCAGCTGTGGTGGAGCTGGCTACAGGAAAAGCTGTGTATACCAACGGCATTGCCTGGGACAGGGCGCTGGAGGTGTTTGATATACTGGAAAGATATGACACTTTCTATGATGCTTACGCAGAGGGCAATGGATGGTGCGAAGCAAGGTTCTACGAGAATCTTAATGACTACGGCATTGAACCGCTGATTCAGCGCCTCGTCAAAAGTTCCAGAACTTGTATTGAAGATCTGCGGGAATGGGTGAAGGAGCATAAATCGCCTATTGAAAAAATCAACATGTTCTTCCGTGATGAAGAAAAGAGACAACAGGCGTTCCGGGAGCTGAGCGGGATTCCTGATCTGGCAGTGACCTGCTCGCTGACTAACAATCTGGAGATTAATCATTGTACATGCAATAAAGGAGATGCGCTCCTGAATCTCGGAAAGATTCTGGGTATCTCCATGGAGCAGATCATGGCATGCGGCGACGGCAATAATGATCTGGAAATGGTAAGGAATGCCGGAGTGGGCGTTGCCATGGAAAATGGCGAGGACAGTGTGAAGGAAGCGGCAGATTATGTGACGGTGACCAATGATGAAGAAGGAGTGGCGCGCGCCATAGAACTGTTTTGTGATCTGCAGCTTAAGGAAAGAATTTCATAGGGATTTGCTATTTTTTCTGTTTTTTCGATGGCATTTCTGCTATAATAAAAATGCAGTTTAACATAAGAGCTCCTGCACAGCGTCAGTTGCGGCGCATAGGGAGAAATACATTATGTTAGAGAAAGGGTGGGCAAAGTGAGAAAGCTTGAAGATTATGTCAAAAGTATTCCGGATTTTCCAAAACCGGGCATTATTTTCCGGGATGTGACTTCTGTCCTTCAGGATCCGGAAGGATTAAAGCTGAGTATCCATGAGATGATGAAACGGCTGGAAGGAATGGAGTTCGATGTGATTGCCGGGACAGAAGCCCGGGGATTTTTGTTTGGCATGCCGCTTGCTTACAATAAGAGCAAGGGTTTTGTGCCAATCCGGAAAAAGGGCAAGCTGCCAAGAGAGACCATCAGTGAAGAGTATGATCTGGAATATGGTACGGAAACCATTGAGATGCATAGGGATGCGATCTTTCCGGGACAGAGAGTGGTTCTGGTCGATGACCTGCTGGCGACCGGCGGAACGGCTGCGGCTGCCATCAGGATGATTGAAAAGCTTGGCGGAAAAGTCGTAAAAGTATTGTTCCTTATGGAATTGGCCGGGCTTGAGGGAAGAAAAGAGCTGGAAGGCTACGATGTGGATTCTGTCATTGTTTATCCGGGTAAATAATGGATATAGCCCGTCTCTGCCTTCAGATTTTATTTGGCGGAGATGGCTTCTCCCTGTGCGGTATTATCCGCACGGGGATTTCTTGTGATACAGGGATTCTGCTGCCTTCGGCGGGAGAAAACGTAATATAGTATACAGAGAATAGGTGGATTGTTAGAGTTGGAACATTTGAATTTATTACAGCGAATAGAGAATAAATCTGCAAGCTTCAGTAAAGGACAGAAGAGGCTTGCGCAATATATTACTGATAATTTTGATACGGCGGCATATCTGACAGCCTCCAAACTTGGAAAAGAAGCCGGTGTCAGTGAATCTACGGTGGTTCGTTTTGCGTATCAGCTGGATTATGACGGCTATCCGGAGCTGCAGAAAGCCATTCAGGTGATTGTCAAAACTAATTCCAATTCGATGCAGAGGATGTCCCTTTCCTCCAAACGTTATCAGGAGAAGGGCGTCCTGAAGAGTATCCTCTCCACGGACTGTGAACGGCTGCGGGATACTATTCAGAATGGAGTTGATGAAGAAGAATTCAACAAAGCGGTAAAGTTTATCAACGAAGGCCGAAGATTATATATATTGGGAACAAGAAGCGCGGCTCATCTGGCAGGACTCATGGGATATTATTTCAAAATGCTGTTCGATAATGTGATCGTGGTGGATGCCAACAGTACTTCAGAAACGTTGGAGCAGATATACAATATGCAGCCCAACGATGTGATGATCGGCATTACATTTCCAAGGTATTCCAAGAGGACGATGATTGCCCTGCAGTTTGCCAAGGATCATGGGGCAAAAACGATCGCGCTTACCGACAATGCTCAGGCTCCGATCGTTGAGTTTGCCGACTGCAGTTTGTTTGCCAAAAGCGATGTGATGACCATTGTGGATTCTCTTGTTTGTGCCTTGAGTGTGGTAAATGCACTGGTGACAGCCATCGCTTTGCAGAGAAAGGACGATGTGGAAAAAAGGCTCATGGCTCTGGAAGAAATCTGGAATGAGTATGATGTCTATAACAGAAGTGCTGATTACAACAGTTTCTGAGAGGATACACAAAGATATGAAAAAGGTAATAATAATTGGCGGAGGGGCAGCCGGAATGATGGCTGCCATTTCTGCCTCCGGAGAAGGGAAAAGAGTTATCCTTCTGGAAAGAAATGAAAAGCTTGGCAAGAAGCTTTTTATTACCGGCAAAGGACGCTGCAATATTACCAATGCCTGTGACGCGGAGGAATTTTTAAGCCATGTAGCCACCAACAGCCGGTTTCTCTACAGCTCTTTTTCCAGGTTCAATAACGATGATATGATTCGGCTGCTGAATGATGCGGGGCTGAAAACCAAGGTGGAGCGCGGGCAGCGGGTTTTCCCTCAGTCCGACCATTCTTCCGATGTGATCGGAACTTTGAAAAGGCTCTGTGACCGGAATGGAGTACAGATTCATTACCATACCAAAGTGGAAAAAATACTGCTTCATCATGACGCCGGGAATGCATTTTTTGCAGGGGTGCAGCTTTCAGACGGTAAAACCATCGAGGGGGATTCTCTCATCCTTGCCGCCGGCGGCTGTTCGTATACGTCCACCGGTTCCGATGGGGACGGATACCGGCTGGCACGTTCCGTCGGTCACAGTATAAAACCGCCGTATCCATCGCTGGTGCCTTTTATTATGAAGGAAAACTGGTGCCGGGAGCTCATGGGGCTGACTCTGAAAAATGTTTCCATACGTGTTAAACAGCAGAAAAAAGTGATCTACGAGGGATTTGGCGAGTTTTTGTTTACGCATTTTGGCGTCAGCGGGCCGCTGGTCCTGACGGCAAGCACCTGCCTCGGAAAGTATCAAAAAGCGCTGGAAGACGGCAGGCTTACGCTGATTCTTGATCTGAAGCCGTCTCTGACTGCGGAGCAGCTGGAAAAACGCTATCTGCGGGAGTTTGATATCTACCGCAATAAAAATATTTCCAATGTCATCGAACGGATGCTGCCGCGGAAGATGGTTCCTGTTTTCCTGAGGGAAGCCGGCGTGCCGGAAGATAAGAAGGTGAGGGATATCACCAAAAAGGAGCGCCGCAGGATGATCGAGATCATGAAAGGGCTGGAAATGCATATCGCCGGAGTGCGGGGGTTTGAAGAGGCGATCGTCACCCGGGGCGGCGTCAGCGTAAAAGAGGTTTCGCCGACCACTATGGAGTCCAAGTTGGTAAAAAATATTTTTTTTGCCGGAGAAATTCTTGACGTGGATGCGGTAACGGGAGGATTTAATCTGCAGATTGCCTGGTCTACGGGATATACGGCAGGATTTTTTGCATAAAAAGGGGTTCCTTTTTTGCTTTTTTTGTGATAGAATGATTTAGTGTAGGCAATGCTGTGTCACTAGACATAGAACAGATGAATACCAGAGGACGGGAGGCAGTATCCATGTATTACAGTATTGCGATTGATGGTCCGGCGGGAGCTGGAAAGAGTACCATTGCCAAGGAGATTGCGAAGAAGATTCATTTTATTTATGTGGATACAGGCGCTATGTATCGGGCGATCGCCCTTTATTTTTTGAGAGAGGGGATTGATGGTCATGATACGGAACGCATTTCGGAGGAGTGTCCGAAGATTCGTGTCACCCTCGGATATGACGGGGAAGGAAGGCAGCAGGTTTTCCTGAATGGAGAGAATGTAACGCCTTTTATCAGGACCGAGGAAGTCGGGAAGATGGCGTCCCTCACAGCAGCGATTCCTGCCGTTCGCGCGGCGCTTCTCGATCTTCAGAGAGATATGGCGCGTACATCCAATATTTTAATGGATGGAAGAGATATCGGGACCAACGTGCTTCCTGATGCATCGCTCAAGATTTATCTTACCGCTTCATCGGCTGTCCGTGCAAAGAGACGTTTCGATGAGCTTAAGGCGAAGGGAACGGATTGTGATTTTGCACAGATTGAGAGAGATATCATCGAGAGAGACAAGCAGGACATGGAGCGCGAGATCGCCCCTCTTAAGAAGGCGGAAGATGCAGTGCTGGTAGATTCCTCGGAACTTTCCATCGACGAAGTCGTGGATAAGGTCATTGCCGAATATAATAAAATAATTTTACCGGAGTAAAGAATGGAGATCAATATAGCAAAGTCTGCTGGCTTTTGTTTTGGGGTTCGGAGAGCTGTAGATACAGTTTATAAAGAATCTGCGAAGAAGAATGTTTATACTTATGGCCCCATTATCCACAACGATGAAGTTGTGGCTGACCTTGAGCGGCAGGGAGTCGGAGTGATTAATGACAGCAATGAGTTTCGTTCCCTGGGGAAAGGAACCATCATTATTCGTTCCCATGGAGTGCCCAAGGCGATTTACGATGAGATTGCAGATGCAGGTCTTGATCTGGTCGATGCAACCTGTCCCTTTGTCCGAAAGATTCACAGAATCGTGGAAAAGGAGAGCGGGGACGGCAGAGTAGTTATTATTGTAGGCAACAACCATCATCCGGAAGTGGAAGGGATCATGGGATGGTGCCATACCACGCCGATTGTCATTGAGAATCGGGAACAGGCAGAAGCAATTGCAGTTGATGCGGATACAAAGCTGTCTATTGTATCACAAACGACATTTAACTACAATAAGTTTCAATATTTAGTTGAAATTATCTCAGAAAAGGGTTATGATATAAATGTTTTTAATACGATTTGTAATGCCACGGAGGAACGGCAGAAGGAGACCAGAGAGCTGGCCATGCGTTCCGACGCGATGATCGTCATCGGCGGCAGACACAGCTCGAACACTCAAAAACTTTTTGAGATAAGTAAAAAAGAATGTAGTAATACTTTTTATATACAAACAAAAAATGATTTGAATATGGAGGATTTTCATAATATCGGGATACTCGGTATTACTGCAGGGGCATCGACCCCAAACAATATTATCAAGGAGGTTCATGAAAGCATGGCGGAAATGAGTTTTGACCAGATGCTGGAAGAAAGTTTTAAGACAATCAGAAATGGAGAGGTTGTACAGGGTACTATTATCGATGTAAAAGAGGATGAGATCATCTTAAATATTGGATATAAATCTGACGGTATCATTACAAGAAACGAATATTCCAACGACCAGAACTTAGACCTGACTACTGTAGCCAAGGTTGGCGACGAGATGGAGGCTAAGGTTCTGAAAGTGAATGACGGTGAGGGACAGGTTCTCTTAACCTACAAGAGACTGAAAGCAGAAAAAGGCAACAAGAGACTGGAAGAGGCTTTCAATAATAAGGAAGTATTAAAAGCTACTGTTGCCAAAGTACTTGACGGCGGATTAAGCGTTGTTGTGGAAGATACAAGAGTATTTATCCCGGCAAGCCTCGTATCTGATACTTACGAGAAGAACTTAAAGAAATATGACGGACAGGAGATCGAGTTCGTTATCACAGAGTTTAATCCTCGCAAGAGAAGAATCATTGGTGACCGCAAACAGCTTCTGGTTGCCGAGAAGAAGGCAAAACAGGAAGCATTATTTGCAAGAATCGAAGTTGGCATGACTGTAGAAGGAACAGTGAAGAATGTAACAGATTTCGGTGCATTCATCGATCTGGGCGGTGCTGACGGTCTTCTGCATATCTCTGAGATGAGCTGGGGACGTGTGGAGAATCCTAAGAAGGTCTTCACAGTAGGCGAGCAGGTTAAAGTGCTGATCAAGGATATTCAGGGCGAGAAGATCGCGTTATCCTTAAAGTTCCCTGAGACCAATCCTTGGCTGACTGCAGATGAGAAATATGCAGTAGGTAATGTTGTAACCGGTAAGGTTGCCCGCATGACAGATTTCGGCGCATTTATCGAACTGGAGCCGGGTGTTGACGCACTTCTTCATGTTTCTCAGATTGCAAAAGAGCATATCGAGAAGCCTTCCGATGTATTAAAGGTTGGTGAAGAAATTACAGCGAAGGTTGTAGATTTCAAAAAAGATGAGAGAAAAATCAGTCTGAGTATCAAAGCGCTGGATACTCCAAAAGAAGACTAATCAATCTGTAATTAAGAAAGGTGTTGTGTAACTGCAGCACCTTTTTTTCGTAATGGAGCGTTGGGATGAAGGAAGATAGAAACACGATACTTATTGTGGAAGACCAGAAAATAAACAGAACGATTCTGCGTTATATGATTCAGAATGCGTATGATGTGCTGGAGGCAGAAAACGGGGCGGAGGCATGGTCGATTCTTGAAGAGAAAAATGAGGAGATTATCGCAATTTTACTTGATATTGTAATGCCGGTCATGGATGGATATGAATTTTTGAAAAAACTTAAGGGATCCCGGTGGGAGAGTATCCCCGTGATTGCCATGACCGGAGACAGCGATATTACCACAGAGGAGAGAACGCTGGAGCTGGGAGCCTGGGATTTTATCATTAAGCCATATAAAGAGCGGATTCTCATGACACGTCTGAAAAATGCTATTGCCAGAAGCCGTATGGGGTATTTAAAGAAAATGCAGCATTTGGCAGAGCATGATTCTGTAACCGGACTTTATAATCGAATGCATTTTTTTAAAGAAACAGAGCAGATGCTGCAGAAACATCTGAAGGAGCCTTTTGTATTCATTCGTATGGATATCAAACGATTTCGGCTTATTAATTCCTATTGGGGTGAAGAGGGAGGAAATCGCATTCTGTGTTTTATGGCGGACCTTCTGCGGAATATTTCAAGTCATTATCCATACTGTACATTCGGACGTATAGAATCAGATATTTTTGGCATCTGTATTCCTTATGAGAAAAGAGACTGTGATAGTATGCTCCAGTTTCTGATTTGTCAGATTCTTTCCTATAGTACGAGTTTTGCTCTTGAACCGTCTTTCGGAATATATTGTATAGAGGATAACAGTACGCCGGCAGAAAATATGTTTATTTTGGCGACTATGGCAAGCCGGAAAATAAAAAATCGTTATCAGGATTACATAGGTGTATACGATGAGAAGCTGGGTCAGCAGATTACACAGGAGCAGGAAGTGTTCAATGATATGCGTCCTGCTCTGGAGAATGAAGAGTTTGTTATCTATTTTCAGCCAAAATACAATGGCTATACGCAGCTGCCTTACGGAGCTGAGGCGCTGATTCGCTGGAATCATCCTAAAAAAGGGCTTATTGCTCCTACGCAGTTTATTCCAGTTCTGGAAAAAAACGGATTTATCGAGAAATTGGATTACTATGTCTGGGAGAAAGTCTGTCAGTACATAAAAAAATGGAAAGATGAAGGTTTGACACCGGCGCCTATTTCCGTCAATATGTCACGAGTTGACTGTTCCAATGCGGGTCTGCCCGATAAGCTCACCTACCTGGTGAAAAAATATGATATTTCACCGGGGCTTCTTCAGCTGGAGTTGACAGAGAGCGCCTATATGGATAATCCGGACTTTGTCAACAGTATGATCTGCGAGCTTCGTAAAAGAGGTTTCCGGATTATGATGGATGATTTTGGAAGCGGTTTTTCCTCTCTGAATACGCTGAAGGATATACAGGTGGATTATCTGAAACTTGATATGAAGTTTCTTTTTTCTCATTCCAATGATTTCAAGAGCAAGAGGATTCTTTCGTCTGTGGTGTCCATGGCTAAATGGCTGCGGCTTAAGGTGATCGCAGAAGGCGTAGAGACAGAAGAACAGTTTGATTTCTTAAAGAGAATACAGTGTGATTATATTCAGGGATATTATTTTTCAAAACCAATGCCGGTCTCTGAATATGAGGAAAAGATCATACCGCTCATTGAAAAGAATCCGGAGATCGAGGATTTGACGCAGCAAAGAAGTCTTGTTTACATGTCCGAAGATATCTACGAGAAGATATACGCCGATGAGCTGACCGGGCTTTATAACCGGCGTTTTCTTAATGAATGGATGTTTCTTGACAAGATGCGTCCGGGGGAAGAGCTTCGGAGTGTTGCCATGATACTCATGGATATTCGAAGCTTTAAAGAAATTAACGATACCTACGGGCATCTGGCAGGAGATGAAGTACTTGTGAAAGTAGCCTCAGTTTTAAAAACTTCTGTGCGGGACAGCGATTCCGTCATACGCTACGGTGGGGATGAATTTCTGGTCATTTTCCTCAATTGCCCGGAAAAACGTGTGTACAGCCGGATTGAAGAGATCTGCGCACTGCTTGCCGGTATTGCCTATGGAGAAAATGAGACCAGGCATATCACAGCGGATTTCGGTATTTCCTATACGGAAGACTTTGAGAAGACCAAAAACTTCCTCAATGACATGATCAACCAGGCGGATGAACGAATGTATCGGAACAAAAAGAAAAAAGGGTGCGAAAAAGAAAACACCGTGAAATACTGACGCTCCAATGCTTCTACAGAGCGCTGATAAACAATGTCAGCGCTCCGCAGAAAATGCCGAGTGCAGCACCGCAGAGGACATCTTTCGGAAAATGAACCCCCGCGATAACGCGAATCATTGCCAGAAGTATTCCGCACGAAAGAAGAAAGATGCCGGCTGGCATCAGAGTGCCGCACCAGAGTGTGCCGATCAGAAAGATGGAGAACACATGTCGGCTTGGAAAAGACTGTCCGTGGCCGTCTCTGGCAATCAGAGGCTGTATGTCATATACTTCGTAAGGGCGCGGGCTGTTGATGAGCTTCCGTATCCGGCTCATGGCCAGAAAGAAAAACGCCGGAAGAAACAGAAACGCAAAGAACCGTTTGTCGAGCATTACGGCCATCCATACCAGCAGAGCGGGATAAAAAAGAAAACCCGCCAGAGTCAGGATGCGGTTCAAAACATTTATAATAGATATATAACCGGGATGCGTCTGAAACGGACGCATTATTTTTGCGTAAAAATCAGAATTCATACATTTTCTCCTCGATGTGCATGATAAATACCCGTTTATTATATACTGCTGAAAAATGTTCATCAATTAGCAGAATGCACAAAAACAGAAAGTAAAAAAAGACAAGAAATGCTTTTAAAATCTTTACAAACAAGGTATTATTAAGACAGTATTGCATTATGCATCATATAATACTTATTTTAAAATAAGAAGAATAAAGAGAGATAGGAGGACAAATATTTATGAGAGGAATCGAGACAAGAATACAGGATATCCGTCATATGGTTTTTACAGAGGTAGCCAAAATGGCCTATCAGGAAGAGGCGTCTGTGGAAAAGCATATTGAGAAAATCCCGTACGAGATCATCCCTGGGGACGTGGCGAACTTCCGAAATGACGTGTTCCTGGAGAGAGCCATCGTAGGAGAGAGAGTGCGTCTTGCCATGGGCCTGCCGTGCCGCGACGCCGGCAACCAGGCGCCGATATCCGAGGACGTGGAAGCAGCGGACCGTCCGGAGACTTACTACACACCTCCGCTGATCAATATTATCAAGTTTGCCTGCAACGCCTGCCCGGAGAAGCGTCTCATCGTCACCGAGGGCTGCATGGGTTGTCTCGCTCATCCGTGTATGGAAGTCTGCCCGAAAGACGCGGTGCATCTGGACCGCACCATCGGCAGAGCCAGCATCGATCAGGACAAATGTATCAAATGCGGCCGCTGTGCGACGGCCTGCAGCTATAACGCCATCATCACCCAGGAACGCCCGTGCGCGGCGGCCTGCGGCATGGACGCCATCCATTCCGACTCACAGGGCAAGGCGGAAATCGACTATGATAAATGCGTTTCCTGCGGTATGTGCCTGGTAAACTGTCCGTTTGGCGCCATCTCCGACAAGTCCCAGATCTTTCAGATTATCCGGGGCATCCAGTCCGGTGAAAAGATATACGCCGCCATTGCGCCGGCCTTTGTGGGACAGTTCGGCCCGAAAGTGACCTCCGGAAAACTTCGTGCCGCCATCAAGCAGCTGGGCTTCACCGACGTATTTGAGGTGGCCATCGGCGCCGACTTATGTGCCGTGCAGGAAGCCGACGACTTCATGGAAAATGTACCGGAACGACTGCCGTTCATGGCGACATCCTGCTGTCCGGCCTGGTCCGCCATGGCAAAAAAAGAGTTCCCGGACTACGCCGACTGTGTTTCCATGGCTCTCACGCCGATGACCCTGACCGCCCGTCTGATCAAACATACCCGTCCGGGCTCTAAAGTGGCATTTATCGGTCCGTGCTCCGCTAAAAAACTTGAGGCTATGGACCCGGCAGTCCGCAGTGAAGTTGACTTTGTGCTGACCTTTGAAGAAATGACCGGAATCTTCGCGGCCCGCGGCATCGACTTAAATACCATCGAAGAACTGCCGGGCGGCGTCAACGACTCCTCCGCCGACGGACGTGCCTTCGCCGTATCCGGCGGTGTAGCCCGCGCCGTTGCCGACGTCATCGCCAAAAAATATCCGGACCACAAAATGCAGGTGGCCAACGCCGAAGGCCTGAAAGAATGTAAAAAACTCATGGCCCTCGCCAAAGCCGGCCGCTACCAGGGCTACCTCCTGGAAGGCATGGCCTGCCCGGGCGGCTGCGTCGCCGGCGCCGGCACCAGACAGCCGGTAAACAAAGCCCAGACCTTTGTTAAGAACTACGCCGGCAAAGCCAGCCACCAGACCGCCGACCAGACCGAGAGCGTGAAAGAGCTGAAGCACCTGGTGGGAGAAGAAGGGTAGAAAGATTCCCGACAGAGAACGGACAGATACCTGATTTTGAAGGCAGAGGAAATAACTTTCTTCTGCCTTTATCTTTTTGTAAAAAAGTTATAGGAATTTTTTTGCGGTAAGATGCGTAGATAAGCTTAAATTAGTTGACATATGCGTGGAAACATGTGATAGTAGGTATAAAGGCGGTGATATCGTTGTTTAAATTTAAAGTTAATCCTTACAGGCCTGGAGCAGGGCTGGCTCCAATATATTTGGCGGGAAGAGATGAAGAAATTGAGAATGTTAGTCAGATTTTTGATGCATTAAATATGAATATTCCGACACAGTCTATCGTATTCAGCGGATTGCGCGGTGTGGGAAAAACAGTTTTATTAAATAAGCTGCAGCGTATTGCTGAAGATAAAGATGTGTTTTGCCAATATATAGAAATAGAAGATTCCAATGATTTTATTTCAAAAATTGCTGCATGCTCTCAATTATTTTTAAGAAAAGTAAGTGCAAAAGAAAAGTTTAAAAATCTTATTCAAAAACCATTGGATGCGTTGAAGTCATTGGTTGTGTCTTTTGATCCGAATGAAAATACATTTTCTTTGTCGGTTCAGGAGAGGGAATTGTATCAGACAAATAATCTCACACAGAGTATGACAGAAGTGCTTACGGCGATTGGCGAGACAGCATATAAAGCAAAAACACCATTGTGTTTTTTTATCGATAAAATGCAGTATATGAAACAAACGGAGCTTGGTTCCCTGATTGCAGCATTGCATCGTACAAACCAGTTAGGGTATCCGATTATGGTTATTGGCGCAGGACTGCCTAAAATATCTAAAATGTTATCTGATGAGAAATCATACTCTGAGAGATTGTTCATGTACAAAATTGTTGGATCGTTAAATCGGGAACAGTCGGAACGTGCCATCAAAATTCCCGCACAGCAGATGAATATAGATTATACGGATGAGGCTGTCGATACAATAACGGATATTACAAAAGGATACCCATTTTTTATCCAGCAGCTGTGTCAGATTGTATTTCAAAATGTAGACCATAGTCCGATAAATAGAAAAGACGTTGACGATAATATCAATGAATTTTTTGAAACTTTGGATACGGGCTTCTTTAAAGTGAGATATGAACGCTGTTCGGAAAAGGATAAGATTTTTATTTTTGCCATGGTAAAATGTGGCGAACTGCCATGTACTATCTCTGATGTAGCAAAGAATATGGACAAAAAAGTTTCTTCTATTTCGACAATACGAGCACAGCTTATCAGTAAAGGAATAATATATCCGGTCAGATATAAAGAACTGGATTTTACTGTCCCGGAATTTGATGGCTTTATAAAAAGATTGGATGAATATCAGCAATGGTGTGATGAACAATAATGCAAGACAAATATTTTGTAAACCAGATTAAGGAAAATGTAGAGTGAGTAGATATTGCTCACTCTATTTTCTTATTCTTCGTCATCATCTTCCGGTGAAAAAGCATTTAATTTATCATTGACGATTCTGCAATATTTGTTATAATAAATAATATAAACTAATGACATATACAATACGCGCAACACTGGATGATGACAATGTCTGATAACGAATTATTATTGGCAATTTCGAATATGCTTGATGATAAGCTTGATGCCAAATTGGATTCTAAGCTGGATTCCAAACTAGATGCGAAGATGAAGCCGATCGAGAAAAGGTTGACTAAGATTGAAGCAATCCTGGAACATAATATTTTGCCGCGATTACAGAACATAGAATCCTGCTATGTCGCCACCTACGAGCGGTATCAAAATGCTGCTGACAGGATGGAGGGCGTGACGTCGGATGTGGAACTGTTAAAAAGGGTAGTGGCTGAACACAGTGAAAAACTGAATCAGGCCATATCATAATGAACGGTATCATATAGTGCGTATATTACACCCACTACAGAGTGAGCTTCCCCGGCTCACTCTTTCCATTTGCGCCCCGCTTGCTCCATTTCCAATACATTTCTATTCTCCGGAGCCTGTCTTCGCCTTGTCTCTTTACCCCTTTAAACTTTTAATTTATGATTTACTAAATCACAAAAAAATGTTACAATAAACACATATTACGCAAAAGGAAGGGATTTCTATGGGTAAAAGAGCTCCGAAAGAGCGGAAGATAGGCATGTATAAGGCGATTTTAGAGTTAAAGGACCTGGAAGAGTGCTGCAATTTTTTTGAAGATATCTGTGCAGTGACAGAGCTTCGCTCCATGGAGCAGCGGTTTGAGGTGGCAAAAATGCTCAGGCAGGAGAAGGTCTATACGGAGATTATGCAGAAGACCAACGCCAGCTCAGCGACGATCAGCCGGGTGAATCGTATGATGAATTACGGTACGGGATGTCTTGGAGAAGTTCTGGACAGGCTGCCCGATGATGAGGATGAAGAAGAATAAAGAATAATTCCAGAGATTCCCTTTACACACATGCAGCGATTTTATCGCTGTAAATTTATGTAACAGAAAGGATACAAGTATGAAAGAATTAATGCTGGGCAATAAGGCTTTTGCCAGAGGATTGTACGAAGCCGGATGCAGCGTTGTTTCCAGTTATCCGGGTACGCCGAGTACCGAGGTGACAGAGGAAGCGGCCAAATATGACGAGATATATTGTGAGTGGGCGCCGAATGAGAAGGTTGCCATGGAGGTTGCTTTTGGCGCGTCTTTAGCGGGAAAGAGAAGTTTCTGTGGTATGAAGCATGTGGGATTAAATGTGGCGGCAGATCCGTTATATACCTGTTCCTACACCGGTGTGAACGCGGGTATGGTCATCTGCGTGGCGGACGACGCCGGTATGCATTCTTCTCAGAATGAACAGGATTCCCGCCATCACGCTATCGCGTCCAAGATTCCGATGCTGGAGCCGTCGGATTCAGGAGAGGCGTATGAGTTTGCCAAGAAAGCATTTGAGCTTTCCGAAGAGTTTGATACACCGGTCATCATCAAGATGTGTACCCGCGTGGCTCATTCCCAGAGCGTGGTGGAGCCGGGCGAGAGAGTGATGCCGGATCCGAAACCATATGTGAAGAATATTGCCAAGTACGTTATGATGCCGGGTAACGCTATCCGTCGTCATCCGATTGTGGAGGAGCGTACCAGAAAGCTCATCGCTTATGCGGAAGACTGTGAGTTTAACCGGGTGGAGATGGGAGATACGAAGATCGGCGTCATCACCTCTTCCACCAGCTATCAGTATGCCAAGGAAGTGTTCGGGGATAATGCCTGCATTTTGAAGCTGGGTATGATTAATCCGCTTCCGGAGAAGCTGATTCTTGATTTTGCTTCCAAGGTAGAGAAGCTTGTGATCATTGAAGAGCTGGATCCGATCATTGAGAATCATTGTAAACAGCTGGGTCTTGCTGTCACAGGCAAGGATGTGCTTCCGATGGAAGGAGAGTTTTCACAGAATCTCATTGCGGAGAAGCTGGGTGTTCCGGTTCCTGCTCACAAAGAGCTGGGAGAGGTTCTGCCGGGAAGACCTCCGGTAATGTGTGCCGGATGTCCGCACAGAGGTCTGTTCTATACTTTATCCAAGAATAAATGTACAGTTCTCGGCGATATCGGATGCTACACTCTGGGTGCCGTTGCGCCATTGTCCGCCATGGAGATGACTCTGTGTATGGGTGCTTCCATCAGCGCCATTCATGGTTTTAATAAGGCGCTCGGCGAGGAAAGCGAAGGAAAGACGGTTGCGGTTATCGGTGATTCCACTTTCATGCATTCCGGTATGACTGGTCTTGCCAATATCGCGTATAACCAGAGTAATTCCACGGTTATCATCCTTGATAACTCCATCACCGGTATGACCGGCCATCAGCAGAATCCGACCACCGGATACAATATCAAAGGCGATCCTGCCGGCAAGATCGATCTGGAGAGTCTGTGCCGTTCCATGGGATTCAATCGGGTTGTGGTTGTGGATCCATATGATCTGGCGGCCTGCGATAAAGTTGTGAAAGAAGAACTGGCTGCGGACGAGCCGTCTGTTATCATCAGCCGCCGTCCTTGCGCGCTCTTAAAATATGTAAAACATAATCCTCCTCTGAAAGTGGAAGAGAAGAATTGTGTCGGCTGTAAATCCTGTATGCGTCTGGGCTGTCCGGCCATCAGCATCAAGAACAAGAAGGCAGTCATCGACGAGACCTTATGTGTGGGCTGCGGCGTCTGTCAGCAGTTATGTAAATTCGATGCATTACAGTCATAGGAGGGTGTAAAATGACAAAAAATATTATGATTGTCGGCGTAGGCGGACAGGGTTCCCTGCTGGCCAGCAAGCTGCTTGGACATTTATTATTAACAGAAGGATATGACGTGAAGGTTTCCGAGGTTCACGGTATGAGCCAGAGGGGCGGAAGCGTTGTTACATATGTAAGATTCGGAGATAAGGTGTATTCTCCGATCATTGACAAGGGCGAGGCGGATTTCATCGTTTCTTTTGAGAAGCTGGAAGCTGCCCGCTATGTGGAGTATCTGAGAGAAGACGGCAGGATCGTCACCAATACCCAGGAGGTTGACCCAATGCCTGTTATCACCGGAGCGGCAGAGTATCCGGCGGATCTGGTGGAAAAGATGGAAGCCCTTGGCATTAAGGTGGACGCCATGGACTGCCTGAGTCTGGCTAATGAAGCAGGCTCCTCCAAAGCAGTCAATATCGTACTGATGGGACGTCTTTCCAGATACTTTGATATGCCTGTGGAAAAATGGCAGCAGGCAATTCGGGAATGTGTTCCGGAAAAGTTTGTTGAGCTTAATTTAAAAGCGTTTGACCTGGGTCGGGGCAAGTAATAAAACGTGTGGTACGGGAAACAGTCCCGTATATAAAATAAATTAACAGATTAGGAGAAGTTGAAAAATGAAAAGATATTATCAGCCGGAAATTGAAACGATGCCTGTAGAACAGATTCAGGCGCTTCAGAGTGAAAGACTGGTAGAACAGGTAAAGTTTGTCTATGAAAATGTGGAATTTTACCGTAATCGTATGGATGAGGCCGGTGTGAAACCGGAGGATATCCATGGAATCGAAGATCTGCATAAACTTCCGTTCATCACAAAGGATGACCTTCGCGATCAGTATCCGTATGGCCTTCTCGGTGTGCCGCTTAAAGATTGTGTGCGTATTCAGTCCACCAGCGGAACTACAGGGCGCCGTGTGGTTGCCTTCTATACCCAGGAAGATCTGGATGTCTGGGAAGAATGCTGCGCCAGAGCTATCGTGGCTGCCGGTGGTACAAATGAAGATGTGTGCCATGTCTGCTATGGCTACGGTCTGTTTACCGGTGGCCCTGGTCTGAACGGCGGTTCCCATAAAGTGGGTTGCCTGACTCTGCCGATGTCCTCCGGTAATACGGAGAGACAGCTGCAGTTTATGACTGACCTTGGTTCCACCATCATCTGCTGTACTCCATCCTACGCGGCGAATCTCGGAGAGACTATCAAAGAGAGAGGATTAAAAGATCAGCTTAAGTTAAAAGCCGGTATTTTCGGTGCTGAGCCTTGGACAGAGGAAATGCGTCACAATATCGAGGATCTTTTAGGAATTAAGGCCTATGATATTTACGGTCTTACAGAGATTTCCGGCCCGGGTGTATCTTTTGAGTGTGAGGAACAGGCAGGCATGCACATCCAGGAAGACCACTTCATTCCTGAGATCATCAATCCGGATACAGGAGAGGTTCTTCCGGAAGGAGAGATCGGTGAGCTGGTATTTACCTGTATTACAAAAAAAGCATTTCCGCTGATCCGTTACCGCACCCGTGACCTCTGCTATCTGACCAGAAAGCCTTGCTCCTGCGGACGTACCCACATCCGCATGCATAAGCCGATGGGAAGAAGCGATGACATGATGGTTATCAAGGGCGTCAATGTATGGCCGTCTCAGATTGAGTCCGTACTTCTCAATCAGGGCTATCAGGCAAACTATCAGATCGTTGTTGACCGTGTAGGAAACAATGATACCTGCGAGGTGCAGGTGGAGCTGACGCCGGAGATGGCTGAGGATACTTCCGTAACTGTGGCGCAGAGAGAAAGCAAGGTCGTTAAAGGACTGAAGTCTATGCTTGGCATTAAGGTGGATGTTAAAGTAGTAGAGCCAAAAACCATTACAAGAAGTGAAGGCAAGGCGGTTCGTGTTATCGACAAACGTGATCTGTACAAATAGTACTTGCTGAACTGTATTTTTGATTTCGTCACAGAGTCAGATTTTAAAAAATGTAAAAATGTCAATGGAAGATTTATTTGACAAAAAAAGATAACAATGCTGCGTCCGGATATCTGAAAGATTCCGGGCGTAGATTTGTTTTATGGAATTATTTAATAAAAATGAAAAACACAAGTGTTTTGTCCTGTGTTATAATAGACAGCGGTAAAAAAAGAAAAGTACGTTGTATGAAAGAAAGGAACGAATTATGAGTATACGAATCGGAATTATGGGATATGGTAATCTGGGAAGAGGAATCGAGTGCGCGGTCAGACAGAATCCGGATATGGAACTGGCGGCAGTTTTCACAAGAAGAGATCCGAAGACCGTTTCTGTTCTGACAGAAGACGTGGCAGTATGCAGTGTGTCTGAAGCAGAGCAGTGGAAGGATAAAATTGATGTCATGATTCTCTGCGGCGGAAGCGCAACAGATCTGCCGGAGCAGACACCGAAATATGCGTCCATGTTCAATGTGGTGGACAGCTTTGATACTCACGCACGGATTCCGGAGCATTTTGCCAATGTGGATGCGGCTGCGAAGGAAAGCGGCAAAGTAGGTATCATTTCCGTGGGCTGGGATCCTGGAATGTTCTCCTTAAATCGTCTCTATGCCAACGCTATCCTGCCGGAAGGCAATGACTATACTTTCTGGGGAAAAGGTGTCAGCCAGGGACATTCTGACGCTATCCGGAGAGTGGAAGGCGTCAAAGATGCGAAACAGTACACCATTCCTGTGGAGGCTGCTCTTGACGCAGTGAGAAACGGAGAGAATCCGGAGCTCACCACCCGTCAGAAACATACCCGCGAGTGCTTTGTTGTCCTGGAGGAAGGAGCAGACGCCGCAAAGGTAGAGGAAGAGATCAAGACTATGCCGAACTATTTCTCTGACTACGATACCACAGTACATTTCATCAGCCAGGAAGAACTGGACAAGAACCACAGCGGTATCCCTCACGGCGGCTTTGTGCTGCGCAGCGGTAAGACCGGCTGGGACGGCGAGCACAGCCATCTCATCGAGTACAGCCTGAAACTGGATTCCAATCCGGAATTTACATCCAGCGTGCTGGTTGCCTATGCAAGAGCGGCTTACCGCCTGCACAAAGAAGGACAGAGCGGATGCAAGACCGTATTTGATATCGCGCCGGCATACTTAAGCAGCAAGAGCGGCGGGGAACTGCGGGCTTCCATGCTGTAGGGAGCAAATATTTGTTGCAATAAATGTATCAACATATCGGAAGGTGTCGGCAGATTGCTGCCGGCACAAATAAAAAGGGAAAACATATGAAAAATGTATATATTATGGATCATCCGTTGATCCAGCATAAAATATCCCGTCTGCGGGACAAACATACCGGAACCAGTGAATTTCGCAAAATCGTGGAAGAGATTGCCATTCTGATGGGATACGAAGCTCTCCGTGATCTTCCCCTGGAGGAAGTCGAGGTCGAGACTCCTATTGAGAGCTGCATGACTCCGGTAATCTCCGGAAGGAAGCTGGCGGTAGTGCCGGTGCTGCGCGCGGGTCTTGGAATGGTCAACGGAATCACCACTCTGGTGCCGACAGCCAAGATCGGCCACATCGGTCTTTACCGTGATCCGGAGACCCACAAACCGCATGAATATTACTGCAAGCTGCCGGAATCCATCTCGGAGCGTCTGGTGGTCATGGTCGACCCGATGCTTGCCACCGGCGGTTCCGCCGTGGCAGCCGTAGATTTTATCAAACAGAGAGGCGGAAAGAACATCAAATGTCTCTTTATCATCGCGGCGCCGGAAGGCCTAAAGGCATTGCAAGAAGCGCATCCGGACGTGGAGATCTACGTGGGACACCTGGACCGGGAATTAAATAAAGCCGCCTACATCTGCCCGGGACTGGGCGATGCCGGCGACAGGATTTTTGGAACGGAATAAAATATAATGATAGTATGTTGATGAATTTCCTGCACATTTACAGGCAGCAATTCATATCATTGATTGATTATCACAAATTAAAAAACTGCTGCAAAACTCAGCGCCATACACAATACAGAGACGGGATAATTCAACCCTCGTGTATTATGTATCGGAGCCATGTTTTGCAGCAGTTTTTGTTTTATGAAAACATTTCCCTCCCAAGGAGTGACATCGCATTTCCTGCGAAGATCTGCTCTTTTTCTGCGTCGCTGAACTCCATGGCGTTGATGCGGCTGATGTAGTCGGCCTGATCCTGCCATGGCGAGTCGGTGGCGAAGAGGATGCGGTCCGTGCCGTGTTTGCGGCACAGGCGGACGAAGTCTTCGTCGTAAAGATTCATTTCCTCGTAAGGCGGTTCATCGGTGGCCGGGTTTTTGGTGATCGGCCCGATGGAAAAGGCGGTGTCCAGCCAGACCGGCGCGCCGGCCAGATCCCGTTCCACATCTTCCCAGAAATCCCAGTTTCCCATGTGAGCCAGCACAAATTTGTCCGGATGCAGCTCGTCGATTACCTTTAAGATATGCGCCACGCTGCAGTAGTTCCGGTCGTAGATGCCGATATCCATGCCGGCGTGGGTCAGGATGATGAGCCCTTCCTCTGCGGCGCAGTCGATGATGCGCAGCATACGGATGTCGTCCAGGTTAATGTTCTGGTAGGCCGGGTGCAGCTTGATGCCGGCGATATGATTTTCTTTTAAACGCCGGATCTCTGCTTTATAGTCGGTGTAATCCGGGTGCATCCCGCCAAAGGCAATGATGCCTCTGGCGAGAAGGGCTTCCCGGTCTTCGATCATGGAAGTATTGATTTTCTCCACCTGCTGTGCGCTGGTCATGACGGGCAGATTCACGGAATAATCTACGCCGGCTCTCTCCATGGAGGCGGCCAGGCCGTCCATGGAACCGTCGGTATACGCTTTGATGTGGGCGGCTGTCCCCAGCTTTTTTACTACCCTGGAAGAAATCTTTTCGGGAAATGTATGGGTATGAAAATCAATGATCATACGAATATCTCCTAGCGGTAGGACTTCGCCAGTTTTTCAAAAGCGTCCAGAGAGCGTTTTACCATCTCTGTCTGTACGCAGTAGGAAACGCGGGCGTGTCCCGGGCATCCGAAGCCGACGCCTGGAACGATCAGCAGATTGTATTCTTTGGCGCGCTCGCAGAATGCCACATCGTCTTCCTCCAGTGTCCGTGGGAACATATAGAAGGTTCCGCCCGGCTCAACCACATGGAATCCCAGGTCACGGAGTCCTGTCATGAGCAGATTCTTGTTGGTCTCGTAGACAGAGGTGTCCGCGGTCATATCCGCGCACATGGCACATACTCTCTGGAACAGGCCGGGAGCATTTACATAGCCCAGAGACCTTCCGGCTCCGGCGATGGCCGCATAGACGAGCTCGTGGTCGTCCATCTCATCCGGAACGACGATATAGCCCATACGTTCGCCAGGAAGGGAGAGGGATTTGGACCAGGAATAGCAAACCAGTGTGTTTTTGTAATATTTCGGTACATAAGGAACAACAGTGCCCCCGAACACGATCTCGCGGTAAGGCTCATCGGTGATCAGATAAATCGGATGACCGTATTCTTCGGATTTGGCGGTGAGCATGGAGGCAAGATTCTTGATCGTCTCCTCAGAATAAACGGCGCCGCTCGGATTATTCGGGGAGTTGATGATAACAGCCTTGGTATTCGGGTTCAGCGCCTTCTCAAATGCGTTAAAATCAATCTGGAAGGCTTCCACATCGGCAGGAATCAGAGTCATGGAAGCGCCGGCGCCCTCGATAAATACTTTGTATTCCGGGAAATACGGAGCGAAAACGATAACCTCGTCCTGCGGATTGCATAAGCCGTTTAAACAGCAGCAAAGCGCAGCGGCGGCTCCCACAGTCACATAGAGATTATCTGCGCCGAAAGCAGTGCCGAAACGTCTGTTGATGGAGTCTGCGATCATCTGACGTACGCCGGCGTCACCCTGTGCGCTGGTATAGCCGTGGAGAAGAACCGGATCCATTTCCTTGATAAGCTTGATGGCTGTCTCGTTGACGGCGTCCGGGGCAGGAACGCTCGGATTACCGATGGAGAAGTCAAATACATTTTCTGCGCCAATCTCTGCGGCGCGCATTTTACCAAACTCAAAAAGCTCGCGGATCACAGAACGCTGTGTACCCAGCTCGACCATTCTTTCGTTTAACATAAATCAGTACCTCTTTTCTATAGAATATAAAATGAGCCGGAGTCCGGTAGATTGACTCCGTCATACCATATGGTATACTAAATATCTATGGACGACTCTGCTTCTAATGATAGAGGAAAAAGCAGAATCTGTCAACGCGGGCGCTGTTTGGTTGACTTTTTATGCCCGATATGTTATTTTAACATAGATGAAGTACTTTAACAAATAAAATTGAAAAAGTATTAAAATTTAAAGTGATAAAGAGGGAAAGAATATGCCTGTTACAGATTTACTGGAACGGAATCACAAGCTTTACGGCGATGAGGTGGCGCTGGTAGAGCTGAATCCGACCATGAAGGACACGAGAAAGACCACCTGGAAGGAGTACGATCTGGTACAGCAGACTTCACCGATGCCGTATCGGAGAGAAATCACATGGAGTATTTTTGATGAGAAGGCCAACCGGGTGGCAAATATGCTGTTAAGCCGCGGAATCCAAAAGGGTGACCGGGTGGCGATCCTCATGTTCAACTGCCTGGAGTGGCTGCCGATTTATTTTGGTATTTTAAAGACCGGAGCTATTGCCGTGCCGTTTAACTTCCGTTTTTCCGCAGAGGAGATTCAGTACTGCGCGGATCTGGCGGAAGTGCATATTTTGTTTTTCGGACCGGAATTTATCGGACGAATCGAGTCCATTGAGGAAGAATTGAGTAAGGGACGTCTGCTCATCTATGTGGGAGACGGCTGTCCGACGTTTGCTGAGAGCTATATGGAGCTGGTGGCGGACTGTTCCAGTCAGGCGCCGCTCATCCGTCTGGAAGAGGACGATGACGCCGCTATCTATTTTTCATCGGGAACGACCGGTTTCCCAAAGGCAATCTTACATAACCATGAGAGTCTGATGCAGGCGGCGCAGATGGAGCAGAAGCATCATCAGACCAGCCGGGACGATGTGTTCTTATGTATCCCGCCTCTGTACCATACCGGAGCGAAGTTCCACTGGATGGGAAGTCTGTATGCCGGAAGCCGTGCGGTCCTCCTGAAGGGCACCACGCCGGAGATCATTCTGGATGCTGTGTCAAAGGAGCATTGTACCATTGTCTGGCTTCTGGTGCCGTGGGCGCAGGATATTCTGGACAGCCTGGACAGGGGAGAACTGAAGCTCTCTGACTATGAACTTGACCAGTGGCGTCTCATGCACATCGGCGCGCAGCCGGTTCCTCCGTCTCTGATCAAGCACTGGAAGGAATACTTCCCGCATCATCTTTACGATACCAATTATGGACTGTCCGAGTCCACCGGACCAGGTTGTGTGCATCTTGGTATGGAGAACATTCACAAGGTGGGAGCCATCGGCGTGCCGGGTTACCGCTGGGAGTGTAAGATTGTGGATGAAGAAGGCAATACGGTAAAACAGGGTGATGTGGGCGAGCTCTGCGTGAAGGGTCCGGGTCTCATGACCTGCTATTACAACGACCCGGAGGCGACGGCGCAGACGCTGCGGGACGGATGGCTGTTCACCGGAGATATGGCCATGCAGGATGAGGACGGTTTCTATTTTCTGGTAGACCGCAAGAAGGACGTCATCGTCAGCGGCGGAGAAAACATTTATCCGGTACAGATCGAGAACTTCTTAAGCGCCTATGACAAAGTGAAGGATGTGGCGGTCATTGGACTTCCGGATAAACGTCTCGGAGAGATCACCGGAGCTATCATCTCCGTGAAAGACGGCATGGAATGTACCGAGGAGGAGATCGATGCTTTCTGCCGGGAGCTGCCGCGGTATAAACGCCCGAAAAAGATTATTTTCGCTGATGTCCCGAGAAACGCCACCGGCAAGATCGAGAAGCCGGCTCTCCGCAAGAAATACGGCGCAGAACATCTGGTTGCACAGCAGAACAGAGGATAGAGAAAATGTGGCTTTGGCCATTGCATTTATAAAAAGCAAAGCAGCTCTGTGATATTCAGATATTGAGTATCACAGAGCTGCTCTTTTTTATGACAATCCATTTGTTTTATGACAGTCCATGTATCTATGGCAGTCGGTTGATTTATTTTATTTCCCAAGGGCGGTCTTTTGTTCCACTACATTTGTTTTCTTATAGCAGGAGAATACTTCGTCCACAAATGATTCTTCCGGTTTCGGCGTGAGCAGGCTGACCACAGGAACGATCACAAGGCCTGCCAGCATGGCGATGGAACCACAGTTGATCGGCGACTGCATAAAGGCAGGAAGGATGGAAGGTATAGCCATATCCACGATCATCAGAATACAGCCAAAAAGGAAGGATACCCAGCAGGCGGCTTTTGTAGTGCGTTTCCAGTAAAGGGAGTAAAGAAACGGCGCCAGGAAGGCACCCGCCAGAGCTCCCCAGGAGATTCCCATAAGCTGCGCGATAAATGTCACGTTGCTCTTATACTGGATAAGAGCCAGTATGGCCGAGATGGCAATGAAAACCACGATGAGCACCCGGATGATGAGAACTTGTCTTTCGTCTCTCATTTTCTTAAAGAAAATGTCCCTGATAAAGTCGATGGTCAGCGTGGAGCTTGACGCAATGACAAGAGAGGAGAGGGTGGACATGGAAGCGGACAGTACGAGGATGACTGTCAGAGCTATCAACGCAGGGCTCAGGTTCTCAAGCATGGTCGGAATGATGGAATCATAGCCGTTTGCCGCGACGTCAATCTGGTCGGAAAACAGACGTCCGAATCCTCCGAGGAAGTAGCAGCCGCCGGCAACTACCAGTGCAAAAATGGTGGATATAAAAGTTCCTTTTTTGATGGAATCCTCATCCCGGATGGCGTAGAACTTCTGCACCATCTGCGGAAGTCCCCAGGTGCCGAGGGAGGTCAGGATCACCACGAACAGGAGGTTGAGCGGCTCCGGTCCGAAAAAGGATGCGAAGATACCAGGTGTAGTGGAGACACTCTCGTCGGTCACCCGCGCCAGTCCGTCAAGAGCAGCGGTGAAACCGCCCTTACTGTTGATGACGGCAATAACAATGGCAGCGATGCCCACCAGCATGATGATTCCCTGGATGAAGTCATTGATGGCGGTAGCCATATATCCGCCGGCAATGACATATATAGCAGTGAGAACAGCCATAATGATAATACAGACGGAGTAATCGATATGGAATGCCATTCCGAAAAGACGCGATAGTCCGTTGTACAATGAAGCTGTGTAAGGAATCAGGAATACGAAAATAATGGCGGACGCCGCAATTTTTAAGGAAGGGCTGTCGAAGCGCCTGCCAAAAAACTGAGGCATGGTCGCGGAGTCAAGATGCTGTGACATTACTCTGGTCCGACGCCCCAGAATCATCCAGGCAAGGAGTGAGCCGATGATGGCGTTGCCGATGCCCGCCCAGGTGGCGGCGATACCGAAACGCCAGCCAAACTGTCCGGCGTATCCCACAAATACCACGGCAGAAAAATAGGAGGTACCGTAAGCGAAAGCCGTCAGCCATGGGCCTACGGAACGACCTCCCAGAACAAATCCGTTGACGTCAGTGGCATGTTTTCTGCAGTAGAATCCGATGCCGATTAAAATAGCAAAATAGATAATCAAGACGATAAGTTTCATAATTTCTCCCTTTCTTTTTTCATTTCTTTTTATTTCCGCTGAATGATGCAAGTACAAATGTAGAAGAATTTATGCACTTTGACACTTTAACGGTAAAAACTATAAAAACTTTAACACATGAAATTGAAAAAGTCAACAAAAAGTGCCAAAACCGATTTTTCCCGAGCCTAAAACTAGAAAAATATTTGGAAAAAAGGCATATTGAAGGGGAGAAACTCATAATATAATAAATATCATAAACAATTGCGATAAAATAAAATTGTATTCGGCTGTCTGGAAAAGTATAATGATGGTACAAAGCATTGCAATTTACAGGAGGATGTTATATGTCAAACATTAATGTAGCAATTGCGGATGATAACGAGAGAATCCGTTATAACCTGAAGGATCTTGTTTCCAGAGAGCAGGACATGACGATTGTCGGAAGCGCCTCTGACGGCGTGGACGCAGTGTCAATGATCCGCCGGACACACCCGGACGTGGTGCTTCTGGACATCATTATGCCGAAGATGGACGGGCTCGGGGTACTGGAAGAGATACAGAAGGATAAGGAAATGGAAAAGAAACCGGCGTTTATCGTGCTGACTGCCATGGAGCAGGAAATGATAACAAAAGAAGCGCTGGAGCTGGGCGCCTGGTATGTGATTTTGAAGCCCTTCGACCAGAACTCTCTCATGAAAAAAATACGACAGGTTAAAAACGGGAAAAAAGCAAAGGAAGACGCCGGAAAATTCATTTCCATGGAAAAAGAACAAAAACATACGGATATGGAATACCAGCTTGAGGTGATTGTGACGAACATTATCCATGAAATTGGAGTTCCTGCTCATATTAAGGGGTATCAGTATCTGCGGGATTCGATTAAGATGGCGGTGACAGATATGGATATTTTAAATTCCATTACCAAACAGCTGTATCCGACCATTGCAAAAATGCATAAGACAACTCCTTCAAGGGTGGAAAGAGCCATACGGCATGCCATTGAAGTGGCGTGGAACCGCGGAAAAATGGACACCATCCACGAGCTGTTTGGCTACACCATTCAGTCGGGGAAAGGCAAGCCGACAAACTCAGAGTTTATCGCGCTGATTTCCGATAAAATCCGTCTGGAATATAAAAATGCGATAGATTTTAATAAATTACAGTAAAAAACAAAGGTATCAGGTAGAACAACAGAGTGGCAGTACAAAATTTACGGAGGACATTGCATATGAAAACAATCAATATTTTAGTCGCAGATCATTCAGAGATTTCAAGAAAAGAACTTGGCGATTTTTTTGACAAGAGAAAAGATATGAACCTTATTGACAGCGTAGATAACGGGCAGGATGCCTGCGCGGCCATAGTAAGCGGTCAGCCGGATATCGTGCTTCTTGATGTGGTTCTTCCGGTGATGGACGGATTTTCCGTCATAGAGAAGATTAACAGCGATAAAAACGTGTCTCATACGCCGTCGTTTATCATTGTCTCTTCCATAGGCAATCAGTCTATGATCGAATGTGCATGCAAACTGGGGGTCGCTTACTACATATTAAAGCCATTCAATCTGGACAATCTGGCACGCAGGATCCTGCAGATCGCAGCGGCCAGGGAGGAGAGCCTGCGCCAGAAAAAGGTGGAGGAGGAAGCAGGACAAAGAGAAGCAAAAGTACTTTCTGCGGCTGCATATACGGAGAACAGCCTGGAAGCGGATATCACCAATATCATCCGGGAAATCGGCATTCCTGCCCACATAAAAGGGTACCAGTATATTCGCGAAGCCATTATGATGACGGTCAATGATATCAATCTGCTCAATTATATCACGAAACTGCTGTATCCGACCATTGCCAAAAAATATAAAACAACCTCAAGCAGTGTGGAGAGGGCCATACGCCATGCCATTGAGGTGGCGTGGAACCGGGGCAGAATCGACGTGCTGGAAGATCTCTTTGGATATACAGTCAGCGCCGGAAAAGGTAAGCCAACAAACTCAGAGTTTATCGCTTTGATTGCGGACAAGCTCCGCCTTGAGTACAGAATGCATGCGTAAAAATGTAAAAAATCTGCAGTCCGGAATTTTTATTGTATTTCCGGCTGCAGGTCTTCTTTTTTCGGAGCACTTTGCAAAACGGACGGCAGAGATACATTTAATATGAGAGAGTAGTATGAAATAGCTTCTTCTTTGCTCACGTTATCCGGCTCTTTGATCTGTTTCAGCAGTGTACCGGAAAATCCTTCCGTATACAGATTGCAGATAAAATTTTTAAAGTCTTCTTTGATGTGGAGCCCCAGCTCTTCTTCTTTGCTGTCAATGCAGATCCGGATGATATCGTGAATATCCGGATAAAGAGAACGTTTCATTTCTTCCAGCCCCACAGAATCAAAAATGCAGTTCAGTATATAAGAATTATCCGATATATAATCCATGACAAAAGAAAGCGCTTCCCGGTATTCGGAGGGAAGGTCGTACTCTTTTACGATGTTGATGGCATCCTGGGCAAACATCCATTTGAGAAGGGCGTAAATATCCTCAAAATGATAGTAGAAGGTCTTCCGGTTGACGTTGCAGTCCCGGATGATCTCGCTGACCGTGATTTTGGAAAAAGGCTTGTGCATCATAAGTTTTTTCAGCGAATCGGCAAGTTTGGTTTTGGTGCGCAGGGAATTTTCCGCGTGAGTCATTTCTGCTGTCTCCTTCCGTATACAATCTCTGATAACCGAATAAAAATGCTGTTCTATCCGTTATTATACAATGGAAAAAAGAAAAGACAATGGGTAATCCCGGACATTTGACCGTTAAATTTTAAAAAATGTAGAATTTTCCTCAGGTGAGTAGAAATTGGCCATGTATTTTTTGAGTAACGTTTTGTATGATGAATCTCGCAATAAGAGGATTGGAGTGATACGGAAAATGGAAAAGTTCTACAGAGGCGTGCTAAGACATTCGAAACTGGTGATTCTTGTTTTTGGAATCTTGTTTCTGGCGAGTCTGGCATGCCGTCCCTTTATTCAGGTCAATTATGATATCAATGATTATCTGCCGAAAGACAGTCCTTCTACAAAGGCCATTGATGTGATGGAGCAGGAGTTTGCTGAGGGGATACCTAATGCGAGGGTTCTTGTAAAAAATGTATCTTTGACAGAGGCTCTCTCCTATAAGTCCCGCCTGCAGGATGTGGACGGAGTAACAGACGTTACCTGGCTGGATGACGTCGTATCCATCACGGAACCGCTGGAGACCATGGATGAAAAAACAGTGGAGACCTATTATAAAGACGGAAACGCACTGTTTTCTCTGACCATCGCAGAAAACAGCAGGATAGAGGCTGTCAGTGAGATACGGGAAATTATCGGTGACAGCAATGCGGTGACGGGAAGCGCGGTCTCCACGGCGGAAGCGACGACCAGCACAGTCAGCGAAGTGCAGAAAATCGTTGTCATCGCAGTGATATTTGTCACGGCAGTGCTGATGCTTACCACTGGTTCCTGGGCAGAGCCCTTCCTGATTCTGGCCGGTCTCGGAGTCGCCATCGTGATCAATGCGGGAACGAATCTCATCTTTGGAGAGATTTCTTTTGTGACCAATTCCGCGGGAAATATCCTGCAGCTGGCTGTGTCTCTGGATTATTCAGTGTTTCTTCTGCACCGGTTTGAGGAATGCCGGAAAAGGGCGGCAGATGATAAAGAAGCGATGATTGAGGCGCTGTGTATGTCAACCTCTTCCATATTGTCAAGCGGACTCACGACGGTCATCGGATTTCTTGCCCTTTGTTTCATGCAGTTTCTGCTGGGACCGGATCTGGGGCTTGCGCTGGCAAAAGGAGTTGCCATCAGCCTGATCACCGTATTTATTTTTATGCCGGTCGTCTTTCTTCACACCTGCCGGTGGATAGACAGGACGAAACACAGAGCATTTCTTCCGTCTTTTGCAGGTTTTGGCAGAGCAGTAAAGAAGATAACGGCCCCGATGATAGTGATTTTTGTGATTCTCATCGTACCGTCCTATCTGGCTTCTTCTTCTAATAGTTTCTATTATGGGGCATCCCACATTTTCGGGGAGGAAACGAAGCTTGGTCAGGATACGGAAGCAATACGGAAGCTGGCAGGAGATACGGATACTTACGTGCTCCTTGTGCCAAAAGATGATAAAGCAAAGCAGCGGGAGCTGTCGAAGAGCCTGAAGAAAATCGACCGGGTGGACAGCATTCTCTCTTATGTGGATACCGTGGGAGCGGAGATTCCGGAAGAATACCTGGATGAGGAGACTCTGTCACAGCTTAACTCGGAAAATTACACCCGGATGGTTCTCTCTGTCGATGCCGAGTATGAGGGAGAGGATACATTTGCTCTCGTAAAAGCTATCCGGCAGACTGCCGAAAAATATTATCCGGGCCAGTGGTATCTCGCAGGAGAGGGCGTTTCCACCTGTGATCTGATGGAGACTATCACCGAGGATACGGTGAAAGTCAACGCCGTTGCGGTGGGCTCTATTTTTGTGATACTGCTGCTGACCATGAAGTCGCTTGTTCTTCCTGTGATTCTGGTACTGAGTATTGAAACGGCTATCTGGATAAATTTATCAGTTCCGTATTTTGCGGGAGATACGATTTTTTATATTGCTTATCTGATCATCAGTTCCATTCAGCTGGGCGCAACGGTAGATTATGCGATTTTGATGACAGACAGGTACCGGGAATACAGGGCGGATTGTGGAAAAGCGGATGCGCTGGTAAAGACCATATCTTCTGTCACCGTCTCGATTCTTACCTCAGGCAGTGTGCTGACGGTAGTCGGTTTCTTAATGGGTATCATATCCACCCACGGTCTTCTCTCGCAGCTTGGATACTTTCTTGGAAAGGGAACCTTGTGCTCGCTGGCGATCGTGTTCTTTGTGCTGCCGGGGCTTTTATATGTGCTGGACGGAACCTTTATCAAAGTGAAGGAGAAAGAAGGAAAAAGAAAAATGAGAAAAATGAAAAAACGGCTGGCAGGATTCCTTGCGGTTGCTCTTGTGGTCACTCAGACCGCGCCTGTCCGGGCTGCGGAAGCTGCTGATAATAAAAAGACTTCAGACGGGAAAGAAGAAGTGATCTATGTAATGACGGACGCTCAGGGGGGAATCCGTAATGTGAATGTAGTCAATACATTTCCGGGCGGCAGCGTGACCGATTACGGAGAGTATTCCTCGGTGAAAATGCTGACTACTTCTGACGTTATACGTCAGGAAGGAGACACAGTGAGTTTCACATCCGATGCGGAGAAAGTATATTATCAGGGAACCATGGAAAATGCAGAAATTCCCTGGAAGATTTCTCTTACCTATAAACTGGATGGCCGCCCGGTAACAGCCAAAGAACTGGCAGGAAAAGACGGTGAACTGGAAATTCATTTTGTCGTCGCGGAAAATGAAAACTGTGAGGGGAATTTTTATGAAGATTATGCTCTGCAGGCATCGGTCACACTAGATACGGATCTTTGTGAGAATATTACTGCAGCTGACGCGACGGCTGCCAATGTGGGATCTGATAAACAACTCACGTACACCATACTGCCGGGACAGGGACTTGACACCACTATTCAGGCGGATGTGAAAGATTTTGAGATGGATGCGGTTTCCATCAACGGAATCCGCCTCAATCTGTCCGTGGATGTGGATGATGAGGAACTGATGGACCGGGTAAATGAATTGATGGATGCCACAAAGCTGCTTCATTCCGGCGCGGAGGCTGTATATGACGGCAGCGATGCGCTGGAAGATGGAGGGGCGTCACTAAACAGCGGAGCAAAGACTATGCGCACAGGCATTAACGAGCTGGACTCCGGTATATCTTCTCTGGAGAAGGGTGTGAGCAGCATGCAGGATGCGTTAAAAACGTTAAACAGCAAGTCCTCCTCGCTGACGAAGGGTTCCGGGGAAGTGCTGGATGCTCTGACAACTATGCAGAGCAGTCTTTCCGCTGTGAAAATGTCCACAGAGGAGCTGAAAACATTAAAACAGAGCTCAAAAGATATCAGGGATGCTCTGGACAGCCTTTCTGCAGGTGCGGCCGATCTGGAGAAAAATCTGGGTTATACGCAGTTTAAGGCGTTGATGGAGAAAAACGGCGTGAATCTTGACAGTCTGCAGTCAGGAAACGAATCGGCACAGAGTGACTTCAGCACATTGCTTTCCTCAGTGGAATCAACCGTCGAAAAGCTGAAAAAGACGGAGGGAATGGAAGAAGAAGCAGCGGCGCTGGAAAAACAGCTGGAGGGGCTGCAGTCATATGAGAAACTTTTTGCAGGAAACACCGGAGCTATCGCGGGGATGAAAGAATATCTGGACAGTGTGGAAGGAGGAGCAGATTCTTTGAATGAAGGTCTGTCAGAGCTGTCAGCCAGTTATTCGGATTTTCATACGGGAATATCCGGTCTGACAGATACTCTGCTTACATTATCGGGGAAACTGACAACATTATCCGACGGTGTTGATACGCTGGTTAAAAATTATAAAAAGCTTGACAGCGGGATCAATGAGTATACAGATGGTGTGGCAGCTATTGTTAAGAGTTATAAACAAGTGGTGAGCGGTGTTTCTTCTCTGGCAAAAGGGAGCAAAAAGCTTTTGAAAGGTTCCAGGAATCTGGAAAACGGGACAGAGGAGTTTTATGAGAATCTTTCCGTGCTCTGTGACGGTGCGCTGGAACTCTCTGACGGAACTGGAGAATTGCAGGAAGAAACCGGAACTATGGATGAAGAAGTGCAGGACAGAATAGATACAATTTTAGCTTCTCTGGAAGGAAAAGATACAAAGACAGTCTCTTTTGTGTCACCAAAAAATAAAAATGTAAAGTCTGTGCAGTTCGTTATCAAAACCGCAGCAGTTGAAAAGAAAACAAAAGAAACTGTGGAAAAAGATACGGAGACGCAGGAAGGATTTATTGATAAATTCATAGATTTATTTCGTCCATAAAAGGTCGGACGTTTTCTCTGTAAAGGCGGAGAATGAAAGAAATTCTTAAGAAAGCATTGAAACCTCCGCCTTTCTGTGATAAAATGGCAGAACATGAGAGAGTAGTCGGCACAGATTGTGTGATGAGGTCAACATACTGGAGTAATCCTGTTCTCATCTTAAATGGCGAGACTTATCTGCAGATACAGGTGGGTCTTGTTTTTTTGTGCAAATGCACGGTCGCTGCCCTGCCTTTTCTGCGCAGTAAACCACAGAAAAAGGAGTAAAAAGAGATGAGTATTATTGAGTTGTTTATCATTGCAGTGGGACTTTCTATGGACGCCTTTGCGGTGTCTGTCTGTAAGGGGCTGTCTGTGCCCCGGGCAAAAAAAAGCCATCTTATCATCACAGGTTTATATTTCGGCGGATTTCAGGCGCTGATGCCTCTGATCGGGTATCTGCTGGGAGTTAATTTCCGACATATGATCACCAGCGTGGATCACTGGATTGCTTTTATTTTGCTGGCGCTTATCGGCGTCAACATGATCCGGGAGGCAAGGGAAGAGTCGGAAGAGCTTGACGCATCCTTTTCCGTGAAGGCGATGCTGCCGCTGGCCATTGCCACCAGCATTGACGCGCTGGCTGTCGGAATCACCTTTGCATTTCTCCATGTACAGATCGTGCCTGCTATTACATTTATCGGCGTGACCACCTTTATTCTGTCCGTGATCGGCGTGAAGATCGGTAATCTTTTTGGTGCAAAATATAAGTCATACGCAGAAATCGCCGGAGGAATCGTACTTATTTTACTTGGAACGAAAATTTTATTAGAACATTTGGAAATTTTAGTGTAGAATAGAAGCAGAAGGTCTTTGGCGAGGCTTCCGGCAGGAATCGGAGGCCGGATGTGAAGGACTGAAAATGAAAAGACAGTGATACACAGCTGTGTGCCGGCCAGGTGAGAGCGGGAATCGCGCGCAGGCTGTGGATCTGTATATGAGACGGGAGGATGCTATGAAAAAAATACTCTATGCAGCAGCAGAATGTTCCCCGTTTATCAAGACCGGGGGACTGGGAGCCGTAGTCGGTTCACTGCCTAAACAATTAAAGGAACGGGGCTATGATGTCCGTATTGTACTTCCCGCCTATGAATGTATCGATGAGAAATGGAAAAATCAAATGACGGTCTCTTTGCCGTTCCCGGTTCATATGGGATGGCGGAGACATCCGATCACCATCAACACTCTGGAATATCAGGGAATCACCTGCTATTTCCTCGCCTGTGACCATTATTTTTCCGGGGACAGCCCTTATTCGGAAATGTGGATGGACATCGAGAAGTTCAGCTTCTTTTCTAAAGCTGTGCTGGAGATGCTTTCCTATCTGGAATTTGAGCCGGACATTATTCACTGCCATGACTGGCAGACCGGGCTGATTCCTGTCTATCTGAAAACAGAATACGGCAATAATCCGTACTACAAAAATATTAAAACTGTGATGACTCTTCACAACATGCGTTTTCAGGGAACGACGGATGTGAACACATTAAAAGACATCACCGGGCTTCCGGATGAGGTGTTCGCCTTTGATAAGCTGGAGTTTTACGGGCAGGGCAATATGTTAAAAGGCGGCATCGCCTATGCCGATAAGGTCACCACGGTCAGCAGCACCTACGCCAAAGAGATCCAGGAGCCGGAATACGGAGAGGGACTGGAAGGTCTCCTTCAGTACCGCAAAAATGATCTGAGTGGCATTGTCAACGGCATTGATTATCAGATTTACAGCCCGGTGCAGGATGAATATATCAAATATCATTATAATGCCAATACATTTCGCAGGGCAAAGAAGAAAAATAAAGTGTATCTGCAGAATGAAGCGGGGCTGCCGGCGGACAAAAATATTTTTACCGTCTGCATCATATCCCGGCTCACCGAGCAGAAAGGACTGGATCTTCTGATTCCGCAGCTCAATGATTTCCTGAGCGGCGATGTGCAGCTCTATATCCTTGGCGGCGGAGAGGAGCGCTATGAAGGAATCTTTGCCAGCGTGAAGACCAGATATCCTGATAAAGTTTTCTTTGATGTGAATTATTCCGACGCCATGGCGAAATATATGTACGCCGGCTGTGACGCCACGCTGATGCCGTCGAAGTTTGAGCCGTGCGGACTGTCCCAGCTTATGGCGCTTCGCTACGGTACCGTGCCGATCGTCCGGCTGACCGGCGGTCTTAAGGATACGGTGAAGGTCTATGACAGCAGATATCACACGGGAACAGGTTTCGGTTTTGAGGAATATTCAATGGAAGCGCTGCGGGATACGCTGCAGGAGGCTATGGCCGTATACCGACAGCAGCCGGAAGAGTGGAACCGTATAGCGGAGAGAGGAATGAGAGAGAATTATTCCTGGAATACTTCTTGTACGGAGTATGAGAAGCTCTATGCAGGGATGTGACAGAAAAAGAGACAGTAAATATTCTGAGACGAATAAAAAGAATATATGTCGGAAAAAACAGCCCGGCAGCCGGTGAGGATACCTCCGGCTGCCGGGTCATTTTATTTGAAAGGATGTAAACAAATCAGAAAATATGATAATTTACTACAAGCGCTGCAAATACAATGGATACCATCGAAAGAAGCTTGATCAGGATATTGATGGAAGGTCCTGAGGTATCCTTGAACGGATCGCCTACTGTATCGCCGACAACTGCGGCTTTGTGGCATTCACTGCCTTTGCCGCCATGGGCGCCGCCCTCAATGTATTTCTTAGCGTTATCCCAGGCTCCTCCGGCATTGGCCATGAAGACTGCCATGAGAAATCCGGTGGCTGTGGCGCCGGTCAGAAGACCGATGACGCCGTTGTAGCCGAGTATCAGGCCGGTCACGACCGGAGTGATGATGGCAAGGAGCGTCGGTGCAATCATTTCTTTCAGGCTGGCTTTCGTACAGATATCGACACATTTGGTGTAGTCCGCTTCTGCCTTGCCTTCCATGAGACCGGTGATCTCCCTGAATTGGCGGCGGACTTCAACAACAATGCTCTGGGCAGCTCGTCCCACAGACTCCATGGTAAGAGCGGCGAAGACGAACGGAAGGCAGGCGCCGATAAAGATACCAACAAGCACGGACGGATTCATGACACTCATGTCAAGAGTGATGTCCGCGCCTCCGACTTCCTGTACTTTTTCCACATAGGAAGCGATCAGAGCAAGGGCGGTCAGAGCTGCGGAGCCAATGGCAAATCCTTTGCCGGTTGCGGCTGTTGTATTGCCAAGAGAATCGAGAGCATCCGTACGTTTTCTTACGTCTGCATCCAGACCTGCCATCTCGGCGATGCCGCCGGCATTATCGGCAATTGGTCCGTAGGCATCTGTAGCCAGAGTGATTCCCAGAGTCGACAACATTCCCACTGCGGCCAAAGCGATACCATAAAGACCTCTGGTGGAATCAATGAATCCGCCGGAGAAAGAATAAGCAGCCATGACGCAGACAGCAATAATGATGATAGGAACAGCTGTTGATAACATTCCAAGACTTAAACCGCCAATGATGATCGTTGCAGACCCGGTTTCCGACTGACCGGCCAGATTCTGTGTCGGTTTATATGTATCTGATGTAAAATATTCAGTGAAAAAGCCAATGAGCACACCTGCAAGAAGTCCGGCGAGAATGGCGAAATAAAAACCAATGAAATCCTTACCCAGAACAAACCATACTACCGGAAAAGCAACGACGGCAATAAGAATCGCACTGGTGTTTGTGCCGCGGCGGAGAGCTTTAAGAAGCGTACTCTGTTCTGTACTTTCTCCGGTCTTTACAAGAAGAGAGCCGATGATGGAGGCCAGAACACCCACAGCTGCAAGAATCATAGGAATGACCACGGCGTTGACACGATCTACGGATTCGATCCGGTTAAAGGCAATAACACCCAGAGCACATGCGGATAATACGGAGCCAACATAAGATTCATATAAGTCTGCGCCCATGCCGGCAACGTCACCTACATTATCGCCTACGTTGTCAGCGATAACGGCCGGGTTTCTGGGATCATCCTCCGGGATACCGACCTCAACCTTGCCCACAAGGTCTGCACCCACATCGGCAGCTTTCGTATAAATACCGCCGCCCACACGGGCGAACAGCGCCATGGAAGATGCGCCCATACCAAAGGTCAGCATAGTACTTGTGATATCTTCGATTGGAAGCTTAAATACCAGACGTAAGAGAAGATACCAGATGGAAATATCCAGAAGTCCCAGACCAACCACCGTAAATCCCATAACGGAGCCGGCGGAGAAAGCAACATTCAGACCCTTATTCAGTCCGCTCTGACAGGCCGCTGCCGTTCTGGCGTTGGCTCTTGTGGCGATCTGCATTCCCACGAAACCCGACAATCCGGAAAAGAATCCTCCGGTCAGGAAAGCAAACGGAACGAACCAGGTCAGAAAACCAAGAACTGCCATAATAAAGAGGATGATAAACATTCCTGCAAAGAACGCGATCAGAATCTTATACTGACGTCTCAGATAAGCCATAGCTCCCTGATGGATCAATGAAGAAATTTTTTTCATCCTGTCATTTCCTTCCGGAAATCCCAGTACCTTTTTTGCTCTGCTGGCTGCAAATAAAAGTGCGATAACAGAGCCGAACAATGTTAATAAAGCCAATTGATTATCCATTCATTTTTCCCCCTTTTTGAACGGTTTTTATGTTATTTATTATAACACTTTTACTAAAAATGGTGAAGATATTTCTGAAATTATTTGTTTTTTTAACAAAAAATACCGATACCTATTGAAATTTTAAAGAAAAGTTTTGATATTTATATGATGTTTGCTACTTTTTCTGAACATAAAAAGAACACTTGTTCTACATATAAAAGTATGTTATAGTATAATTAATTGAAAGAAGACAAAGGACAGACAGGAGATGGCAGCAAATGTTAAAAGCATATAAATACAGAATATATCCTGATAATGTGCAAAAGGTGCAGATTGCAAAAACATTTGGCTGCTGCCGTTTTGTTTATAATCAGACACTCGCATATCGAAAAGAAAGATATGAAAAAGAGAAAAGATATGTCAGTAAAACAGACTGTAATAATTACTGCAACAGAGAATTAAAGAAAGAATATGAATGGCTGAGGGATGTGGATAAATTTGCTCTGACAAATGCAATCTATAACATGGATTCTGCCTATCAGAAATTTTTTAAAGAACATAGAGGGTATCCGAAGTTTAAGAGTAAACACGACAACCATAAATCATACACAACAAATTTTACGAACGGAAATATAGCGGTAGATTTTGAGAAGGGTAAGGTAAAACTGCCGAAATTAAAAGAAGTGAAGGCAAAACTGCACAGAGATTTTAGCGGTCAGATAAAATCGGTCACCGTATCGCAAGTGCCAAGCGGGAAATACTATGTATCAATATTGGTGGAAACAGAGCATGGAGAATTACCGCATACAAAGAAGGAGATTGGTCTGGATTTGGGAATTAAGAATTTGTGTATCACATCAGACGGAAGGAAATACGAAAATCCAAAGATAATAAAAAAATATGAGAAAAAACTAGCAAAATTGCAAAGGCAGCTGGCACATAAAGAAAAAGGCAGCAGTAATTATTATAAGACAAAGAAAAAAATAGCGTTATGCCATGAGAAAATCACAAATATAAGAAAGGATCATTTGCATAGGATAACCCATGAGATCATCAGCGAGAACCAAGTGATAGTCTCTGAGAATCTGCGGATAAAAAATATGGTAAAAAATCATCATCTGGCAAAATCCATAATAGATGTATCGTGGTTATGAACTGACAAGGCAATTAGAGTATAAGGCAAAATGGAACGGAAGAAGGTACATAAAAATAGACACATATTATGCCAGTAGCCAGTTATGTTCCGTTTGCGGTTATCAGAACAGGGACATAAAAAATCTATCTGTAAGGAAGTGGGTATGTCCAAAATGCGGAGAAATGCATGACAGAGATATAAATGCGGCGAAAAATATATTAGCCGAAGGATTACGTCAGATAGCATAAAAAATACGTAGGGCAGGGACTGCCCGAATCAACGCCTGTGGAGATAGTAGGTTACGAGGTTGATGAAGCAGGAAACTCAATGACTTTAGGCAATGGGTAGTTCACAATAATTTCGTTGTCAAATATAATGGGTAAAAAGAAATAAAAGGAGTAAAAAATGAGATACGAAGGAAATATTTACCGTCCTCCCAGTGAGGCACGCAGCCTGATTATTCAGGTGACTGTCGGATGCAGTCACAATCGCTGCACGTTCTGCAATATGTATAAAGATAAGAAGTTCCGTATCCGCCATAAAGAAGAAGTGTTGCTGGATTTGGATGAAATGTCCGAAATATACGGGGAATTGCCGCTGCGTATCTTCCTTGCAGATGGCGATGCTCTTGTACTGAAAACGGAAGATTTGCTGGATATCCTAAGATATATAAAGATAAAATTCCCATTTTGTCAGCGGATCACAGCTTACGCTACAGTGCAGGATATTCTGCGGAAAGGAGACGAGGAGCTTGCGCTGCTGAAAAAGGAAGGGCTTTCCATGGTCTATGTGGGCGCGGAGACCGGCGACCCGGTGATACTCACTCACGTGAAAAAAGATGTGACAGTGGAACAGATGATACAGGCGGCAGAGAAGCTGAAACGGTGCGGCATAAAGCTGTCCCTCACCCTCATTTCGGGTCTGGGCGGCAGGGAACGCCTGAAAGAACACGCGCTGGAGTCGGCCCGTCTGGTCTCTGCCATGAAACCGGAATATCTGGGATTCCTGACGCTGATGCTGGAGAAGGGCGCGCCGATTCTTTCCGAGATTCGCGCCGGCAGCATGACTCTCCTCACGCCGGACGATGTGATGGAAGAGACGAAACTGTTTCTCAGCCATGTGGACTCCGAGGGAACCATTTACCGCGCCAATCACGCTTCCAACTACCTGGCGTTAAAAGGCACGTTAAACCGGGACATTCCGGCCATGCTGGCGCAGGTGGAAGAGGCGGAGAAAAGACAGGGCTATAAGGCAGAACGATACAGGATGTTGTAACAGGAGGAACATATGCTTTATGATAAAGCCATGTCGACAGTCTTTCTATGATATTTCCTGGATTCCGCTGATGTCCGGCTCAATGGTCATGGAGTAGTTGGTGTGGTAGATCACGAAGCCCGGTTTTGCCTGCGGCGGTTTTTTTAGATTCCGTCGTTCAGTGTAGTCCACCTCCACCTTCGGGGCGTCTTTGCCCTTGGAATAGTAGGCTGCCAGGCGGGCGGCCTCCTCATAGGTGCGGTCCGGCAGCTCCGAGGCTGTCTCCAGCTTGACGATCACGTGGGAGCCGGCCATTTTTTTGGCGTGGAACCACATGTCTTTGCCGTTGGCAAACTTGAATGTCAGCTCTTCGTTCTGGAAGTTATTTTTTCCCACGTACATATGGAAGCCGTCCGAGGAAATGTAATGGAACGGCTTGCTTTTGGCCTTGTTTTTCTTTTTGCCGCGGTTCTGACCGTGGCGTTTTACATAATTATATTCCATCAGCTCTTCCTTGATCATGGCAAGGTCATTTTCGTCCCGGGCAATCTCCAGAGCATTGCTGATGGACTCCAGATGGAGAAGCTCTGCACGGGTTTCTTCCACGAGGGTGGAGAGCGCCTCGTAGGTCCGTTTGAGCTTTCCGTAACGATCAAAATATTTCTTTGCATTTTCCATGGCGTCAAGCTGCGGATCCAGAGGAATGGTGATCTCCTGCCCGTCATAATAGTTGACGCAGGTCAGCTCCTTCTGCCCCGGCTGCGCCTCGTAACCGTAGGTGTGGAGCAGCTCTCCGTAAATCTTATATTTCTCTTTTTTATCAGTATCTGACAGCTGCTTTCTCTGCAGATCATATTTCTTGGCAGTCCGCTCGATGGCGTTGGAGACGATCCGGCGCAGGTCGGTGGACTTCTGACGGATTCTTGTCACCACTTCTTTTTCCGAATAGAAGGTGCGCAGCACCTCAGAGATAGAATCAAAGTTCTTCGTCTCCATATCCGGATACATGGTAAACGGCAGGCTGGCAAATTCCACCGGCGCCTTGCCCTGATAAACGATATTCGGCTGATACTGGTGCTCCTCGATCTGCGTCCGCAGACGGACGAGCTCTCCGTAAAGGGCGGTCTGTTCTTCCGGCGAGAGGGACGCCATGGCGGCGCTGCCGTCGATACCCGTCCGGTAACAAAGCTCGCTGGCAAACACCGGGCTGATGCCGGAAAGACTGGTATAGATACCCTTTTGCACGGTGGAAGCTTTTTTCAGCAGAACACGCTCCATCCACTCCGGAGTGACGGCATCAAGGGACACCTTGTCATGCACCGGCGGCGCCATGTAAGTCCGCCCCGGAAGAACTTCACGCACAGAGCTGATCTGATGGGAAATGTGCTTGATGCTGTCGATGATCATTCCCGCGTCATCGAGAAAGATGATGTTGCTGTGCTTGCCCATGATCTCAACGACCAGCTTCTTCTGACACAGATCTCCCAGCTCATTGAGATGTTCGATGGATATCTCCATGATTCGTTCCATGCCCGGCTGGCCCACCCCCGTGATCCGTCCGTTGCTGATATGCTTCCGCAGCAGCATGCAAAAATTCGGCGCGGTCAGCGGGTTCGCCTTATTATCCGGCGTAAAATAGACCAGCGGCAGACTGGCGCTGGCCGACAGCAGCAGCCGGTACGTTTCCTTCTGATTCTTTACAACCAGCAGCAGCTCATCGGCCTCCGGCTGATAAATTTTATAGATACGCCCGCCGGTAAGCAGACGATTCATATCATAAACAATATTGGAAATGACAATTCCGTCAAAAGCCATATATATTCCTCCTGTGAAAACTGCGGCGCCCGGTACATTTCCTGAGAAATGCACCGGCTTGCAGTACATTTTTACGAAAGCTCTGCCAAAAGGCAAAAATCCTTATGTACTATACCATAGACGGAAGGAGGATGTCAAAAGAAGCGGAATTGTGAAAATATTCTATTTTTATACCTTCTGAATTATGATAAAATAAAACAATACCATTCACAAAAAGAAATTACAGGAAGAGGTTGCGGCTCATGGTGAAGCAAGAGGTGAAGCCAAAAAGGCCAGAGAAACCGCTTTTCGGCTGCGCTGCATGAATTATCCGGTGGAGCTGATAGCCGAGATTGTTGATGTGCCAATTGCCAGGATAGAGGCGTGGTTTTCTGCGGAGCAGATGCACAATAATTTTGATTGAAATATCAAATTGTAAACAGGGACAGAGTTTCAGGGGCTTTGTCCCTGTTTCTTTTGCGTGGATGAGTGGATGATATATCCGGTAAATCCGTGCGGACATTTTGGAAATGAAAAAAATTTATTAATTTGAAAAAAATACAAAAAATCTGTCACAAAACGCCTGCAAAACCGTTTCATATATGAAAGCAGATAAAAACGCTGCAGGCCTGCGAACGTCTGTTTTCAAAACAGATAGATTTACAGAAAAAAATACCTTTTAAAGGAATTATCAGATGCGGAGGAGAGATGTAACTATGATTGCTTACCTGGAATTGCTGGACACGCCGGAGGAAAAGGCGGCATTTCAAACATTATATGAAATGTACGTACAAAAGATGTATCAGATTGCTTTTCGCATCACGGGCAATGAAGTATCCGCGGAGGACATGGTTCATGAGACCTTTTTGTCCCTGACAAAGCATATGGACAAACTTGACAATGTGCAAAGCCGCCGGACATGGAATTATATACTCACGGCACTGAAACATCATTGTTTTGATCTGCTGGAAAAGCAGAAGCGGGTGGCCCCTTATTGTGACGAAGATGATGTACGTGTTCCGGGAGAATCGGGGCCTGAGGCTGAACTGATCGGGCAGGAGCAAAAGGCATTGATAGCTGATCTGGTCTGTCAGCTCTCGTATCCATATAAAGAGGTGCTGTATCTGCAATATTATAATGAAATGAAAGTAAAAGAGATTGCAGCTCTGCTTCAGATCAGGCCTGATTATGTGAGACAGGTTGCACGAAGAGCGAAGGAGCAGCTTAGAAAGAAAATGACAGAAATGGGGTATGAAAGATGAAAAAACAGATGTTGGATGAGCATATTTTAAAAGAGGCTGTATGTATGGCTGCGGAGAGGGAATTGGATAATCTTGACACAGAGATGCAAAACAAGTATCATACATTTACACCGCAGTTTGAGGAGAAAATGCAGAGATTACTGCAGGAGAATACGCACATTTTCGGAAATGAAAAAGTTTCGTTCCTGCAAAAACTGCAAAAATCCAGAAAAAAAAGAGAGAAACACCATATATTTGCGGGAAGTCGTTATATTTTGGTGGCTGTACTTTTAATGGTGCTGGCATCTGCCGCGGCACTTGCCAGTGAAGATGTGCGGGAGGGGTTAAGGAAACTGAGTATTCAGTTTTCCTCAAACGGCGTTTCCATTGAAGGAGCTAAAAATGAGAATGCAGCAGAAGGAAATAGCGCAGATGACGAACAGCCGTTTCGTGCTTATAGATGGAAGAACGTGCCGGAAGGGTATCATTTGGTGAATGAGACGGAAGAACCGGAAAGCAGAATGTATACAGTATGGTACCAGAATAAAGAAGAAAATAATTTGCATTTCATGCAGCATGACGCATCGATATATACGGTGACTATCACGTGCAATGAAGAAGAGGGATACAAAAGAAAAATCGATCTGAACGGCACAGAAGCCTACTCTGTATCCAGCGGCCGGGATAATTCGATTTTCTTTGAAAAGGATGGATACATATTTACTATCATGTCGGAACAGCCGGAAGAGATTATTGTGGAGTGGATCAAAAATTCCGGAATTCTTCAGGAGTAAAATGGAACGTATATAAAATGATGCGGCAGATATATATGAGATAAATATAAGTTAATTTGGAGGGGAAGATGATTTTAAATCTTGTTTTTGGTATTTTATTTTTTGTCATATTAACAATATGCCTGGTAACGGCGTTGGCAGAACATTTCAGATGGGATGTGTCGGAAATTATAAAGTTTCTGGCAATGGCAGCCACATTCATTGTTTTTTTAACCGTGCTGCTTTTTCCGCTGCCGCTGTCGCAGGATGAGCTAGGTTTCGCTGGCATCAACATAATTCCCTTTAAAACCATAGCTGGATATATTATTTCGGCGGTAAGGGACGGCATGATTGGAACAGCACTCTCTCAGATTTGTGGGAATATTCTTTTGTTTTTCTTTCTTATGAGCGTGTTGGGATGGTATATGCGTCTGTATAGTTTACGCGCATATATTAAATGGCTTTTGACTTTTGCTGTTATGGCGGAAGGAATCCAGGCTGTGGTTAGTTTGTTTCTGGGATATCTGTACCGGAGCATTGATATTGATGATATGATCTTGTATATCATTGGTGGTTTACTGTCTTATGCGTGGCTGGGGAGATATGCGAAGGAAAGTGAATAATTGCACAGCAAAAAGAAAAAGGTGACGAGTATGCAGGAGGAAACAGGGACAGAGTTTCAGGGGCTTTGTCCCTGTTTCTTTGGTTGTATTAGTGCCTGGAGCAGGGTACTATTTTTTGACATAGATTTTCTGCTGTGGTACTATAAAACAATCCCGTGCCGGATGGCATTGTATGTACGGACAGAAAGGAGCAAAGAGCTATGAGTAAGATAGAAAACGGAGAAATTCGTGAGATTGGCAGTAATATAATCTGGCAGGACCGGAAGCATCATCTGTGGTTTCCAATCAGTTTTACAAAGTATTCCGTGGGGGACGGCAGACTGTATATTAATTCCGGGCTGCTTTCCTCGAGAGAAGACGAGTGTCTGCTGTACCGGATCACGGATATCAGCCTGACGAGGAGTCTCGCGCAGAGGATTTTTGGAACGGGGACCATTGAGATGAATACGAAGGACCAGTCCACACCGCTGATCCGGCTGGAAAATATCGCTCACTCGGTGGAAGTGAAACGAATGCTCAGTAATCTCATTGAGAAAGAACGGGAAGAGAAGAAAGTGGTTGGCCGCGACATGTACGGAGCTGCCGGGCATCTGGATGATATAGAATATGGAAATGAACCGCAGGATCTTGATTTATAAAAGCTGCGCCGGCTGCCGGTAAAAGGAATCCAGACCGGTAAATCCCAGCCGAAATCCCAGTTGGCAGCTAACAAAATCCCGACTGGCAGACGATAAAAAGATTGACAAGCGGGAGGAAGAAAGGTATAATCGAGATTGCATCGCTGCGTTACCACTGCATTGCGATAAAGTAAAATGTTTAGACAGGGAGAGACTTTTATTTATGAAGGAAAAATTACTTCACACCCCGGAGGGCGTCAGAGATATTTATAATTCTGAATGTAAGAAGAAGACAGCGCTGGAGCGCAGACTGCATCAGGTGCTGGCGCTTTACGGCTATCAGGATATCGAGACGCCGGCCTTCGAGTTTTTTGATATATTTAACAGTGATACGGGAACGGTGAGCTCCCGGGAGATGTTCAAGTTTTTTGACAGGGATAATAATACTTTGGTGCTGCGGCCGGATATGACGCCGTCCATCGCCAGAAGCGTGGCAAAATATTACAGCGACTGTACATTTCCGCTGCGGCTTTCTTATGTGGGCAATACATTTCTTAATAACAGAAGTTATCAGGGTAAGCTGGCGGAGAAGACAGAGCTGGGCGCCGAGTATATCAACGACGATTCGCCGGAGGCGGACGCCGAGGCCATCGTCATGATGATCGACTGTTTCCTGGAAGCCGGCCTGAATGATTTCCGTATTGATATCGGTCAGAGTGAGTTTTACAGAGGAATCATGGAGGCGCTGGACGTATCCGACGAGGTAAAGGCGCAGATCCATGAATATATTGAGAATAAGAATTCTCTGGGTATGGAACTTCTGCTGGCGGATCTGCCTATGAAGGACTGCTACCGGAATATTTTGCTGGAATATAACGAGCTGTACGGAGACGTGTCCATGCTTGAGCAGGCGAAAAAGCTGACGGTGAATCCGAGATGCCAGGCAGCCATCGAGCGTCTGGAGCAGGTCTATGAGGTGATCTGTCATTACGGCTACGAGAAATATGTAAGCTTTGACCTTGGCATGGTCAATCATTTTGATTACTACACAGGCATTATTTTCAGAGGATATACTTACGGAACCGGAGACGCCATCGGAAAAGGAGGCCGGTATGACAATCTGCTCATGCAGTTTGGTAAAAATGCACCGGCCATCGGTTTTACCATTCTGGTGGATGATATGCTTTCTGCTCTGGACAGGCAGAATATCCCGGTTTCCATCCGTGAATTTGAGTATTCCGTACTCCTTTATAATAGAAAGGATATGTCGACGGCCATCGGTCTTGCCATGGAAATGCGAACCGGCGGAGATAAGCTGGAGTGCATCTGCATGAAGGAAGACCAGCAGGCAGGGGATTATATTTCCTTCGCGAAAGCGCAGGGCGCCCGGGCGGTGTTTGTCCTGGACGGGGATGCGCTGATCATCCATGATTTTTCTGCCGGCAGAGTGGCACAGACCAGTCTGACTAATTTCAGGAGGGAGTACTAGAATGCGGTATTTAACATTTGCCCTGGCGAAAGGGCGTCTGGCAAAAACGACCATGGCCATGTTTGAGGAGCTGGGAATCACCTGCGAGGCCATGAAAGATAAAGATACGAGAAAGCTGATTTTTGTCAATGAAGAGCTGAAGCTCAAGTTTTTTCTGGCAAAGGCGTCGGACGTGCCGACCTATGTGGAGTACGGCGCGGCGGATATCGGCGTTGTCGGTGAGGACACGATTCTGGAAGAGGGAAGGAATCTTTATGAGGTGATGGATCTGGGATTTGGAAAGTGCCGTATGTGCGTCTGCGGCCCGGCGTCCGCCAGAGAGAAGCTCAAACACGGAGAGCTGATTCGCGTGGCGTCCAAGTATCCGCACATCGCCAAGGATTACTTCTATAATAAGAAGTTTCAGACTGTGGAGATCATCAAACTGAATGGTTCCGTGGAGCTGGCGCCGATCGTGGGCCTTTCTGAGGTAATCGTGGATATCGTGGAGACCGGCTCCACGCTCCGTGCCAACGGCCTTGAGGTGCTGGAAGAGATCTGTTCCCTTTCCGCCCGGATGGTGGTCAATCAGGTAAGTCTCAAAATGGAGCAGGAGCGGATCCGCAAGCTGATCCAGGATCTGCGGGCGTTAAAGGCGGTATAAGAAAAAAGAAATAATAATGTGGAGGAAAACAATGCGAGTTGTAAAGATAGATAAGCAGACGACGGAAAATATATTGAGCGACCTGCTCAAAAGAAGTCCCAATCAGTACGACTCCTACGCGGACAGTGTGCAGGAGATTCTTGACGCTGTGAAGGCGAAGGGGGACGAAGCGCTGTTCGGCTACACGGAGAAGTTTGACGGCTGCAGGCTGACGCCGGAGACTTTGCAGGTGACGGAGGAGGAGATCGCCGCCGCTTATGAAAAGGTGGGCGACGAGCTGGTAGGAGTCATTCGCAAATCCCTCGCCAACATCCGTGAATATCATGAGAAACAGAAACAGTACAGCTGGTTTGATTCCAAACCGGACGGAACGATCCTCGGACAAAAGGTAACGGCTCTGGCTTCCGTGGGCGTGTATGTGCCTGGCGGAAAAGCGGCGTATCCGTCTTCGGTTCTTATGAATATCGTGCCGGCCCAGGTGGCAGGCGTGGAGAAGATCGTCATGGTGACGCCGCCGGACAAGAACGGTGAAGTGACGCCGGCGACACTGGTGGCGGCTCACGAGGCGGGAGCGACCCACGTATATAAGGTAGGAGGCGCTCAGGCCATCGCGGCTCTGGCTTACGGCACGGAATCCATCGCCAAAGTGGACAAGATCGTGGGACCTGGAAACATTTACGTGGCTCTTGCCAAGAAAGCTGTGTACGGTCATGTGAGTATTGATTCCATCGCGGGACCAAGTGAGATTCTGGTACTTGCCGATGAGACTGCCAACCCACGTTTTGTGGCGGCGGATTTGCTTTCCCAGGCGGAGCATGACGAGCTGGCCAGCGCCATACTGGTGACCACCAGCGAAGAACTGGCCGCTCAGGTGGAAAAAGAGATTGAAGGATTCTTACAGACTCTGTCCCGGGCAGACATCATCCGGAAGTCTCTGGATAATTTCGGCTACATGCTGGTGGCGGACACCATGGAAGAGGCCATTGAGGTGACCAACAACATTGCCTCCGAACATCTGGAGATCGTCACAGCCAATCCGTTTGAAGTGATGACAAAAATCCGCAATGCGGGAGCCATCTTCCTTGGCTCTTACAGCTCCGAGCCGCTGGGCGATTACTTTGCGGGGCCGAATCACGTGCTGCCGACCAACGGCACGGCGAAGTTCTTCTCCCCGTTGAGCGTGGACGATTTCATCAAGAAATCAAGTATCATTTACTATTCAAAGGAAGCGCTCCAGCCAATCCACAAAGATATCGAAACATTTGCCAAGGCGGAACATCTGACGGCTCACGCCAATTCCATCGCTGTTCGTTTTGAGGAGGAAGAGGGCAATGAGTGAGAGACGGGCGCATATTGAGAGAATAACCAAAGAGACAAAGATCGTCATGGATCTGAATCTGGATGGCAGCGGACAGGCAGATATCCATACGGGCATCGGATTTTTTGACCATATGCTGAACAGTTTTGCCCGCCATGGTTTTTTTGACCTGACCTGTCATGTGGAGGGAGATCTGGAAGTGGACTGCCATCACACCATCGAGGATACCGGCATCGTGCTGGGCCAGGCCATCGCGGAGGCTGCCGGAGATAAGAAGGGCATCCGCCGCTACGGTAATTTCCTTCTGCCCATGGATGAGACGCTGGTGCTCTCTGCGGTGGATCTGTCCGGACGGCCGTATCTGGTCTGCGACCTGCCGTTTACAGTGGAAAAGGTCGGCGGATTTGACACAGAGATGGTGCGGGAGTTTTTCTATGCGGTGTCTTACAGCGCTGCCATGAATCTGCACTTGAAACTGATGCACGGGGTGAACAACCACCACATCATGGAAGCGGCTTTCAAGGCTTTCGCCAAGGCTCTTGATGAGGCGGTGTCCTATGACAGCCGGATCACTGATGTGCTGTCCACGAAAGGTTCCCTTTAATTGATACGGAGGAAATGTACGATGGAATATATTAAATTGATTGCACGGATGCCGGCGGACGCCAGTCCGGAGCAGACAGAAGAAACAGCCCGGTACTTTGACAATTGCGGCGCCGATGAACTGTATTATTATGACGCGCAGTCCTTTGAAGAAGGAAAAGAAGAAGACATAAAAATCATGCAGGCCATCTGCCGCAGCGCCGATATCCCGCTGAATGTCTGTGCGAAAGTGAAACGTTTTGAGGACGTGAAGAAAATGATCTACGCCGGTGCGAAGAGAGTGTTCATAAAGACAGAAAGCGAAGATAATCTTGACGCGGTGAAGGAAGCTTCCGACCGGTTCGGGGCTGACAGAATCTATCTGTATCTGGAGATGGGTAATTCGCCGGATATGGAATCTTGTCTGCTCCGCTCCAGAAAAGCGGTGGAAGAGGAAGGCTTCGGCGGTATCGTACTGGCCGGAGACTTTATGGACAGCAGTTATGTCCAGGCAGCGGATTTCCTGAAAGTAAAGCTTGACGTGCCGGTCTTTATCATGGCTGAGACTGTGGATGCTGTTGTTACGGCGGATCTGCTGAAAATGAGCATGGCGTCGGGAGTGGTGCTGGGATGCCCGGAGAAGGTATCGGATTTCATGGAGATAAAACAATATTTGAAAACACAAAAGCTCCCGGTTAACACCTTTGAGACGGCCATTGCTTTTGAGGACTTTAAATTAAACAGTGACGGCATGATTCCAGTCATCACCCAGGACTATAAAACCGGAGAGGTGCTGATGCTTGCTTACATGACAAAGGAATCCTTTGAGAAGACCATTGCCACCGGCAAGATGACTTACTACAGCCGCAGCCGGCAGGAGCTTTGGACCAAAGGCGACACCTCCGGTCACTATCAGTATGTGAAATCACTGACGCTTGACTGCGACAATGATACGATTCTGGCGAAGGTGGCGCAGATTGGGGCAGCCTGCCATACAGGCAGCCGTACCTGTTTCTTTAAAGAACTTGTCCGGAAGGAATATGACGACCGCAATCCGCTGGCTGTCTTCGAGGATGTGTTTGCCACGATCCTGGACCGGAAAGAGCATCCGAAGGAAGGATCTTACACCAACTACCTGTTTGACAAGGGAATCGACAAGATTCTTAAAAAGGTCGGAGAGGAAGCGACGGAGATTGTGATCGCATCCAAGAATCCGGACGCCGAAGAATTGAAATACGAGATCTGTGATTTTCTTTATCATATGATGGTACTCATGGCGGACAGGGGCGTCACATGGAAGGATATTACAGATGAGCTGGCGCAAAGACATTAAGTCACAAATTACGGATGCAGGCAAATAATAGAAAAAAATACTTGCTTAATCAAAATATCGGTGTTATAGTATAGAGGATAACGGTAGATGATAAGAGTGGGCACAGGCCCACTCTTATTGTTTGTGTGGAAAGAGGTGAGATCAACATGAAAAGAACAGAGATTGTTGCAAGAGCAGAAGAATTGGCGGCGCCGATCATTGATGAGAATGATTTTGAGCTTGTCGATGTAGAATATGTAAAGGAAGGCGCCAACTGGTATCTGCGGGTCTATGCAGACAAGGAAGGCGGCATTACTATTGATGACTGTGTACTCATCAGCCGTGCACTGGAGCAGAAACTGGATGAGGAGGACTTTATCAAAGACCCGTATATTCTGGAAGTAAGCTCTCCGGGACTGGGCAGACAGCTTAAGAAAGATAAAGATTTCAGACGGAGTCTGGGAGAAAAGGTGGAATGTAAGCTGTACAAAGCCGTTGATAAACAGAAAGAATTCGAGGGGATTCTCAAGGATTTTACGGAAGAGACAGTGACCCTTGCCACGGACGGCGGGGATGTGGTTATAAACAGAAGTGATATTGCGGCCATACGTCTGGCCATTGATTTCTGACGATACGTATAGCAGGAGGATACGACAAAATGAGTGAATTAATCGATGCTCTTAATCAGTTACAGAAAGAGAAAAATATCGAAAAAGAAGTGATCATGCAGGCAATCGAGGATTCGCTGGTGGCAGCCTGTAACAGAGACTTTGGAAAAAATGCCATCGTGAAGGTCAATATGGACAGAGAAACCGGAGATATTTCTGTTTTCGTGGAGAAGACAGTTGTGGAAGAAGTGGAAGATCCGGCCACAGAGATCAGTCTTGAAGACGCAAAGATGAGGGATTTCCATTATGATCTGGGAGATGTGGTAAACATCGAGGTGACTCCGAAGAATTTCGGACGTATTGCTGCCCAGCACGCCAGAAGCGTTATTGTCCAGAAGATCAAAGAAGAAGAGCGGAGAGTCCTTTTTGAACATTTCTCCCATAAAGAGAAAGATATCGTGACCGGTGTGGTACAGCGGTATAATGGAAAGAACATCTGCATCAGTCTGGATGACAAGACTGACGCCGTGCTCACCGAGAAAGAGCAGGTGAAAGGTGAGGTCTTCCATCCGACAGACCGGATTAAGTTATATATTATAGAGGTAAAGGATACTAACAAAGGACCGAAGATTCTTGTGTCAAGAACGCATCCGGAACTGGTAAAACGTCTCTTTGAAAAAGAGGTTGCAGAAGTTTATGACGGAACTGTGGAGATTAAGAGCATAGCCAGGGAGGCCGGCTCACGTACTAAGATCGCGGTGGCGTCCAACGACCCGAATGTGGATCCGGTCGGTGCCTGCGTTGGTATCAACGGCGCCCGTGTCAATGCCATCGTCAACGACTTAAAGGGCGAGAAGATCGATATTATCACATGGAGCGATGATCCGGCTGTTCTGATTGAAAATGCGTTAAGCCCTTCTAACGTTGTTTCTGTGGACGTTGATACAGAGGAGAAGAGCGCCCGCGTGGTTGTTCCGGATTATCAGCTTTCCCTTGCCATCGGTAAAGAGGGACAGAACGCCCGTCTGGCTGCGAAGCTGACTGGATACAAGATCGATATCAAGAGCGAGAGTCAGGCAGCCGAGCTGCAGGAAGAGCTGGATTTTGACGATTCCTTTGACGATATGGATGATTCTGATGAGTACGCAGATGAAGCCGCTGACGGCGCAGAGAACTACGACGGCGCAGACGATTACGCTGATGACAATTATGATGCAGACAGTGATGAGTATGCGGACGACGGGTATGACGAAGCTGACAGCGACGAGTACGGCGACGAGGATTACGACGAGACCGCTGCGGACAATGAGTCTGAAGAAAAGAAGTTCGAAGAATAAGAATGACTGACTGGTGACAGAGTATGGGAAAAAAGATACCGTTAAGACAGTGTGTGGGCTGTCGGGAAATGAAGCCGAAAAAAGAATTGATACGCGTTATTAAAACGCCGGAAAACGAAGTTCTCCTTGATGTGAATGGCAAGACAAACGGCCGTGGGGCTTATCTTTGTTTTTCCACCGGGTGTCTTCAGAAAGCAAAGCGTTCAAAAGGACTGGAACGTTCCCTGAAAATTGCCATTCCAGAAGAAATCTATCATCGTTTAGAGGAGGAGTTGAAGCAATTTGACACAGAGAGACAGAGTATTATCCATGCTGGGAATGGCCGCGAGGGCCGGCAGGATTGAGAGCGGCGAGTTTTCAACAGAAAAAGCTGTGAAGTCCGGCCGCGGGCGGCTGGTGATTGTGGCGGAAGATGCCTCCGACAATACGAAAAAAATGTTTAAAAATATGTGTGATTATTACAAAGTACCCCTTGTGGTCTTTGGCACAAAAGAGGAATTAGGGCATTGGATCGGGAAAGCATACAGGGCTTCCATCTGTATCTTAGATGAAGGTTTTGCAAAGGCAGTGTTGAAAAAAATTAATCTAAATATGGAGGTGTAGCGGATGCCAAAAATGAGAGTACATGAAGTAGCAAAGTTATATAATAAAAGCAGTAAAGAAGTCATTGCTGCATTAAAGCAGCAGGGAGTAGAAGTACAGAGCCATATGAGCACAGTTACAGAGGAAAATGTTTCAAAATTAAAGGGAGTCTTCCAGCCGTCCGGCGCGGAGAAAAAAGCTGCTCCGGCACAGGAGAAGACCGTGGCAGAACATGGAAAACGCAGAGAGGAAGCGAAGGAAAAACCGCAGCAAAACCGCGGCGGCCGCAATAATGATAACGGAAGAAATAATGATGGAAACCGCAGCGGCCGGGACAATCGCGGTGACGGAAAAAATGACAATCGCGGCGACAGAAATAATCGCAGCGGCAATCGCCGTCAGGACGGCGGCCGGGATAACCGCGGCGACGTAAACCGCAATGGCCGTGGTAATGACAACCGCAATAATAACCGGAATAACGAAGGTAATCGCGGAAACCGCGATGGCGGCCGCAATCAGGGCGGTCGGGGTAATGACGGCGGTCGCAGCCAGAATAACCGTGGCGGTGACGGAAATCGCCGGAATAACGACAGAAAAAACCGCAATAAATCCATGCTGGGCGGAGATACGCCAATCAATGCAAAGGAAACAAGAAACGGGAAAGAAAACCGTCACGACATTAACAGAGAACACAGTCGGGAGAATCAGAACAGGAATGAAGATTCTAGAGATTCACGCGGCGGCCGCAACAACCGCCGGAATAATAACCGGAATAATAACTTTAATAATAACAATAACCAGAAACGGAATAAAAATAAAGGCAAACAGCCTGTGATCCAGCAGCCGGTAAAACAGGAGGAGCCAAAGGAAGAGGTTATCCGTAATATTACCCTGCCGAACCCGGTTTCATTAAAAGAGCTGGCTGAGGCATGTAAAGTAACCCCTGCGGTAATCATTAAGAAGCTGTTCCTGGCAGGACAGATGGTTACTATCAATACCGAGTTTACTTTTGACGAGGCGGCGGAGATTGCTCTGGAGTACAACTGTATCGCTGAGGAAGAGGTACAGGTGGATGTGATCGAGGAGCTTCTCAAAGAGGAAGAGGACGATGAGAGCACTCTGGTGGGCCGTCCGCCGGTTGTCTGCGTTATGGGTCACGTTGACCACGGTAAAACTTCACTGCTGGATGCCATTCGTTCCACCCACGTGACTGAGGGCGAGGCCGGAGGAATCACCCAGCATATCGGTGCTTACGTGGTAAACATCAACGATGAGAAAATCACCTTCCTGGATACGCCGGGACATGAGGCGTTCACTTCCATGCGTCTTCGTGGAGCACAGGCGACAGATATCGCCGTTCTCGTGGTAGCGGCTGACGACGGCGTGATGCCGCAGACCGTTGAGGCCATCAACCATGCGAAAGCCGCAGAGGTCGAGGTTATCGTGGCTGTCAACAAGATCGATAAAGAAGGCGCCAACGTAGAAAGAGTAAAACAGGAGCTCACCGAGTATGGTCTGATCGCCGAGGACTGGGGCGGCAGCACCGTATTTGTTCCGGTATCCGCAAAGACCGGTGAAGGTATTCAGGAACTTCTGGAAATGATTTCTCTGACAGCGGAAGTGATGGAGCTGAAAGCCAATCCGAACCGAAAGGCAAGGGGGCTTGTTATCGAGGCGAAACTTGATAAAGGACGCGGTCCGGTGGCGACCATCCTGATTCAGAAAGGTACTCTGCGCGTAGGAGACTGCATCAATATTGGTCACGCCTACGGACGTGTCCGTGCGATGCTGGATGATAAAGGAAACCGGGTGAAATCTGCAGGCCCATCCGTACCTGTGGAGATTCTCGGATTAAACGATGTGCCATTTTCCGGCGAGGTCATGATGGCTCATGACAATGAGAAAGAAGCCCGTACTACGGCAGAAGCTTTTGTGGCATACAGCAGAGAGAAGATGCTGGAGGAAACGAAGAGCAAGCTGTCTCTGGATGACCTGTTTGATCAGATTCAGGCCGGTAATGTAAAAGAGCTGAATCTTGTTGTGAAAGCAGATGTACAGGGCTCCGTGGAAGCAGTGAAACAGAGCCTCACCAAGCTTTCCAATGAGGAGGTTATGATTAAGGTGATCCATGGCGGCGTCGGCGCGATCAATGAGTCTGACGTAACGCTTGCTTCTGCGTCCAACGCCATTATCATCGGTTTTAATGTCCGCCCGGATGCCATGGCTAAATCCGTAGCGGAGAGAGAAAAAGTCGACATGCGTCTGTATCGTGTTATCTACAACGCTATTGAAGATATTGAGGCGGCTATGAAAGGTATGCTGGATCCGGTATTCCGAGAGAAAGTGACCGGACATCTGGAAGTCCGCCAGATTTATAAAGCTTCCGGCGTAGGAACTATCGCCGGTTGTTATGTGACAGACGGAGAGATTACAAGAAGCTCCCAGACCCGAATTGTCCGGGACGGCATTGTAATCTACGAAGGAACTCTTGCATCTTTAAAACGTTTTAAGGACGATGTGAAAGAAGTAAAATCAGGATTCGAATGTGGTCTTGTATTTGAAAAATACAACGATGTCAAAGAAGGCGACCAGGTTGAAGCCTTTGTGATGGAGGAAGTTCCGAGATAAAAAAGAAAACTGACAGGAGATATTGAAATATGAGAAAAAACAGTGTAAAAAATACCCGGATAAACTCCGAGGTATTGCGGGAACTGAGCCGCATTATTTCAAGGGAAATCAAAGATCCCCGCATCTCTGCCATGACAACGGTCGTTGCCGTAGAGGTGGCTCCTGATTTAAAGACCTGCAAGGCGTATATCAGCGTTCTTGGCTCCGAAGAGGAGCAGGAGAGTACACTGGAGGGACTGAAAAATGCCCACGGGTATATCAAAAGGGAGCTGGCCCACAGCATTAATCTGCGCAATACGCCGGATATCCGGTTTATTCTGGATCAATCCATCGCGTATGGAGTAAATATGTCGAAAAAAATCGACATGATCAACGCAGAGATGCATGAGAGAGAGAAAGCAAATGGGGAGGAGGCCTGACTGTGACTTCCAATAAAAAAATAACCAGGCAGGCGGTGAGTCTCTTTCACCGCAAGATCAAAGAGGCAGAACGCATCGCTATTTCCGGGCACATCAACCCGGATGGCGACTGCGTCGGCGCCTGCCTTGGACTTTGCGCTTATATTCTTGATCTGGATCCGAAAAAAAAGGTGGATATTCTTTTGGAACCAATCAGTGAAAAGTTCCGTTTTTTAGCGTATGCAGATCATATTATGCAGGAAAAAACGGAGGAAGAGCCTTACGATCTCTATTTTTCGCTGGATTGTTCAGACAAGGAACGCCTCGGCGCATTTCAGGAACTTTTTGAAGAAGCCCGATTCACCATATGCGTGGATCATCACATCAGTAATCAGGGATTTGGTGATTTGCGGTTTATTGATGCCGACGCTTCTTCTACCTGTGAGATTCTGTATGATATTCTTGAGGAAAAAAAGATTTCTTTTGACACGGCACAGTGCCTGTATCTGGGCATCGTGCATGACACAGGGGTATTTAAACACAGCAACACTACCAGAAAAGTTATGGAAATTGCGGGAGCATTGATTGACAAAGGAGTGCGTCCGGATTTTATTATCGACGAGACTTTTTATAAAAAGACATACATTCAGAATCAGATTCTGGGACGTGCTCTGATGGAGAGCATCCTTCTTCTGGATGGCCGTATTATTTTTTCAGCCATAAAGAAAAAAGATATGGACTTTTACGGTATTGAGAGTGGAGATCTGGATGGAGTTATCGATCAGCTTCGGGTGACAGAAGGAGTGGAATGCGCCCTGTTTCTATACGAAAAGACAGAAGGACAGTTTAAGGTCAGCCTCCGTTCTAACGGAAAAGTTGATGTTAGAAAGATTGCGGAACAATTTGGCGGCGGAGGCCATGTGAAAGCAGCCGGCTGTACTGTGGAAGGAAATGTACGTGATATTGTAAACAGCATTTCTCCGCTGATCGATCAGCAGCTCGAACAGGGAAAAGATGTATGATAAACGGTATTTTGAACATAAAGAAAGAGAAGGGCTTTACCTCACATGATGTGGTGGCAAAGCTCCGGGGTATTCTGCATCAGAAAAAAATCGGACATACGGGAACTCTTGATCCGGATGCAGAGGGTGTTCTGCCGGTATGTCTTGGAAAAGCTACCCGCCTTTGTGATAAAATAGGGGACTGGGATAAAACGTATCAGGCAACGCTGCGCCTGGGCGTGACCACTGATACAGAAGATACCTCGGGAACTGTTCTGGAAGAAAAACCGGTGAAGATTGATGAAGAATCTGTCAGAGAAATCATTTCTTCTTTTGTGGGAGAGTACGAACAGATTCCACCTATGTACTCCGCTAAAAAAGTGCGGGGAAAAAAGCTTTATGAGCTGGCAAGAGAGGGTGTTGTCATTGAACGAAAACCCTGTCGGGTCACTGTCCATTCTATTGATATTCAGGAGGTTTGTCTTCCGTACGTAACATTTTCTGTACGTTGTTCCAAGGGGACTTATATTCGGAGTCTCTGCAGGGATATCGGGGAAAAAGCCGGCTGCGGTGGCTGTATGGCGGCTCTTACACGGACACAGGTGGCGTTTTTTGATATAAATGATGCGCTGACGCTCAAGCAGGTGGAATCTTTGCGGGATTCCGGAACGCTTTTTGAGCACATTCGTTCCATAGATTCTGTTTTCGCAGACTATCCGGCAGTGACCGTATCGGCAAAAGCGGAAAAGAAGCTCTATAATGGCAACCCGCTTCCGTGGAACGCCTGCACAGTAACGGAGGGCGATGCGTCCGGTATGTACCGGGTATATGACAAAGAAGGACATTTTATCGGTATTTACAGGAAAGCAGCGCAATCCGATATATTGCATCCCGACAAACTGTTTTTTGATATGCCGTAATATAGTGCGGATATCTTCAGATCCGGCCGAGGCAGTACTCGGGTGTTATTGACGGATAAAATTATCATCAGGAGAAAGAGACATGGAATACATTAAAGACCCGGATTTTCAACTGGAAGATACAGCGGTGGCTCTGGGAAAGTTTGAGGGACTGCACCGGGGGCATCAGCTTTTATTTGAAGAAATAAAAAAACAAAAGGCAGAGGGACTGAAAAGTGTGGTATTTACCTTTGATATGCCTCCTCGTTCTGCTTTGAGCGGCGACCAATCCTATCAGCAGATTTACACAAAAGAAGAAAGGCGTCTGCTTCTGGAAGAGATGCAGATTGACATTCTTATTGAGCATCCTTTTACAAAGGAATTTGCTGCGCAGACACCGGAGGAATTTGTCCGGGATATTCTGGTGGGAAGAGCCGGTGCAAAAAAGGTGGTAGTCGGAAAAGATTTCCGTTTTGGGAAAAAACGATCCGGTGATGTCGGCCTGTTAAAAGAGCTGGCGCCTAAATACGGCTATGAGCTGATCGTCATAGAGAAGCTTCAGATGGAGCATAAAGATGTCAGCAGCACAAGAGTTCGCGCGCATCTGGAAAAAGGAGAGATGGAAGAAGCCGCAAGGCTTCTGGGAAGACCGTACGCAGTCATCGGCGAAGTTGTTCATGGAAAGGCGCTGGGACGCACTATCCAGATTCCAACGGCTAATCAGAAAGCAGATAAAAATAAACTGATGCCACCAAACGGCGTCTATATTTCCCGTATTTATATCAGCGGGGAAGAAGGCTGCCACTACGGCATCACTAATGTGGGAGTAAAACCGACGGTGGAAGAACATGCCGCCAAAGATGTGGAAACCAATATTGTGGATTTTGACGGAGATATATATGGAAAAACCATCAAGGTGGAGCTCCTTCACTACCGCCGTCCGGAGATGCAGTTTGCCTCCCTGGATGAACTGCGGGCACGGATAGAAATAGATGTGGCTGCCGCCGTGCAATATGCAGAGGAGCATCCGGCGTTTTGACGCTGGTGCTGTTCAATATGCTCAAAAAAACAGATAAAAATATATCCAAGTTCGTCATGTTGTGGTATAATATTCTTGAATCATCAACTGCAATTCCGGATAAAACCGGACGACATAAAAAGGAGTGATGTTATGAATACGATTATCACAATTGGGAGACAGTATGGAAGCGGAGGAAGAGAGATTGGCCAGAAACTTGCAGGGTATTATGACATTCCTTTCTATGACAAGGAACTTTTAAAAGTTGCTGCCAGAGAAAGCGGCATCTGTGAGGAGATGTTTGAGAATTACGATGAGAAGCCAACTACCAGTTTTCTGTATTCTCTGGTTATGGATCCCTATGCGCTGGGCTATAACGCAGCCTCCTTTGACATGCCGCTTAACCAGAAGGTGTTTCTGGCAGCCTTCGACGCCATCAAAAAGGTGGCAGACAAGGGGCCGTGCGTGATTGTCGGCCGCTGTGCGGATTATGCTCTCAAGGATTATGCTAACAAGCTGAATGTGTTCATTCATGCGCCGATGTCCTTCAAAAAGCACCGGATCAACGAGCAATATAATGTTCCGCTGGAGAAGGCTAAGGATGAAGCGGTTAAGATTGACAAGCAGCGTGCCAGCTACTATAACTATTATACTTCCCGCAAATGGGGAGATTTACAGAGTTATGATCTGACTGTTGACAGCAGCATTCTCGGCATTGACGGTACGGTGGAACTCATCAAGACCGCTGTGGACATAAAAGAAGGCAATTGAATAAACAGATGCCATAAATGAAAGCGACGCCCGGTTCGAACGCAAGAACCGGGCATTGTTGTTGCTTTTGAATATTCGTTGTCAGAATTAATGTTGTCAGAATTAATATTTCTTCATCAGCCGCCGGAAAAACAGTCTTCCGGAAACGAGCTGAATGATCCAGTATATTCCCAAAAATGCCACGAAAATCTCTGCATTTTCAATGACATCCAGAAGACCTAGGATGGAAAAGACGAACATGGCGCAGGTGATGATGATAAATCCCAGAATATAGGCATATCTGCCGGACTTATCCCGGATTTTTTCTTTCAGTTCATCGTGCAGTTCAATCCGCTCCTGTTCCATGCGCTGCGCATAGATCTCCCGCCGGCCTGGCGCGCTCCAGTAAACATACCGGACGATCATCTGGATTCCGGAAAATCCTATACCACCGGCCAGACCCCAGAAAAGACTCTCCAGCCGGTACTCCGTAAACAGAGCCAGAAGCAGAAATGCGACGCCGATACACGTATAAACAATTCCGTAGATAAGATGACTTCTTTTCATGATTTCACAACCCCTTTCTCCCTGATAAAAATCTCCTCGATAGTCAGTTCAAAAAAATCAGCGATGGCAAACGCCAGATCCAGCGACGGGTTGTATTTTCCGCGCTCAATGGAGCTGATGGTCTGCCGGGATACTTTTAGCATCCTTGCAAATTCTTCCTGATTCAGTCCCCGCTCCTTTCGGAGCTGTTCTACCCGGTTTTCCAAACAATCACCGCCTTTTTGCTAAAGTTTCTTCAGGTTGCGGCCATGGTTGGCGCAAAGTGCAAAATGACAAGTTTTCTTTACATTTTTAGTATAGCATATGAAATATAAAATGACAAGTTTCTTTTACATTTTTTGAAAGGAGGAAGGAAAAATTCCGTGTTTCGAAAAAACATCCGGAAAAACAGAAAAATATCCCCCACCCCGGCTTGTGGAGACGGCGGGGGTTCTTTATTATAGTAAAGGGTTAATGTGATAATAGATAGATTTGTCTCTGCATAAAGGTATTTTTTTGTGGGAGATAACGTCAGGCATGAATTAATAAAAGAAAACGAGAGGTGATGACAGGATGGCAATTCGTCCGGAAAGAAATAGATGGAAAGAGACGGCTCTTGTAAAGGGCAGAGTCAAAGAATACTGGAACGGGAGAGCCGACAGTTTTCGCGTCCAGCGGGAGGCGGAATTAAAAAGCGGGCAGCATGAGGTCTGGGAGCAGGAACTGCTGTCTCATCTGCCGCAGGGTGACAGCCTGCGGATACTGGATGTGGGTTGTGGCTGCGGATTTTTTTCGTTTCTGCTGGCGGAGAACGGTCATCGGGTGACCGGCATCGATCTGACAGAAAATATGATTCTTGAGGGACGGGAACTGGCAGAAAAATATGATCTTTCTGTGGAGTTTCTGCAGATGGATGCGGAGAAGCCGGATTTTCCTGACGATACTTTTGATGTGATTGTGAGCCGGAATCTCACCTGGACGCTGCCGCATCCGGCGAAGGCCTATGAGGAATGGATGAGGGTATTGAAGCCGGGCGGTATTCTGATTAATTATGACGCCGAACATGCCCGGTATCATTTCAGCCGCGGACTGGAAGGAGAGAAGGCTCACGCCATGCTTTCCCGTGGACAGATGGATGACTGCATGGAGATATACGGCATGCTGCCGATCAGCGCTTGGAAACGTCCGGACTGGGATGTCTTTCAACTAAAACATCTGGGCTTTGCTCAGGTGGAGACGGACGCCGCCATCGGAAAGCGGCTGTTTCTGCACGATGACCAGTTCTGCACGCCATATCCGGTATTCCGGATCAAAGCGGTGAAAGCAAAATAAACAGGAAAAAGAAATGAAGAGATACATATTCAAAAGATTGCTGCTCTTAATTCCTATTGTATTAGGAATCACATTTTTATCTTTCGCCATGATGAGAATTGCCGGCAGCGATGCAATATTGCAGCAGGTCGATGCCACAGGAATCGCATTGTCCCAGGAGGTCATTGATGCCAGAAGAGAGGAACTTGGTCTCAATCAGCCCTTTTTGATTCAATATGTGCGCTGGCTGGGAGGATTTCTCACAGGAGATTTGGGGGTCAGCTATATTTCGGGAAATGATGTGTTTTCCACTTTTGTTTCCAAACTGCCCGCCACTTTATTCCTGACGGGGTCGTCAATGCTTCTTACAGTGATCATTTCACTTCCTCTTGGGATTTTGGCAGCTGTCAGACAAAATAAATTTACAGATTACCTGATTCGGACGAGCAGTTTTATTGGCAGTAGTCTGCCTAATTTCTTTGTGGCGCTGCTTCTGATGTATTTTTTGTCGATTCGTCTGCCGGTTTTTCCGGTCATTTCGGAAGGAATCAATCTCAAAAGTATTGTGCTGCCGACTCTCACGCTGGGAATTGCCATGTCCGCCCGATATCTGCGTCAGATACGGGCGGCGGTTCTCGAAGAATTGGGAAAAGAATATGTTGCCGGAGAGAAAGCCAGGGGTATTGAGTTTTCAGCTACGTTATGGAAAAGTGTACTGCGCTCTTGTCTGGTGACGATTCTCACTCTGATGGCACTTTCCATAGGGAGCCTTCTGGGAGGAACAGCCATCGTGGAATCCATTTTTATGTGGGACGGCGTGGGAAAACTGGCAGTGGACGCCATCAATATGCGGGATTATCCTGTAATTCAGGCATATGTGGTCTGGATGGCAATGATCTATGTGATAGTCAATCTTGCTACAGATGTGATCTATCGTTTGATCGATCCGCGAATTCGTCTGGAAGGTGAGAGAAGATGATAGAAAGAGTGAAAAATAGATTAAGAAAGCGGTCAGGAAAGAATCGTATAAAACAAAGATTGATCATATTTTCTGTTCTGGTCGCGCTTCTTTTGCTGCTGGCGTTATTTTCGGAGAAACTCTGTCCTTATGATCCGGCGCAGCAGAATTTTGCTATTGCGCTGGAACCGCCGGGACCGGCGCATCTATTTGGCACGGACCGATATGGAAGAGATATGCTTTCCCGGGTGCTGGTGGGAGCTCACATCAGTATTTTCTCTGCGCTGATTCTCGTGGCGGTGATTACAGCAGCCGGTTCCCTGATTGGGGTAGCAGCCGGTTATGCCGGCGGTAAGCTGGATGCCGTTGTTATGCGGATTTCTGATATTTGTCTGGCTTTTCCGGGGCTGATATTTGCCTTGGCCATAGCGGCGGTTCTGAATGGAGGAGTAGAAAATGCAGTCATAGCTCTGGCGGCGGTGAGCTGGCCTAAATATGCCAGATTGTCCAGAAGCCAGACGTTGGCAGTGAAACAGTCTGATTATATACAGGCAGCACGTCTGGCGGGAAATACGCCGGTTCAGATGATTCTGAGGCACATTTTGCCAAATATAATGGGACAGATTCTTGTGACTGCCATGCTGGATATCGGAACCATGATGATGGAGATCGCGGCGCTCTCCTTCCTGGGGCTTGGAGCAAAGCCGCCCACGGCGGAATGGGGAAGTATGATGAGTGAAGGGAGAAGCATGCTGCAAACTTATCCTTGGGTTGTATTGACGCCGGGAATAGGAATCTTCATATCGGTGGCGCTGTTTAACCTGCTGGGAGATACTCTGCGGGATTATATGGATCCCCGGAACAGACGGGAGACAGTGAAAAATTCATAATGATTCTGCTGAAAAAGGCACAGACAAAGGAGATAGTAGGAGGGAGATTACAATGAAGAAAAAAATAATGAGCGGTCTGCTGATCCTTGTTCTGCTGATCGTCGGTATAACCGGATGCGGCAGTCAGCAGAGATCCGATGAGACGGGAAGTTCCGGAGACGAAGAAGGACAGAAAACATTTGTTTTCGGAGATACTACATTTAATGCGGAAAACGGGGAACCGGACATTAACCCTCATAATGATAACAGCGGATGGGCATGTATCAGATATGGAGTGGGAGAAACCTTGTTCCGTTTTAATGACGAAATGGAAATGGAACCATGGCTGGCGGAATCCTGTGAAAATGTGGATGAATATACCTGGAAGATTGTTTTGAGAGAAGGAATCAGTTTTACAAGCGGTCGCGTCATGGATGCAGAAGCGGTAAAAGAGTGTCTGGAAGACCTGGTAAAAAATCATCCGCGCGCGGCGGAAAATCTTTCTATTGCTGAGATTACTGCTGAGGATATGACTCTGACTATCCGCACCAGTATCCCGGTTCCGGCTCTTATCAATTATCTCGCAGATCCTTACGGTTGTATTTATGATGTGCAGGCAGGCGTGACGGAAGAGGGAATCGTGCAGGGGACAGGCCCGTACCGTGCTGTCTCTCTTACGACAGATTCGGAAATGGAACTGGTAAAAAATGAAAACTACTGGAATGGTGAGCCAAAGATTGACAAGATCACTGTGCGGACAATATCAGACGGAGATACTCTGACCATGGCGCTTCAGTCAGGTGAGATTGATGCGGCGTACGGTATGCCTTACGCAAGCTACCCGCTTTTTGAAAATGATAATTATACCTTTACCAGCTGTGAGACCAGCCGTGTATTTTTTGGAGCCATGAATTTTGAAAGCCCTGTAACCAGCGATCCTGCCGTGAGAAAGGCGATTGCCATGGGAATCGATAAAGAAGGATTTGTGGAGACGCTCCTGGGTGGAAACGGTTATCCGGCGGCAGGGGTTTACCCGGACAATGTTTCATTTGGCGGCGATGTGGTTTCTGCGGAAAGTTATGATCCGGAAGGAGCAAAACAGGTATTAGAGGAAGCGGGATGGGTTGATACAGATGGAGATGGCATCCGCGAGAAAGACGGGACGTCGCTCGTACTGCGCTGGCTGACGTATCCCAGCCGTCAGGAACAGCCGCTCTTGGCAGAATCAGCACAGGCCACTCTGGGAGAAATAGGATTTCAGGTTGAAATCAACAATACAGCGGATCACAATCGCATCCGGACGGACAGCGACGCCTGGGACATCTATGTCAGCGCCATGGTCACCGCCCCGACCGGAGATCCGGAATATTTTTTCAAGTATCACTGCCTTGACAGCTCCAGTAATAATGACGGGCATTATCACAGCGACCGGCTGGAAGAGTTGGCGCAGGAGATGGCAAAAACTTTTGATGCGGATAAAAGAGCGGAACTTGCCATACAGATGCAGAAGGTGATTCTTGATGATAATGCCTATGTCTTCTGTTCGCATTTGCGAATGAGTATGATCTCCAAGGCAAATGTGACAGGACTTACGGCTCACCCGTGTGATTATTATGAGATTACAGTTGATTTGGATATAGAATGATAAAAAAGAAGTTGATAAAAATGTTTCATAAAGGCCGGAAATCATGCGCAGAAAAAAAGACGGAGCATATCGGGAATTCTTCTTGTCTTTACGGAAAGGAGAGCGACGAAGCGCCTGTTCTGTCTTACAATGATGTTTCCGTATGTTACGGAGAAAAAACGGTTTTGTCAGATGTCAGTTTTTTGGTGAAGCCAGGAGAGATTCTGGGAATTGTGGGAGAATCGGGAAGCGGAAAAAGTACGATAATCCGGGCGGCTCTCGGAATTCTGGGAAACGGGGGAACAGTCGCCGGAGGAACGATCTGTCTTCATGGACAGGATCTCTCGCTCCTGAAAGAAAAAGAAATGCGAAAGTTCAGAGGAAGCGAAATCGGAATGATTTTTCAGGATACCAGAGCCGCTCTCTGTCCTATTCGAACGATAGAAGATCAGATTGTTGAGAGTGTGGCTGCACATAAAAAAATCTCCAGGGAAAAAATAAAAGCGCAGGCTTTGGATCTTTTTGATAAATTTGGATTAAAGCGCGGGAAGGAAATTCTTTCCAGTTATCCTTTTGAATTATCAGGAGGAATGAATCAGCGTGTGGGCATCGCCATGGCGATGCTGCTGCAGCCTTCAGTTCTGATGGCGGATGAGCCGACCAGCGCGCTGGATGTGATCGCTCAGAAAAAGGTGGTGGAAGAATTCCTGCAGCTTCGGAACATGTATCGTACCGCTATTGTTCTTGTGACCCACAATATCGGTATCGTATCTGCCATGGCGGATACGATACTTGTGCTTCATGAGGGAAAAGCTGTGGAATACGGTTCGGCAGATCAGGTGCTCCGCAGCCCTGAGAATGCTTATACAAAAGAATTACTGGCCGCCGTACCAAGGATACGGAAAAACAGCGGAACGGAAAAGTGGAACCGGCCGGCAAAGTAAAAAGTAGAACGGAGGAAATGATGAACCCCCTGCTGGAAGTAAAAAATCTCACAGTGCAGTTTGAAAAAAGAGAGGGAACGCGGTTTTCTGAAAAAAAGGAGAGAAAAAAATTTGCGGCGGTGGATTCCGTGAATTTTTGTTTGTATCCTGATGAGATACTGGGAATTGTGGGAGAATCAGGATCGGGAAAAAGTACGGTGGCAAGAGCGGTCGCCGGACTGATTCCGATATCGTCCGGAAGCATTGTGCTGGACGGAGAAGAGATCACAGATAAAAAAGGCAGAGATCTGAGAATGATATACAAAAAAATACAGATGGTGTTTCAGTCTCCGGCTGATTCTTTTGATCCAAGAAAGACATTGGGGTACAGTATTGGAGAAAGTTTAAAGAATAATGGTATGACGCGTAAGGAAGTGCGGACGGAAGTGAAAAAACTTCTTCAAAGCTGTGAATTGCCGGAAGAATTCGCAGCAAAGTATCCGCGGCAAGTCAGCGGAGGTCAGTGCCAGAGAGCGGCTATTGCCCGAGCTCTGGCTATTCGGCCGAAAATTATTGTTTTTGACGAGGCGACCAGTGCTCTGGATATGACAGTGCAGAAAAAAATCATGGAGCTGCTTTCCGGCGTAAAAAAAACCTATGGATTATCCTATCTGTTTATCTGTCATGATCTGGCCCTTGTCCATAAATTCTGCAGCCGCATTCTTGTCATGCACGATGGAAAAATTGTGGAAGAGGGCGAGCCGGATGCCGTAATCGGCAATCCCCGGAAAGAATATACCAGACAGCTGATTGACGCTGTTTTGTAAATGAAAAAATATATTGAACTCTTGCTGTTCCTGTGATATAATGCCTTCAATTGAGATTGAACCGAAAAACGTTTTGAGGCGTCACATAAGAAAATAGGCATATTAAATTGAACTTTTATCAGGAGGAACAAAAATGGCAAAGGAAACTTTCGCAGACCGGTTAAAACAGGCCATGGATGAGAAGGGAAAAAAACAGATTGACATTATCCGTGCGGCAGCCGAACAGGGCGTGAAGCTTGGAAAAAGCCATATCAGTCAGTACGTGAGCGGTAAAAATATACCGCGTACTGACATTCTTCATTGTCTGGCGGAGGTGCTCGGCGTTGATGAAGAATGGCTGAGAAACGGAAACAAGGCTTCCGATGCACCGGCAGATGAAGCTGCCGGTGCGCAGGACGCCAATACCCGAGCCGTGCATCCGGCAGGAGAGATACAGGCAGGCGGAAGCGCTGCAAAAAGTGTTTTCCCGGTGACAGACGGCGCTGGAGAGATAAAAAAAGCAGGAAGTTCAGGAGACAGACCAATGAGAGAGTTCAGAAAATCTTCAAAATTGAACAATGTATTATATGATGTGCGAGGACCGGTGGTGGATGAGGCTGCCAGAATGGAAGAAGCCGGGACGCAGATTCTGAAGCTGAATATCGGTAATCCGGCGCCGTTTGGGTTTCGGACGCCGGATGAAGTCATTTACGATATGCGCCGCCAGCTCACAGAATGTGAAGGATATTCGCCGGCAAACGGTTTGTTTTCTGCGAGAAAGGCCATTATGCAGTATGCACAGCTCAAACAGATCCCCAATGTGGGAATGGATGATATTTACACTGGAAACGGCGTCAGTGAGCTGATTAATATCTGCATGTCTGCGCTGCTGGATGATGGCGATGAGATTCTGATCCCGTCTCCGGATTATCCGCTGTGGACTGCATGCGCAACTCTTGCAGGAGGGACGGCGGTGCATTATATCTGCGATGAGCAGTCAGACTGGTATCCGGATATGGCGGACATCAGAAAGAAAATCACAGACCGCACGAAGGCAATCGTCATTATCAATCCGAACAATCCGACTGGTGCGCTGTACCCGAAAGAAGTGCTGCAGCAGATCGTGGATATTGCCAGAGAATATCAGCTGATCATTTTCTCAGATGAGATCTACGACCGTCTGGTCATGGACGGGGAGGAACATATTTCTATCGCCTCCATGGCGCCGGATCTGTTCTGCGTTACTTACAGCGGACTGTCCAAATCTCATATGATCGCCGGTTTCCGTATTGGATGGATGATTCTGAGCGGTAACAAAGATATGGCGAAAGATTATGTGGAAGGTATCAAGATGCTGTCAAACATGCGGCTGTGTTCCAATGTACCGGCCCAGTCCATCGTACAGACGGCGCTGGGAGGCCATCAGAGTGTGAAAAGCTACGTGGTTCCGGGCGGAAGAATCCGGGAGCAGAGAGATTTTATCTACAAAGCGCTCACAGACATTCCGGGAATCAGCGCGGTGAAACCAAAGGCGGCTTTCTACATTTTCCCGAAAATTGATGTGAAAAAGTTCAATATTGTCGATGACGAGAAATTTGCCCTGGATCTGCTGAGAGATAAGAAAATTCTTCTGATTCATGGCGGAGGATTCAACTGGAAGCAGCCGGATCATTTCCGGGTTGTATTTCTGCCGCGGATTGAAGTTTTGAAAGAATCTGTGGAAAAAATGGCGGATTTCTTCCAATATTATCATCAATAAAAAAGACGGACTGTTCAAGATCAGAACGGTCCGTCTTGTATTTATTTTATAAATTGTTCAATAGCTTTTTTGAACTGCTCCAATGACTCCATGTCATTATGTTCAACAGCATCGACAATACAGTGATCAAGATGATCCTTTAAGATGATCTTTCCCGTATTGGTCAGAGCAGAACGCACGGCGGCAAGCTGAATCAAAACATCGGAACAGTCCTGTCCGTTTTCTACCATTCGTTTTACCGACTCCAGATGGCCGATGGCCCGGGACAGCCGATTGACGACCGCTTTGGTCTCCGTGTGGGTATGCCCGTGGGAAAGGTTTTGTACGTTTTCGTGAGAATGTCCGTGGGAGTGACCGGATGCGCCGTTATGGGTGTGTCCGCTGCCGGAACTATGTATCTTTTCTGCTTTGGACAGAGATTCTGGTCTGTCGTTCATAGATTCACCTCCAGATGTGTTTACCAGATGTATTTATTATACGGAAAAAGAAAAAAGTTTGTCAAGAAAGACGACGGGATTTGATCGTGTTATGAAAGAGATCCGGATACAAAGATTCCGGGCAGAGGCCTGCCGCAATGCAGCGACGGCAGGCCTCTGCCCGGAGTTATGTACACTTAATCCTCTTCTTGAAATCTTTTATCGACTTTGTTATAAGAAGTAAAGTATGGTGCGAAGTCTTTCTGGTCTGATTCCAGCTTCCGGATAAAGTTGGTGCGGACCTTTTTCTCCGGAAGAGGAGTTGTGAGACCGGTCTGACGTCCCGCCTCGAAAGCCTTGAGCATCCAGGCCATGTTCCGTCCGAGGGTGCGCATGACCATCATGCCTTCCTTGTCCTGCTCCACCTCCTGCGGTGTATTGCCGAAAACAATGTTCCAGTAGGCTGATGGAACCAGAGGCATATTGCTGATAGTGAAATATTTATTAAGCTGGTCAAGGGCGGCGATGGAACCTCCCCGGCGGCAGCTGGCCACAGCGGCGCCCGGTTTGTACGGGAAACCTCCGCTTGAATAGAACATCCGGTCCAGAAAAGATGTGATGCCTCCGGCAGCAGAAGCATAGTGCACCGGGGAACCAACGATCAGTCCATCGCAGCTTTCCATTTTGGCGATGGCGACATTGACAGCGTCTTCGCCAAAAATACATTTGCCGAGCTTGTTTTTACGACACATGCCGCAGCCCATGCATCCGCGGATGGCGTCAAGACCGATGTGAAGCCATTCTGTCTCTATTTCTTCCATATGCAAAGTCTTCTCAACTTCAAGAAGCGCTCTCCACGTGCAGCCCTTCGGGTGAGGACTTCCGTTTATCAATAATACCTTCATAGTATTCATCCTTTCCAGCCATAAAAAGGTAATTATGTGGCATGATATTTCCGAATCTCATAGTTTGTGAAAAATTATATCATGAATTGCTGGAAATGTATATGAAAAAAATATGAATATGCCTTGTGTTTCTGTGTATTTTTATATATACTGGAAAAACACAGGGGATACTTTTTTGTCATTATGAAGGATGGAGAGTAAAAGAATTCAATAAACAGGGCAAGTGAGGAGGTACGCAACTATATGCATGTAATGGTACATAAGTTTAAAAAGGTACTGGTGGCGAACCGCGGTGAGATCGCGATTCGCATTTTCCGTGCCCTTGAAGAGCTGGGAATCAGCTCGATCGCTGTGTATTCCAAAGAAGACCGGTATGCGCTTTTCCGCTCCAAAGCGGATGAAGCGTACCCTCTGGACCCGGATAAGGGTCCGGTGGATGCTTATCTGGATATTCCGACTATTATCCGCATAGCCCGGGAGAAAAAGGCAGACGCCATCCATCCGGGCTACGGATTCCTTTCCGAATATCCGGCTTTTGCCGAGGCATGCCGCAAGAATGGCATTGTTTTTATCGGGCCTACAGTAGAAGCCATGAATATTATGGGAGACAAACTTTCGGCGAAGCAGGCGGCATATGACAGTAATGTACCAATAATCAGCGGGAGCGATTATATTCTGCCGGATGCGGAAGCGGCCATGGCAGAGGCAGACCGCATCGGTTATCCTGTGATGCTTAAGGCATCCAACGGCGGCGGCGGCCGTGGTATGCGCATTGTGGAACGCAGAGAGGATATGGAAGAAGCTTTTGCAAAATCAGAAAATGAGTCAAAAAGAGCTTTTGGTGAGTCCAAACTATTTCTGGAGAAATATCTTCTTCGTCCAAAGCACATCGAGGTGCAGATTCTTGGAGATAATTACGGCAATATCGTACATTTATATGACAGAGATTGTTCTGTACAGAAAAATAACCAGAAGGTTATCGAGTTCGCTCCGGCATGGACCATATCGGAGGAGATTCGAAAAAAGATTCTTGACAGCGCTAAGCGGCTGGCGAGAAGGGTAGGCTACACCAATGCGGGCACTATGGAGTTTCTGGTAGACGAGGAGGAGCATCCGTATTTCATTGAGATGAATCCGCGGATTCAGGTGGAGCACACGGTGACAGAGATGATCACGGGTATTGATATCGTAGTATGCCAGATTCTTATTGCGGAGGGATATCCGCTTAACAGTCCGGATATTCATATTTATTCTCAGAATGAGGTGAAGAGCATTGGACACGCTATTCAGGTGCGCATCACCACGGAAGACCCGTCCAACCATTTTCTTCCGGATCACGGAAAGATTGACCTGTACCGTTCCAGTGCAGGCAACGGAATCCGCCTGGATGGAGGCGTGGCTTATACCGGCGCGGTGGTCACAGCTCATTATGACAGCCTGCTTGTAAAGCTTGTTTCTCATGACCGGACTTTTGCAGGGGCTATCCGCAAGTCGGTTCGTGCTCTGAAGGAGTTCCGGATTCACGGGGTGCAGACTAACATGACGTTCCTTATCAATGTGCTGAATCATGAAGTATTTCGTCAGGGAAAATGTTATACGACTTTTATCAGTGAGACTCCGGAACTGATTGAGATGCACAGCAAACTGGACCGGACCACAAAGATTCTGGAGTTCCTGGCCAACAAGATGGTCAACGTTAATCCGGGACCGAAGCCGGATCTGGAAGACCGGGGAGTGCCGGTCATTGATACGGAAAAAGAGATTCGGGGAACCAGAGATGAATTTCTGCGGCTGGGAGCCAGAGAATTCACGCAGAAAGTATACAGAAGTAAAAAATTATATGTGACGGACACGACCATGCGTGACGCCCAGCAGTCTCTGCTTGCGACCCGGATGCGTACAAAAGAAGTGGCGGGAGCGGCGAGAGCCACAAACCTGTATTTAAAGGATGCATTTTCCATTGAAGCGTGGGGCGGCGCCACCTATGATACAGCTTATCGTTTTCTGAAAGAATCGCCGTGGAAGAGGCTGGATATTCTTCGGGAACGTATGCCGAACGTGCTCATCCAGATGCTGCTGAGGGCTTCCAATGTGGTGGGATACAGCACCTATCCGGATAATGTGATCCGTAAGTTTATCAAGGTATCCAGCGATCACGGCGTGGATGTGTACCGGATTTTTGACAGCATGAACTGGACAGAAAACATGAAGCTGCCGGTGGAGGAGGCGCTCAAAACAGGAAAGATCGTGGAAGGGGCTATCTGTTATGCCAGCGATATGATGGATCCGAAAGAGACAACCTATACTCTCGATTATTACTGTCGGAAAGCGGTGGAGCTGGAACAGATGGGGTGTCATTGTATTGCCATAAAGGACATGTCCTCGCTGCTGAAGCCGTATGCTGCGAAGAAGCTGGTGGAAGCGCTTAAAAAGGAGGTACATGTGCCGATTCATCTGCATACCCATGATACGGCGGGCAACGGTATCGGCACGTATCTGATGGCAGCTGAGGCCGGCGTGGATATCGTGGATTGTGCGATCGGTTCCATGAGTTCCATGACCAGTCAGCCGTCCATGAATTCGCTGGTGGAAGCGCTGCGGGGGACAGAGCGTGATACGCAGATCGATCCGGAGGGACTTTTGGTGCTGGATGAATATTATGCCCATGAGCGAAAGGTATATAAAGTGTTCGAAAGTGGTATGGACGCACCGGATACAGCCATTTATCAGTATGGAATGCCGGGCGGACAGTATTCCAATTTTACCGCTCAGCTGAGAGAGATGGGTGTGGTAAATAATTTTAAGGAAATCCGCAAATTATATAAAGAAGCGGATGAACTGCTGGGCAACATCATCAAGGTAACGCCGACTTCCAAGGTGGTGGGTGACCTTGCCATCTTCATGCAGCGAAACAATCTGACCAAAGAAAATATTTTTACAGAGGGCAGGGAGCTTTCTTATCCCGATTCAGTGGTGGAATATTTCCAGGGCATGCTGGGACAGCCGGAAGACGGTTTTCCGGAAGAGTTTCAGCGGATTGTATTGAAAGGACGGAAACCAATTGAAGGAAGACCGGGTGCGCTGCTGCCGGATGTGGATTTTGATAAGATCGCGGAATTTCTGCGGGAAAACTACTATATGGATACCATGGAAAAACCGGAAGTGATGGAGCAGAAAGTGTTGAGTTACGCGCTTTATCCGAGGGTGTATGAGGATTACTGCGAGCATTTCCAGGCGTACAACGATGTGTCCAAACTGGAGAGTCACATTTACTTTTATGGTCTTCGTCCCGGCGAAGAGACGGTCATCCAGATTGAGGAGGGTAATGACATCCTGATTAAGTTTGTGCAGATGTCCGAGCCAGATGAAAAGGGTTACCGGACGCTGCAATTTGAAGTCAACGGCTTTTACCGGGAGACCCGTGTTCTGGATAAACATTTTGAGGTCAAGGCAGACCGCCGTCTGAAGATGGATCCGAGAAACCCTGGTCATCTGGGCGCGTCTATGCCGGGTACCATCTGTGATATCAGAATTAAGGAAGGCGATGTGGTGAAGAAGAACATGCCGCTCATGACTATTGAGGCCATGAAGATGGAAACCACAGTCACATCCAAAGTTTCCGGTATTGTCGATAAGATTTATGTCGCCGAGGGCGATGAGGTCAATCAGGACGCTCTGCTGGTATCCTTTATTCTGGATGAGGAGGAGCTTAAAAATGTGACTCATCCGGAACTGCCGGAGATGGATCTGGCCTCGCTGTATGAGGATGATTTTAAGACCGTGTCTTTTGATATTGAAGTGGAAGACAAGGGACAGTAAACCGTTGCTGTTCACTGCGTGAACGGTAACAATAAAACACCGTGCAGGCTTTATACTGCCGCCGCTTACTCTGTTTTGACGGAATTACCCGCTTGTGGTATGATGGGGAATGGAAAAAGCTGGCGGCAGCTTTTTTGAGTATAATTCTGGATAGGAGGAAATACAGATGAAAGATAATGTCTGGTTAACATATGATGAAAAAGATGTAGAGGAACTTGAGAAACTGTCCGATGAATATAAGGCGTTTTTAAGCCGGTGCAAGACGGAACGGGAATGTACCGCTTACTTTACGAAGGAGGCAGAGAAAGCGGGATACCGTTCTCTTGATACTCTGATCAGTGAGGGAGTATCCTTAAAAGAAGGAGATAAGGTGTACGCCGTGGGCATGGGGAAAACCATCGCTCTTTTTCAGATCGGCAGAAAACCGGTGACAGACGGCATGAACATCCTCTGCGCCCACATTGATTCGCCGAGACTTGACTTAAAACAGGTGCCGTTATATGAGGATACGGAGCTGGCTTTTCTGGATACCCATTATTACGGCGGTATCAAGAAATATCAGTGGGTGACCATTCCGCTGGCACTCCACGGCGTCATTGCCAAGAAAGACGGTTCCGTGGTGGAAGTCAATATCGGAGAAAGTCCGGAGGATCCTATCGTGTATGTGACGGATCTGCTGGTACATCTGGCGTCAAAACAGCTGGCAAAGAAAGGCAGCGAGGTGGTGACCGGCGAGAATCTTGATATTCTGGTGGGAAGCCGTCCGCTGGAGGGTGAAGAAAAAGATGCGGTCAAGGCCAATATTCTTCGCCTGTTAAAAGAAAAATATGATATGGAAGAGGATGACTTCCTTTCCGCAGAGATCGAGGTGGTTCCGGCGGGACCGGCCAGAGACTGCGGTCTTGACAGGAGCATGATCGCCGGTTACGGCCACGACGACCGGGTATGTGCGTTTCCGTCTTTTCAGGCGATGATTGAGACTGAAGCGCCGGAGAAGACTTCCTGCTGTATCCTGGTAGATAAAGAGGAGATTGGCAGCGTGGGCGCCACCGGCATGCAGTCCATGTTTTTTGAAAATACTGTGGCAGAGCTCCTGGCGCTCATGGGCATGGATTCCAACCTGGCTGTGCGGCGCACGCTGGCGCGGTCAAAGATGCTGTCCTCCGATGTGAGCGCGGCTTACGACCCGGCTTACAGTGAAGCCTTTGAGAAAAAGAACTGTGCCTTTTTTGGCAAAGGTCTTGTATTAAATAAATATACCGGAGCCAGGGGCAAATCCGGTTCCAACGACGCCAATGCCGAGTATCTGGCGCAGCTTCGCCGGATCTTTGACGACAACAAAGTTGCTTTCCAGACCGCCGAGCTTGGTAAGGTTGATTTTGGCGGGGGCGGCACCATCGCCTATATCGCTGCTCTCTACGGCATGGAAGTGGTTGACAGCGGCGTGGCGGTGCTGAGCATGCACGCTCCTTGCGAGATCATCAGCAAGGCGGATCTGTACGAGGCGAAGAAAGGTTACGCCGCTTTCTTAAAAGAGGCGTGAGAAGAAAAGGGTTGTAAAAAAGTGATGGCGTGAGGGGAATAGGATGAATTGTCAGGAAGCACAGTCAAAGATATTAAATTATATCAATCATAATCTGGATCACGAAGAGACAAAAGAGTTTATCGAACATATCCGTACCTGTCCGGATTGTCAGGATGAGCTGGAGATCAATTATATCGTGATGATCGGTATGCAGCAGCTGGATGATGGAGAGATTTTGTCCGTGGATTTCCGGAAAAAATTAAAAGAAGATATTGATAAACGATATGACGAGGCAGTCAGGGAGGAGGAACGCTCTCATTCTTTCCGGGTCATAGTCATCGCATTTATCGTTTCTCTGGCTTTATGGCTTCTGGGCAGAATTCTTGCGTTTATTATATAGAAGAAAGGACACAGCATCATGGCGGATAATAAAATCATGCTTCTGGACGGGCACAGCCTGTTGAACCGCGCCTTTTACGGGCTGCCGGCACTGACCAATGCAGAAGGAAAGCATACCAATGCAGTGCTCGGATTTTTAAATATCATGCTCCGTTATATGGAGGAGGAAAAACCGACTCATCTTCTGGCGGCTTTTGACAGAAAGGAGCCTACCTTCCGGCATCTGAAATATAAAGAATATAAGGGAACGAGAAAACCGATGCCGGAAGAACTGAGGGAGCAGGTACCTTTGATGAAAGAAGTTCTCGCTTCCATGGGTATCCCGGTGGTCACTCAGGCAGGCATCGAGGCGGATGACATTCTGGGTACCATCGGCCGGGAAGCAGAAAAGGAAGATTTTGAGGTAGTCATCGTATCCGGCGACCGCGACCTCCTGCAGCTGGCAACGGACCATACAAAGATAAAGATTCCAAAGACCAAAGCCGGCGGCACCGTGACGGAGGATTATTATGCCGTCGATGTGGAGAAGCTGTACGGCGTGACGCCGACGGAATTTATTGATATGAAGGGTCTGATGGGAGACTCCTCCGATAATATTCCAGGTGTGCCGGGTATTGGTGAGAAGACGGCGGCAAAGCTGATTCAGAGCTATCATTCCATCGAAAATGCTCATGAACATCTGAATGAGATCAAGCCTGCAAAGGCGAAGAATAATCTGGGAGAATACTATGAGCAGGCGCTCATGAGTAAAGATCTTGCCACCATAAAAACTGACTGCGAGCTGGAATATCAGTTCAGGGATGCGGTGACCGGAGATATCTTTACGAAAGACGCTTATCATCTGTTTAAAAAACTGGAGTTAAAGAGTCTCTTTAAATATTTTGAAGAAGACCAGAAGGAAAAAAATGAACTGAATATCCGTGTGACCAGCGATCTGGCGGAGGCGGATCAGCTGTTTGCCGCCATGAGAGCGGCGGCAGAAAGGACAGATGCTGATGAGGAAGACCGCACGGCAGGTCTTGGCGTCATCGGCCGGTCGGGCGATTGCCGGGGCGTTTCACTGAGCTACCGGGAGGAGACGGTGCTCCTTCTGACCGGCGGGATGCTGACCGAGGATCAGCTAAAGGAGTCCCTTCTTGATCTGCTGGAAAAAGGCTTCACATTTGCCGTGCTTGACTATAAGGCGTTGCTGCATTTTGAGGAGCGGTTCCGGATATATGAGAAACAGATCGAGGACGCCGGGGTTCTTGCGTATCTCCTGAATCCACTGCAGTCCGATTATGATTATGAGGATATTGCGAGAGATTACCTGGATCTGGTTGTTCCGGCCAGGAAAGAGGTCTGCGGCAAGCAGACATTGGAAGAATGTTTCTCTCCGGAGAATGAAAAGACTGTTTATCTTGCAGGACTTCTTTCTTATGTTCCGTGGAAGGCCTGCCCGGTTCTGAAAGAAAAGCTGGCGGAGCACGGCATGGAAGAACTCTATCTAACCATCGAGCGCCCGACCACGGTGACCCTTTACGATATGGAAAAATACGGTATCTCTGTGGAGAAAGAAGCACTCAGAGAGTACGGCGAGCAGCTCACCGGACGGATTGCGGAGCTGGAGTCGTCTATCCATGCGCAGGCAGGGAAAGACTTTAATATTAATTCTCCAAAACAGCTGGGCGTCATCTTGTTCGAAGATCTGAAGATGCCTTTTGCCAAAAAGACGAAGACCGGCTATTCCACCAGCGCAGATATTCTTGAGAAGCTGGCGCCGGATTATCCGATCGTGTCGGATATTCTGGAGTACCGGCAGCTTACAAAACTGAAATCTACCTACGCCGACGGGCTGGCGGCCTTTATCGAAGAAGACGGAAAAATTCACAGCATTTTCCATCAGAAGGTGACTGCCACGGGACGTCTGTCAAGCTCTGATCCGAACCTGCAGAACATCCCGATCCGGATGCCTCTTGGCCGGGCCATCCGCAAGGTCTTTGTGCCGGAGCCGGGATATGTGTTTGTCAGCGCGGACTACTCGCAGATTGAGCTGCGGGTGCTTGCTCATATGGCCAATGACCAGAATCTTATTGACGCTTACCGCCATAATGCGGATATTCATACGGCGACGGCCTCTCAGGTATTCGGGGTGTCGGTGGATGAGGTGACTCCGCTTCTTAGAAGAAGCGCCAAGGCGGTCAACTTCGGGATTGTTTACGGCATCAGCGCTTTTGGGCTCAGTCAGGATCTGAATATCACAAGAAAAGAGGCCAACGAATATATTGAGCGGTATTTCGCCACCTATCCGGGTATCAAGACCTATCTGGACGGCAACGTGGCCTTTGCCAAAGAACACGGTTATGTGAAGACGCTGTACGGACGGATTCGTCCGATACCGGAGCTTTCTTCCAGCAACTTCATGCAGAGAAGCTTCGGCGAGCGGGCGGCCATGAATTCTTCCATTCAGGGAACGGCGGCGGATATTATCAAGATTGCCATGATCCGGGTGAGCCGCCGTCTCAGGGGAGAGCAGCTGTCTTCCCGCCTGATTCTGCAGATTCACGATGAGCTTCTCATCGAGACGAAGGAAGAGGAGACGGAGGAAGTGTACAGGATACTGAAGGAAGAGATGATGGGAGCCGCGGACTTAAGCGTACCGCTGGTTGTAGATATAGAGAAGGGTAAGACGTGGTATGAGGCAAAATAACAGCAAAGAAGCAGATACAAAGCGCCGGATTCCTGTCATCGGCGTCACCGGCGGCGTGGGCTCCGGCAAAAGCGTCGTCATGGAACTTCTGGAAAAAGAGTTTGGCGCCGGGGTGATTCTGGCGGATCTGGTGGCCCATGACCTCATGGAACCGGGAGCAGTCAGCTACCGACAGATAGTCGCGGAGTTTGGCACGGAGATTCTCGACGGGGAGGGACGTATTGACCGTCCCGCCCTGTCCCGGATCGTGTTTGGGCATCCGGAACAGCTGCAGAGACTCAATGCTATCACCCATCCCAATGTGAAACAGGAGATACTGTCCCGCATCGCCCGTTTTCGGGAGGAAGGAAATGTATCGGTCATCGCGCTGGAGGCGGCGCTTCTCATTGAGAGCGGGTACGAGGAGATTCTCGATGAACTCTGGTATGTGTATGTCAGTGAAGAGATAAGAATCAGGCGGCTCATGGAAGGCCGGGGATATACTGAAGAGAAAAGCCGCTCCATCATGGCGCAGCAGCTTGGAGAAGAGGCGTTTCGCAGCCACTGCAGCCGGATCATAGACAACAACGGCGATGTGGAAAGCCTGCGGGAGCAGCTTGTAAAGATTTTTCGTGAGGAAGGTTTACGTGCGGTAAGTTTTGATGTATAATGAACATCTCTGAGCGTCTGTACTGGTTTACGGCAGAGGCGGAAGAGAGCAGCTGTGACCTTCCGAAGCGTCCGTACGGACAAGTCGGATGGATGAAAAAGGACCGCCCTTTTTGCGGCGGAGCAAAGAAGGATGAAATATATATGGAATTAGCAAGTATTGCCAGCGGAAGCAGCGGCAATTGTATTTACATAGGGAATCAGTCTTCTCATTTTCTGGTGGATGCAGGCATCAGCCGGAAGAGGATTGTGGAAGGACTGGCGGAGATGGAGATAAAACCGGAAAATATTGACGGGATTTTTGTAACCCACGAGCATGTGGATCACATCAGCGGTCTCGGCGTATTTCTGAGGAAATATCCGGTGCCGGTGTATGCCACGGCAAAGACCATCGACCGGATCCTGCAAACCAAGTCTCTGGGCAGTATGAATCCGGATCTGTTTACCTCCGTAACACCGGATCAGCCTTTTACGATCGACGGCGTGAAGGTGGAGGCGTCGAGCATCCTGCATGACGCGGCGGACCCGGTCTGCTACACCTTTCAGGATGAGAATTCCAAGGTGGGAATCGCCACGGATTTTGGCACCTATGATGATTATCTGGTGGAGAAGATGCAGGGATGCGAGTCGCTGCTGGTGGAGGCAAACCATGACCTGAATATGCTCATGGTGGGACCGTATCCTTATCCTCTTAAGCGGCGGATCATGGGCAATACCGGACATCTGTCCAATGAGCGTGCCGGGCAGTTTCTGTCAAGGGTTATCGGTAAAAACTGCCGGAATGTATTCCTGGGACATTTGAGTAAAGAAAATAATTATGGAGAGCTTGCTTATGAGACTGTAAAGGTTGAGCTGCTGGCCCATAATATTGACATGGAAAAAGAGAATTTTACAATGCGGGTAGCGGACAGATATGCACCTACCTTTGTACTGTAAAAAAGCGGCGGAGAGCCGCTTTAAAATATATGGAGGAAAGACAATGAAAAAAACGATTATCACTGTAATTGGCAAGGATTCTGTGGGAATTATCGCAAAGGTATGTACGTATCTGGCTAATAATAAAATCAATATTCTCGATATCAACCAGACGATCACCGGTGGTTATTTTAATATGATGATGATTGTGGAATCCGACGAGGTGCATAAAACATTTCCGGATATGGCGATGGAACTGGAGCAGATCGGAGAAGAAATCGGCGTAAAGATTCAGGCACAGCATGCGGAAATTTTTGAAATGATGCATCGGATCTGAAACAGCTGTCCGGATAAAAGAAAGGAGCAGCAGATTGCCGGAAACCGGCGGCTGCCGGCGGCCGGACAGATACGGCTGTCGTAAATACAGGAGGATATTATGCTGAATATTAATGAGGTTATCGAAACCAATAAGATGATTCATGAGATGAATCTGGATGTTCGTACGATTACCATGGGAATCAGTCTCCTTGACTGTGTGGGAGATAATGTGGAAGAAGTATGTGAGAATATACATAAAAAGATTACATCCAAAGCCATAAATCTTGTGCAGGTGGGAAACGAGATCGAGCGGGAGTACGGAATCCCGGTTGTCAATAAACGTATCTCCGTGACCCCGATTGCTCTGGTGGGCGGACGCTGCTGCAAGGAACCGGCAGATTTCGTGCGCATCGCGAAGGAGCTTGACCGCTGTGCCCGCGAGGTGGGCGTGAACTTTATCGGCGGATATTCCGCCCTTGTCAATAAGGGAATGACCAGAGCGGATGAATTTCTGTTGTCCTCCATCCCGGAGGCACTGGCTGTGACAGAGCGGGTGTGCAGTTCCGTCAATGTGGGATCCACCAAGACCGGCATCAACATGGATGCGGTAAAGCGTCTGGGCGAGATCATTCTTGAGACAGCAGAGCGCACCAGGGACCAGGATGGCATCGGCAACGCCAAGTTTGTGGTATTTACCAATGCACCGGATGACAATCCGTTCATGGCGGGCGCTTTCCACGGCGTGACCGAGGCGGACTGCATCATCAACGTAGGTGTCAGCGGCCCTGGCGTGGTAAAGAGAGCCATCGAGCAGGTGCGCGGCGAGAACTTTGAGGTTCTCTGCGAGACCATCAAGAAGACAGCTTTCAAAGTGACACGTGTGGGACAGCTGGTGGCCAAGGAGGCGTCACGCCGTCTGGATGTGCCTTTTGGAATTATCGACCTTTCTCTGGCTCCGACACCGGCCATCGGCGACAGCGTGGGAGAGATATTGGAAGAGATCGGCCTGGAATATGCCGGAGCACCGGGAACTACGGCAGCGCTGGCATTGCTCAATGATCAGGTGAAGAAAGGCGGCGTTATGGCTTCTTCCTATGTGGGAGGCTTGAGCGGTGCGTTCATTCCGGTCAGCGAAGATCAGCGGATGATCGATGCGGTGGAAGCCGGCGCTCTCACTCTGGAGAAGCTGGAAGCCATGACCTGTGTCTGCTCCGTGGGGCTTGACATGATTGCCATTCCGGGTGACACCAGCGCGGCAACCATCTCCGGTATCATCGCCGATGAGATGGCCCTCGGTATGGTAAACCAGAAGACAACGGCCGTCCGCATCATCCCGGTCATCGGCAAAAAAGTCGGCGACACGGTGGAATTCGGCGGACTTCTCGGATACGCGCCGATCATGCCGGTGAATCCGTTCGGCTGTGAGGCGTTTATCAACCGCGGAGGAAGAATCCCGGCGCCTATCCACAGTTTCAAAAACTGATCTGCAGGAAACTTTTTGCATAAGATATATGTGCCAGAGCGATATTGTCTGGCACATATTTTTTTGCCTTTTTTCATAGGATGTAGTAATTGACGATGAAAAAAGGGAAGATGCTATGACTCAAAAAGAGTACAATATCCGGAGAAATAATGCCGCAGTCCGGAACAAATCTGTCAGAACGGGACAATCCGGAAAAATAAATCAATACGACAGAAGAAGGAGAGCTTTGTCCTGGCAGGAACAAAAATATCTGGATAAGACGGAAGAGGAGTATCTTCCGTATGCAGTTTTTTTTCGAATCCGCCTGGCGCTCTGTGCAGTGCTGTTTGCATTTTTTGTATATGCTGATAAGAGTGTGTTCACTTATGAAGAGAGAACGAAAGTGTATCAGGCAATGGAGGAAAATGCCAGTTTGTCAGATTGGAAAGATAATGCTGCCAAGGCGTTTTTTTCCATAAAGAGCATATGGAAAAAATGAAAATTTTTATATAAAATGGCAATCTTTTTAAAGAAGCTATTGCCATAAACAGCAAAAAGATATAAAATACTAATAAAAGATATGAATTATTTTGCCGGCAACTGATTCTTTTTGTTATTTTACGCTGTCTTTTTATATAACCAGATATTTAGCCAAAGATAATTTTCAGACTCCAGGAGGTATGCTAATGTACTCTTTTTTCAAAGAACGAAAAAAAACGGGAAGATGGAAAAACCCGGATTTTTATATTGCCCTGTCTTTTTTGTCATATTTTTTATTTGTCCTGATGTTTTTGTTCGCCCCTCATGTGACGGCATTCCTGCATGGCGGGAGGAGAGTGGCGCAGGTGCTGACTGTTTTATTCCTGATTGCAGGCGCCTTGTTTTCTGGTATCGGCAACTGGTTCGGTTTTGGATATGAAGTCTATCCCGGATATATGGAAGAACCGTCCAAAGAAGTGCTTGAAGAACTGGATGCCATGCTGCAGGAACGGAGGAGAGAGCTGCGGGAGGCAAAACGGAGTGAAACAGAAAAAAAGTTGACAGAATAGATTTTTGACGGAATCCTGCAGTGCAGGATTCTTTTTTGTGGGCATGTATTTTCTGATGTTTCTTTTAGTTGTCTCACAATAAAAGAAATTGACATAAAAAAAACAACTTCGTATAATAAAAACAGCTGTTGTGCGGCTGTTAACAGCTGCGCGCAAAGGAACAGTGGGAAAGGCATAGAAAAATGGAGGGAGACAGGAAATGTTTGTATGTAGAGATGATTATCCGGTGGCTGAAACAAAATATGGAAAGGTGAGGGGATTTTATCTGGATGGCTGCTTCACCTTTCAGGGGATTAAATACGCTGATGCCCGGCGTTTTCAAATGCCCGAAGAACCGGAATCCTGGGAAGGAATAAAGGACGCGCTGTCCTACGGATATGTGGCAGAGATTATGAAAAAGCCGGTGGCTAATAATGAGATCATGGTTCCGCATCAGTACTGGCCGTCGCGGGAAGACTGCCAATATTTGAATATCTGGACGACGAGTATGGACAAAACTGCGGCGAAACCAGTTATGGTATGGCTTCACGGGGGAGCTTTTGACGATGGTTCTTCTATTGAGCAGCTGGCTTATGAGGGAAGAAACCTTTCCGTTCATGAGGATATAGTGGTGGTTTCTCTTAATCACCGGTTGAATATTCTTGGTTACTGGGATTTGTCAGAAGTTGACGAAAGCTACTGGAACACGGGCAATCTTGGCAATGCAGACATTGTGGCGGCGCTTCGCTGGATTCAGGATAATATCGCAGCCTTTGGCGGCAGCCCGGATAATGTCACTTTGTTCGGGCAGTCCGGCGGCGGCATGAAGGTTCTCACATTGATGCAGACGCCGGAAGCAAATACTCTGTTCCATAGGGGCATTGTACAAAGCGGTGTGGTAGCTGATATGTTTGATCAGGATAAGACGGTCAATCATGTGTTTGTGGAGAAGATGCGTGAAAAAGGACTGGCAGATAAAGGTACGCTGGAGAATATGCCTTATCGGCAGCTGGTGGAAGAATATACAAAGATTGAGAAAGAACTGGCAGAGGAAGGTTATGAAACTGCCCGCTGTCCGGTGAAAAATGAATATTATCTGGGCAATCCTCTTGAGCACGGTTTCTGCGAGAGGGCCAAACAGATCCCGCTTATGGTAGGCAGTGTGTTTGGCGAGTTCGATTTTGATCATGGTATTAACGGTAAATGGGAATATCCAGAGGAAAAGATTCAGCAGATGCTAAAAGAGCAGCTTGGAGAGGGAGCCTCAAAACTGGAAGCCTTATTCAGGGAAACATATCCGGACAAACATATCCTGGACTTGCTGTCGCTTGACAATTTTATCCGTTCACCGGAGATTGCGATCATCAAGGAGAGAGGCAAATCTGTGGAAAGCAAAACTTATTCGTATATGTTCACATATAATTTTGCTCTTGACGGCGGCAAGCCGGCATGGCATTGTTCGGAGATTCCGTTTGTATTCCATAATATCGAGAAAGTTCCGGTGTGCAACGATTCAAAAGAAGCAAAAATACTGGAACAGCAGATGAGTTCTGCGTGGGCTCAGTTCGCCCGCACCGGAGAACCGGAACTGAAAGCCGGTGAAGATTCACCAGAGGCAATCTGTCCGGTATGGCCTGCGTGTACAGCCGATGAAGAAAATGTTATGATATTCGACAGAAAGTGCGAGGTTCGTGTAAACTACGATCATAAATTGATTGCGCTTCATGAACAATATTTTGACGGGGCTTCCCGGTTAAAGGCGGATAACGTCCAGCATTAATGTCTGTGTCTTGTCTGTTGGTTCGTCATACAGAGTGGAATCCTTTTCCGATGATTTCGCTGGTGTTGGAGATGAGCAGAAAAGCATCTGGGGAATTCCTTTTTATGTAATTACGAAGTTTCACAGCTTCCACCCGGTTTAAAGCGGTCATGATGATGTAATTGCTTTTACCGGTGAAGGCGCCCTTTGCATTAACGATTGTTGCGCCCCTGTGGAGGCTGTGTTCAATATAGTCACAAATAGGTTCCGGATCAGAGCAGACGATATTAAAATATTTGGACAGGTTCAGGCTCTCGATAAATCCATCGATCATGAAAGAGCGTACTGCCAGTCCCACGAAGGAATAAAGACCTGTTTTGATGTCGAAAACAAAACAGCCGGCAAGAGTGATAAAGAAGTCCGAGGCCATCAGGGCGCTTCCTATATCAAAGCTGGTGTTCTTTTTAACAATCATGGCAATGACATCCGTTCCGCCGCTTGATGCGCCCAGATTAAACAGGACGGCGGATCCCAGAGACGGGAGAGCGATAGCGAACATAAGCTCCAGCATCGGTTCGTCGGTCAACGGAGCCGTCATAGGGTAAATTCGTTCCAGAGCCGACAGAGCGACGGACAGCAGTATGGTACAGTATGCTGTTTTGGCGGCGAATTCTTTTCCGAGTACGACCAGTCCCAGCAGCAATAAAAAAATGTTTGCCAAAAAAGAGAAATCACTGGCAGAAATCAGACCTGTCTTTGCGACTAAGACAGCCAGACCGGTAATACCGCCAAAAGTAAAGTTGTTGCTGAACTTAAAGAAGTATATACCGACAGCCATGAGAAGAGTGCTCAGTGTCAGCAGCGTAAAATATTTCATCTTCAGCTTCATGGTGTTCTCCTTAAAAAAATAAAAATATTAGCTATATCTGCTGTATCATGCAAAAAATTTTGTAAAAAAAGTAAATTATTTTATGCATGCTCATTGTACATCCTGTGGTTATCACACGTCAATGGGCATCTTATATAAAAAAATACAGGAATAAAATAATGACAGGTGAATTTGATGGGAGAGGAAAAAGAAACGCCGCTTTCTGAGAAGCAAAAAAATAGACCAGTCAACGACTGGTCGTACTCTTTTCTTCAATTGCCTGGGAGCGATGCCAACACATGACATTTACCTAGAAAACGGCGCTGGAACAGGACTTACTGTTGTTATAATCATATTAACACAGCGACTCGGGAATGTCAATGCATTTTTTGCTGTCCGCAGGCGGAAAATCAAAAATGTACCGAAGCATTCCGGCTTTGCGGAGCATGCCAAGTTCTTTTGCATATTGACCGGTCTGTTCCTGAGAATAGAGAAGATTGGCAAAGATATCCGCAACTTGTATCAGACGGTTTTCCGCAGAATCAAAATAGGCGACGCTGAACCGCCCGCGGGCGGAGCCTCCGACGACCAGTTCTGTATTCAGATAATTTTCTAGAAAATGCCGCGCTTCCTTTTTTTCATTTCTTTCATCAAGCTGCAGATGACAATCTTCATCGGGCAACAGTCCGGCGGTGATAAAATGTTCCAGAGCAAGCCGGACGGAGTAGTTAAAAATGCGGGCGCTGTTGTCAAATAAATGTTCCTGCAGTTCATGGTTGGCAATTCTTATGTAGTAGATTTCAAAATATCTGCTGCGGGTGAAATAATCTACGAACCGAAGCTTCATATCACGGTCGAATTGTACGCCTTTCAGTTCCCGGAACTTCCCGTTGCGAAACATTTTTCCTCCGGTCTTTAATATTTTTCCGGTGTGCGGTTCGGTCTTATCCTGATCCAGCTCCAAAAGGCGGGCATAATTGGCGGACACAAATCGTTTAAACGATTTGGAAAGCTTGTCAATATCCAGTACATGTATCATCGCGATGATAAAGTGATGGTTGGGCAGGGCGTGCCGGTCGATGGAGCCGGATTCGTCAATATAAATATTCATGAGTACCTCTTTTATCGGGGCGCCTTAGGCGGCGCACAGCTTTGCCGCTCGATCATAAAATGCGGCACAATGATTTTGGTGGCCAGCAGTCCCGGATTTTCGATATGGTTGATCATCTGTGAGGCTGCTTCAATGCCAAGCTGGCGGGAGTTGATGTCGATGGACGTCAGCTGTGGAGAAGACAGCTTGGAAAAAAGAGAGTTATTGAAGGAAATAATAGATAAATCCTCCGGAATCTGAAGATGAAGCTCGAACGCCGTCTTTTCCAGAACCATGGCAAGAATATCGTCGCTGACAAGCACTGCGGTGGGGCGGTCTTCACGGGAAAGAAAGCGAAGAAGTCTGTCAGTCTTATTTTTTGGGACCTGCGGCATCTCCAGATAGTAGTTTTCCTGAAAAGGAACATTATTTTCTGCCAGAGCAAGCATATATCCAGCTTTGCGGTCGGCAGAAAAAATACGTTTTAAATCTGTGCCGACATAGCCGATCTTCCGGTGTCCCAATTTATACAGGTGATTGACGGCTTCCCTTGCCGCAAGGATATTGTCGTTATCAATGCAGATGGTCTCGCCCGGATACTGGGAAGCTTTGCCGATCTGTACAAAAAGAATACCATTTTCGTATAAATAATCAATAATTGGATCCTGTTCGTTGGAGTAAAGTAAAATAATGCCGTCCAGGTGATTTTCTTTGACCATACTTCGGATGGCGGAAAGAAGCTCTTCGTTGGAAGAACCGGTAATCAGAGTAGTGAAATACTGCTTCTGGTTGCAGAAGAGACTGATGCCGCGCATGGTTTCCAGAAAAAATGCATTTTCATAGGTATCGTCTTCGGAAACAGGGAGAACAATACCTATGGTTTTGTTGTTCTGCATGGACAGCCCGGTATTGCCTGGCTCATAGCCCAGCTGCTGCATGGCTTTGCGGACTCGTTCTTTTGTCTGGGCACTGATAGAAGGATGATCGGAACAGGTACGGGACACGGTTGACGGAGAGACGCCGGCGAGCTTTGCAACTTCCTTTATGGTAACGTTCATAAATGCCTCCTGTATTATGATTATCTTTATAGGATTGATTATAAAAAAAACAAAAGAAAATGTCAATAAAGTGGTTTGCGTAATGTTTGCACAGAATTTGCGTAAATAATAGGCGTTGGATATTTTGAATAAAAATGCTTATTATTTTTTGTGAAAAACACAGAATCTGTGAAAATTGCGAAAAATGTAATTGCAAAATATAGGTTTGTGGAGTATATTTAATGCAACAAAAGCGCAAAAATAACGCAAACATAATGCAACAAAAAGCTTTGTAAACAAAATGGAGGAAAGAAAATGAAAAAAATGACGATTTTAGCTCCGGTAAAAGGAAAAGTCATTCCTCTGGAGCAGGTTCCGGATGAAGTGTTTGCACAAAAAGTCCTGGGGGATGGCGTGGCAATTATTCCGGAAGAAGGAAAAATTTACAGTCCGGTGGATGGAACCATCACAACGATCACGGATTCTCTGCATGCCTATGGTTTTGAAACTGAGGACGGTATCCAGATGATTGTACATTTTGGTCTGGAGACAGTGAACCTGAAGGGTAAAGGCTTTGTTTCAAAAGTGAAAGTCGGCGATAAAGTAAAAGCCGGAGACCTGGTGGCAGAGGTAGATCTGGATTACCTGAAAAACAATCATGTGGAAACCATCACGCCAGTGATTGTCTGCGGCGGGGTGGAATACGATGAACTCATGTTTCAGTATGGCGAAACAAATGCAAAAGAAGTATTGATTCGTTCAAAAGAGCCGCAGACGCCGCCGGAGGCTGAAAAAGGAAAAATTGCCCTGTCTGCTGAAGGTAACCAGAAGGGCGGCAGCAGTAACGTGGTAAAAGAAAATAAAGAAGTGGCAAAGGAAACGAAAAAAAGAGCGAAGAAAGATGGAAATAAGAAAAAGTTTCCTATTAATTTCGACTTTCTGCAGAAACTTGGAAAAGTGCTGATGACCGTCATTGCCGTTATGCCGGCGGCAGGTCTTATGATCAGTATTGGTAACCTGATTGTTATTGTCGGAGGAGATATTTCTGTTGTAAATACCATTGGTACTACGGTGGCAGAAATCGGATGGGCAATCATTAACAACCTGCATATTCTTTTTGCTGCAGCCATCGGTGGTTCGTGGGCAAAAGAGCGGGCAGGCGGAGCTTTTGCTGCGGTTATTGCCTTCTGTCTGATCAATGTAATCACCGGTGCGGTTTTGGGTGTATCCAGCGATATGCTGGCAGATCCTGCGGCTGTGACTCATACATTATTTGGACAGGAAATTTTAGTAGCTGATTACTTTGTTGATATTTTAGGAAAACCGGCTTTAAATATGGGCGTGTTTGTAGGTATTATCTCCGGTTTTGTTGGCGCTAACGCCTATAATAAATATTACAACTTCCGTAAGCTGCCGGATGCGCTTTCCTTCTTTAACGGAAAACGTTTCGTGCCGCTGGTTGTTGTTTTCTATTCCGCAGTGACAGCCATTATTTTAAGTATTATCTGGCCGGTTGTACAGACAGGAATCAATAACTTTGGTATCTGGATTGCCAATTCTTCCGATACCTCCCCGATTCTTGCTCCGTTTGTATACGGAACGCTGGAAAGACTTCTGCTTCCGTTCGGCCTTCATCATATGCTGACTATACCGATGAACTATACTTCATTTGGAGGTACTTATACTATTCTCACAGGAGCCAATGCCGGAACACAGGTATTTGGACAAGATCCGCTGTGGCTCGCATGGGTCACTGATCTGATCAATTTGAAAGACGCCGGTGATATGGCGGCTTACCAGAACCTTTTAACAACGGTAACTCCTGCTCGTTTCAAAGTGGGACAGATGATTGGTGCGACAGGACTTCTTCTTGGTATCGCACTGGCTATGTTCAGAAGAGTGGAACCGGACAGAAAGAAACAATATAAATCCATCTTTTTCTCCACCGTTGCCGCTGTATTCCTGACTGGTGTTACGGAACCCTTGGAGTTCATGTTCATGTTTGCGGCGCTGCCGTTGTATGTGATTTATGCAGTGTTACAGGGATGTGCTTTTGCGATGGCAGGAATTATCGATCTGAGACTTCATTCCTTTGGTAATCTGGAGTTCTTCACAAGAATTCCGATGTCCATAAAGGCGGGGCTTGGAGGAGATATCATCCACTTTATCATCTGTGTGGTAGCGTTCTTTATCATTGGTTATTTTGTCGCTTACTTTATGATTGGCAAATTTAAATATGCGACGCCGGGACGTCTTGGAAATTACATGGAAGAAGAGGAAGAAGAAGGCGGAAAAGCGGCCGCCGGACAGGGAAGCGAGAAAGCAGAGAGGATTATCGCGCTCCTGGGTGGCAGAGAAAATATCACCCTCGTGGATGCCTGTATGACAAGACTTCGTGTGACCGTCAAAGATGTGGATAAAGTAGCGGAACTTCCGGAATGGAAAGCGGAGGGAGCCATGGGTCTGATCAAGAAAGACAACGGTATCCAGGCTGTCTACGGACCAAAAGCCGATGTTTTGAAATCTGACATTAACGATATTTTATAACCGTTCCATTGATATTGCCATATTCCGGCGGGAGTGTTATGCTGTAATTTATTGAAAGAAATCAATCATAGCAGGAGTGTGAAAAATGATAATACTAACTTTAAATATGAACAGCCATGCCCGTGATTTCAGGCGGGAAGAGCTTGATAAAACCATACATTTCCTGGCAGAGTACATGCGGAAGAATCAGGTGGATATCGCAGCGCTGCAGGAATGCGGGCAAACCTCTGAAGCGGCGCATTGGCAGGGGGAGATCCCTGCAGGATATCATCCCTGTAATAGCGGCATTGCACTGAAAGAAGATAATGCGGCCAGCCTTCTTGCCGGAGTCCTTGCCGAAGCCGGGCAACCCTATCACTGGACCTGGGGCGGGATCAAACAGGGATATGGAAAATATGATGAGGGACTTGCAATCTTCAGCCGTCGTCCGATCCGGGAAACAGATTTTTTTACAGTTTCCCGGCAGGATTCCTTTGATAACTGGAAAACCCGCAAAGTACTTGGGGTGTCAGTGAAACTTCAGAAACATATTTATTGGTTTTATGATGTACATCTGGGATGGTGGCAGGACGAGGAGGAGCCTTTCCGGGAGCAGATGCAGCGGCTGCAGGAGCATATTTTCTGTACAGAGCCTGCGAAGAATTCTGTATTCCCTCCCGGACTGTGTTCCTGCAAGATTGATTACCGGACTTCCGACAGCGACGATGCGCTGCCGGAAAAAAAGCCCTGTGTTCTGCTCATGGGAGACTTTAACAGTCCGGCTCATGTGCACGGAGAAGGGTATTCTATGGTAAAAGATCTCGGGTGGAAAGATACCTGGGAGATTGCGGAGACAAAAGACGATGGAATCACAGTGCCGGGCGCCATCGACGGCTGGGAAAATGAGAAGACCAGAGGAATGAGAATTGATTACATCTGGACCGACGGGGAGATGCGTGTACTCTCTTCGAAGGTTGTCTTTTCCGGAGGAGAAGAACCGGTAATATCTGATCATTTTGGGGTAGCGGTTGAAATAGAAGAATATGATTCGTAATAAGGAGGAATCTGTCATGAGAGAAAGTGGAATATTGCTCCCGGTGAGCAGTCTTCCGTCGAAATACGGCATCGGCTGTTTTTCTGCGGAGGCTTATGAATTTGTGGATCAGCTAAAAGAAACGGGGCAGTCCTGCTGGCAGATTCTGCCGCTGGGACCGACGGGATACGGAGATTCTCCGTATCAGTCCTTTTCTACTTTTGCGGGCAATCCTTATTTTATTGATTTGGATACTCTTATCGCCCGCGGCTGGCTCACAAAGGAGGAATGTGAGGCGGTTTCCTTTGGAGACAATCTGCGATTTGTGGATTATGAGAAATTATATGAGAACCGCTTACCTCTGCTGCGGAAAGCATTTCACAGAAGTCATATCGAAAAAGATGCGGATTTTCAGGAATTTGTAAAAGCTAATGTCCGGTGGCTGCCGGATTATGCTCTCTATATGGCGTTAAAAAAAGAAAATGGAGAGAAGCCATGGACAGAGTGGGAGGACGGTCTCCGCTTCCGTGATGTACATTTGCTGGAAGAGAAAAAGGCGGCGCTCTCGGAAGATATCTGTTTTTATGAATTTCTCCAGTTTGAATTTCAGCGGCAGTGGAAAGCGCTCAAAAAATATGCCAACGACCAGGAAATCAAGATCATCGGAGACATTCCAATCTATGTGTCTCTGGACAGCGCCGATGCCTGGGCAGGAAAAGAGTTGTTCCAGTTTGATGAGAACGGGTATCCTCTGGCTGTGGCCGGCTGTCCGCCGGACGGATTTTCCGCCACAGGACAGCTCTGGGGCAATCCGCTTTATGACTGGGAATACCATAAGAAGACGGGATATAGCTGGTGGATGGAAAGGTTATCTTTCTGCTATTCCATGTATGATGTGGTACGTATTGACCACTTCCGCGGATTCGATGAATATTATTCTATTCCTTATGGAGAAACCACCGCAGTCGGCGGACATTGGGAGAAAGGACCGGGGCTTGAGCTCTTCTTAAAGGCAAAGGAAGTGCTGCCGGGCAAGGAAATTATCGCGGAGGACTTGGGGTATGTGACAGATTCTGTTCGGAAACTGGTAAAGGATACCGGATTTCCAGGTATGAAAGTCCTGGAGTTTGCTTTTGATTCCAGAGATACAGGAAGCGCTTCTGATTATCTGCCGCATAATTACCAGGAGAACTGTGTGGTGTACACCGGAACCCATGATAATGAGACGGTGACAGGCTGGTTCTGCCATGGACTGCAGGAGGAAGAAAAGCAGATGGTGAGAGAATATTTTTGTGCTGAGCAGATCGCTGATGAGAAAATGTATCTGCCGCTCATCTGTGGAGCAATGCGCAGTGTTGCAAAGCTCTGCGTTATTCCAATGCAGGATATTTTCGGTTATGGCAACGAAACCAGAATGAATACTCCGTCCACCACGGGAAATAACTGGAAATGGCGGCTGCTGCCGGGTGAGTTTTCCCAGGAAGTCCGCGGGAAGTTTGCGGCCATCACAAAGCGGTACGGACGGGCGAAATAGCAGTAACAACATAAAAAATAGAGGGATACAGACAGACGTTTTGTCGTCAGCCATCGGCTGACGGCAGGGTGTCTGTCTTTTTTTAGTTCACCGTATATTCTTCTGTCAGTCGGTTTCTCCACTTTCCCGGAGAGCACCCGTATTTTCTTTTGAACATACGGTTAAAATAAGAAAGATTTTCAAAACCGCTTTTTCCGGCAATTTCCAGGACGGAATCATCGCTGCTGCGGAGCATCCGTTCCGCCATGGTAAGCCGGTAATCGTTGAGATACTCGATAAAACTGCTGCCCATATGTGTTTTGAAAAATTTCATAAAGTGGGATTTGCTGTAGTAGGACAGTTCTGCCATGTGATCGATGGTGATGCGTTCGTCATAGTGTTCTTCCACATATTTGAGGATGGTTTTCAGCTTTTCCAGAGCCTTGGACTGGGGAGCCGTTTTTTCTTCCATGTTTTTTTGATTGGAGATGAGGATGAAGAAAAAATGGAATAAAACGCCCTTGACCGCCAGCTGATATCCTTCCGGCCGGGCGGCGCAGAGAAGATCAATCTGCTGAAAACAATCTGTCACTGCTTTATAACATGAAAGAGCAGGGGTAAAAAAAGTGGCCGATGGAATTTCCCCGGACAGAAGCGGGTATAAAAACTGCCGGGCACAAAGATCAGCTCGACTTGTGATCAGAAGATTTTCTTTAAAAAGTATATTTTCATATTCCATGGACTGGCGGTCATCCTGTTCAATGGAATGGAGTTGTCCGGGACGGATAAACACAATATCGCCGGCGCAGACCGGGCGGCGCTCCAGATCCACAGAGACGATGCCGCGTCCTTTTTTGATGACGATCAGTTCCAGTTCTGAATGCCAATGCAGGGGAACCAGGGCAAAATCAAGGGGGATGGAGCATAGATATGTATTGTAGGGAAACTCGGAGCTGGTGTGGCTTTTGGTTTCGTGATAATTCTGGTATTCGCTGATATTCATAAATTGAAACTCCCTTTTGATAACTGTGAATGATAGTATTGTACAATAAATAAAGTGTATTTTGCAAGAGAAAAGGCGAAAATCTGATTATAATGCGTAGTATAAACAAACATTTGAAAAGGAAATGATTGAAGGAGGAAAATAGAATGTATCAGGCAAAACAATTACAGGAGACATTGACAGAGCTTCTCGGAAAGGAAATCGCTCAGGCGTCCAACGAGGAAATATATGACGCGCTGCTTTCCATGGTGCAGGAAATGGCGGTACAGAAAGAGAGTGCAGAAAGCAAAAAGAAATTGTATTACATTTCTGCTGAATTTTTGATTGGCAAACTGCTTTCCAACAATATGATCAATCTGGGTATCTACAAAGATATCAAAGAAATTCTCGCGGCCAATGGGAAAAATCTGACTGATATTGAGGAAGTGGAGCCGGAGCCGTCCCTCGGAAACGGAGGCTTGGGACGTCTGGCAGCCTGTTTTCTGGATTCTATCGCCACTCTGGGGCTTTCCGGCGATGGTATTGGTTTAAACTATCATCTGGGGCTGTTTAAACAGGAATTTGAAAATCATCTGCAGAAAGAGACGCCGAATCCGTGGATCAAAGAGAAATCCTGGCTGCAGAGAACCGACGTGGTCTATCCGGTGTCCTTCAACGGCTTTGATGTAAAAGCAAGAATGTATGATGTGGAAGTAACCGGCTATAATAATCAGACCAATAAGCTGCATCTTTTTGATATAGATTCTGTGGATGAATCCATTGTGGAAGATGGAATTCAATTTAATAAGGAAGACATAAAGAAAAACCTGACCCTATTCTTATATCCGGACGATGGAGATGAGAATGGCCGCCTGCTTCGAATCTACCAGCAGTATTTTATGGTGAGCAGCGGCGCTCAGCTCATTCTGGATGAGTGCGTGGCAAAGGGATGCAGCCTCTACGATCTGCCGGATTACGCGGTGATCCAGATTAACGACACTCATCCGACCATGGTGATTCCAGAGCTGATTCGTCTTCTGGTGGAAAGAGGAATGGATATGGATGCAGCCATCGACGTGACAGCAAGAACCTGCGCTTATACAAACCACACTATTCTTGCGGAGGCGCTGGAAAAATGGCCGGTTGCCTATCTGAAAAAAGTGGTGCCGCAGCTTGTGCCGATCATCGAGGTGCTGGATGATAAAGTAAGAAGAAAATATGAGGATGAGAGCGTTGCCATCATCGACCGGTATGATACGGTTCATATGGCGCACATCGATATCCATTATGGTTTCAGTGTAAACGGCGTGGCCGCGCTTCACACAGAGATTCTTAAAAACTCCGAGCTGAACAATTTTTACCGGATCTATCCGGAAAAATTTAATAATAAAACAAACGGAATCACTTTCCGCCGCTGGCTTCTTCACTGCAATCCGATGTTGTCGGATTACATCGAGTCTCTCATTGGAGACAGTTTCAAAAAGGATGCTTCTGAGCTTTCCAAATTGCTTCAGTATAAAGATGATGACGCTGTGCTCACGAAACTGATGGAAATCAAGCACAGGAACAAAGAGAATCTTTGCGCATACTTGAAAGAAACACAGAATGTGACCATCAGCCCGGACACTATCTTTGATATTCAGGTAAAACGTCTTCATGAATATAAGCGCCAGCAGTTAAACGCTCTTTATATCATTGACAAATATCTGGAGATAAAGGCAGGAAAGATTCCGGCAGCTCCTGTTACAGCCATCTTTGGCGCAAAAGCAGCTCCGGCATACACTATCGCCAAAGATATTATCCATCTGATTCTCTGTCTGCAGGAAATCATTAACAACGATCCGGAAGCCAACAAATATCTGAGAGTTGTTATGGTGGAAAATTATAACGTGACAAAGGCAGAGAAACTGATTCCGGCCTGTGACATTTCTGAGCAGATATCTCTGGCGTCCAAGGAGGCAAGCGGCACCGGAAACATGAAATTCATGCTAAACGGCGCGGTAACCCTTGGAACAGAGGATGGAGCAAATGTGGAGATTCATCAGGAGGTCGGTGATGATAATATTTTTGTATTCGGCGCTTCCAGCGGAGAGGTGATCGAACATTACGCCAAAGGAGACTATGTCGCAAGGAATTATTATGAAAATAATCCGGCCATCCGGGCAGCTATTGACTTTATCACCAGTGATATCATGCTTCAGGTGGGACAGAAAGAACATCTGGAACGGCTGAAAAATGAGCTGATCAATAAAGACTGGTTTATGACTCTGCTGGATTTTGATTCCTATAAGAAGGCGAAAGAACAGGCGCTTACTGCCTATACGGATCAGAAAGAATGGGCGAAAAAGGCGCTGGTCAATATCGCAAAGGCGGGATTCTTCTCCTCAGACAGAACCATCGAGGAGTACAATAGGGATATCTGGCATCTGGCGTAATTCCTCGATTTTTGGAGAGATTTGTGACGAAACGGCGAAGATTGCATAATATAAAGTACAGAAAGGCAATGAAGCAAATGCAAAGCCTGACTGATAAAAAATAGAAATCAGGAGAATATAACATGGGAATGCCGATCATCACACCGGGAACAGGGACAAAAGAACAGGCCCTTACAGATATCATTGAATCAATTGCTCTGCAGGAAACTGCGTTGGCGCACATTTTGAATGCGGAGGGCGAAAAAATGCAGGCAATCATCTGCATGCAGGAGGTTTCCACAAAGGAATTATTTGAATTGAACTGTAGTGTTCGCAAACTTCTGGAGGCGGTGACCAATCTGGAAGAGATTCTGAAGGAAAAACTGGAGTATGCAATCTGCGGAGAGAAAAAATGTCACAAAGACGACGACTATGAAGAGAGTGTGCCGCAATACAGCAGATAGAATAATCTTATGATACGGGAACCGGGGAGGTCTTTGTCTATAAAGGCCTCCCCGGCTTTTTCTGACAGCGGATACATTTTCCGGTCAGAAATACATTTATCAGGAACGTACATCTTTTGTCCTGAGCCACCAGACGGCACAGCCGAAGAAAAGAAGAAAGAAGAGGATGACGGAAGCAAAAAAAGAAGCTGTGCCTGCAAAAGAGGAGAGTACGTCTTCGTTCTGATTGGAATTCATGCCGAGCATCATAAGTGAGTAAGGCCAGAAATTGCCCAGATCTGCATTGGTCATGAACATGCCTGCGATGCTTCCAAATAGAGCGATGCCGATGGGGATGGCAAAGTTACGTATCAGCATAGATAAAAGAAGCTGCAGCGAAGCGATGGTGACAGCCGCCAGTGTTCCTCTGAGAAGCCAGAGGATAATTTCCGGAGAAAAAATGCCCGGCAGCCCGCACATTTTTCCGCCAATGAAAAACAGAATGCTGATCCAGAGCTGTGTCAGAACCGTCACCTTCATGATGCAGACAAGTTTTGCCAGATAGCTGCTCACGATGGAAACCGGCATGCTCATAAAAGTATTCCAGTTATTATGGGTATGCTCCAGCCGCCAGGTATAGGAGCAGTAGATGCCGATGAGGGGCGCATAGAAAAAGGAAGCGTAAAACAGCGTAACCTGCGTCCACAGAGAATACCAGCCGCTTTTCAGCAGTTCCAGATTCTGCATGTAATTAAAGGTTCCCATGATGGCGGGAATGATTGGAATCACAAGAAACGCCAGGTAAATGACGGAATGTTTTAATTTCAGATTCTCTGCCTGAATACAACGGTACAGCATAATCACACTTCCTTTCTTAAAGCAATGGACCGGCATACAAAATAAACGATCAGAGAAACAACGGCGAATAACAGCAGCCCTATCCAGTCGAAGTTCTGCTCATAATAGGTGCTGATCCTCGTCGACCGATCCCAGTCCATCCACACAAAGCCAAAGATTCCGTAATATCCCCACAGGATAAGCCTTGCCGCCGCCGGAGGGAAAAACATGGAAAACAGCGACAGGAAAGAACCGGCCAGCCCTGCCACCAGCGGCAGTATCTGATTGAATGACAGCAGGGATAAGACCTGCTGGATGCTCAGCAGAAGCGTACTCACAATGAAGGTGGAAAGACAAAGCTGCAAAACCATATGTGGTTCAAGCATGTCTGTGAAGCCGTAGATCCTGCCTGTCACCCAGATGATCGGCCACGAACCGAGAGCCGACAGAGCGACATATTTTAATGCCATGAGATATTTGCAGTTATAAAACTGCTTTTTATCCTGCAGCGTATAGAGCAGCTTAAAAGTATCTCCCTTTATCTCCATATCACAGACCCGGTTTACAAGCACAGCGAGAAAAATCGGATATATCAATGAATTCAATATCGGAAACAGATAAAAGGAACTCAGATATCCCTGCGCCAGATCCGACGCCTTTCTCGGCTCCAGACTCCACAGCGCCCACAGAAACTCAAAAAGAATCAATGCGGCAGGCAGCAGGAGCAGCATCCGGCGCCGGTGTTTCATTTGTTCTGCTTTTAAAGCCGTCAGCATTTTCATAAGCTCACCTGCTTTCCTGTAAGAGAGAGGAAAATGTCCTCCAGACTCTTTTGCTGTTCCGTCACGCGGAAGACGCCAATACCGGCGTTTACGCACTGCCCGACGGCATCCATGACGATATCGTCAGATACATGGTCCAGATAAAAACTGTTCGACTCCCATTTGACAGACATTCCTGCGGTATTCAGCAGACGAAACGCCGCCTCATTATCAGAAGTCTGAAACAGAATCCTGGAACGGCTGTGTTCATGGAGGATCACAAGGCTGTCCTGAAAGATCAGATGCCCTTTGTCGATGATTCCCACGTCCGTGGCCATCTGGTCGATCTCCGCCAGAAGATGGCTGGAAACAAGCACAGTGATGCCATGTTCCGGCAAGTCCCGGATCAGCTCCCGAATCTCCTGAATACCAGCCGGATCCAGACCGTTGGTCGGCTCGTCCAGAAGCAGAAGCCGCGGACTTCCCAGCAGCGCGGCGGCAATACCCAGACGCTGTTTCATACCCAGCGAATAATTCTTTACCTTCTTATCCATCTGTTTTTCCATCCGCACCAGATGCAGCACCCGCATAATATCTTTTTCCGGCACATTTTTTAGCTTACAGATGATCCGTAGATTCTCCTTGCCGCTCAGATGCCCGTAATAGGAAGGCGCCTCAATGAGCGAGCCGGTCTGCTTAAGAATCTCCAGCCGGTTCTCCTGCGATAGCTTTTTGCCAAAAACACGAATCTCCCCGCCGGTGGGCTTCACAAGCCCCAGAAGCATCTTGAGAGTCGTGGACTTCCCGGCGCCATTCGGCCCCAGAAATCCGTAGACACTGCCCTCCGGCACATGCAGATCTAATGTGTTTACTACTTTTTTATGGTCATATTCTTTAGTCAGTGCATTTGTTGTGATAATATTGTTCATATCCTTCAACTCCTTTCGAAAAGTATCATACAACGGGGACCTTAGAAGGGGCTGAAGGGAAGCTTATTTTTACCTTAATTTTGAACAAGTCCTGTTTTTTCGCTATTTCTCCTTTACATAAATCTCCTGCTTGTGATATAATTTTCTCACTGGGGCATTAGCGCAGCTGGGAGCGCGCCACACTGGCAGTGTGGAGGTCACGGGTTCAAGTCCCGTATGCTCCATTTTTTACTGCCCATTTATAAATAAATCAGATTCATTTTCACACTTTCTCCACTTTTTTCTCAAAAAGTCTTCAATTTTCCCTCACAGATCGTTCACAAAAAATTTGTAGAATAAACCACATCAACAGCAAAGCTGTTGTCTTTGTAGATTTTTTTCATACCTTTCTCCCCAAACCGGCCTTTGTGGCCGGTTTTTATCCGTTGATTTTGCAGTCTTTTTTATCTGATTTGTCCGTCCGTCTCTTTTGATACATTTTACACTTTTCGATTGTTTTTTATTGATATATGATATAAACTATTCTATATTTAAAGCGTATCTAACAAATAAAATTCCTTTTAAATTGAGATTCATATTAAAGTTATGTAATAAATGATTAGGGAAAGGAGTGTAGCACCATGTCATTACCAAGAGAAAAAAATCGCACCATTAAAGATATCTACTCTCTCCCGGAAGGGCAGCGCGCGGAGCTGATTGACGGTGATATGTATATGATGGCGATGCCCAATCGGATACATCAGGAACTCGTTATGGAATTATCCATCACTATTAGTAATTACATCAAATCCAAGAATCATTCCTGCGAAGTTTATATTGCTCCATTCGCCGTCTTTTTAAATGCTGACGATAAGAATTATGTTGAACCGGATATTTCTGTCATATGCGACCATGATAAACTCAATGACAAAGGCTGTGTTGGTGCTCCGGATTGGATCATCGAGATTGTCTCCCCGAGTTCCCAGCGAATGGACTATTTGACGAAACTGTTTAAGTATCGCACAGCCGGCGTTCGGGAATATTGGATTGTGAATCCAATCAAGGAAACCGTACAACTATATTCATTTGAGAGTGAAGAAGATTCGACACAGTCCTCCTTTTCTGATTCTATCACGTCTGCAATCTTCAAAGACTTTTCTATCTGTATTGAAGATTTACTTTCATGATCAGCATGAAGAATATTAAGCAATTTCAAAGTGAACAGAATACTTCGTTTTTCTAAATACCGTGTATTTATGCGCTATAATTACTCTCAGCGCACAGATGCGCGGTACTTTTGGTATTCTTAAAATTTAAGGTAAAAATAAGCTTCCCCACACTCATAAAATGATATAATACATATAAAAGCATGGTCGGAAATGAATCGAATAAAATCATTTTTCATGCGGCGCGAAAATACCGCATGGCTGACAGAGTTGGATTTCCGGCAAATAGAGAAAAGGGGAAATATTTTATGAATATATACGATAAAAAGATTCTTTTGGTGGATGATAACCGGGAGCTTCTGGTCATGACTGCGGATACACTTCGTAGAAATGGTTACTCCAGTATCGTTACGGCAGAAAATGTAAAAGAAGCTGTGAAATGTTTTGAGAGAGAGGAGCCGGAGATGGCGATTCTTGACATTATGCTGCCTGACGGGGACGGTTTTACACTTTTTCGGAAGTTCCGTGAGACGTCCAATATCCCTATTCTTTTCCTTTCAGCAAAAGATGAAGATAATGACCGGCTGTTTGGTCTGGGCCTCGGGGCCGACGATTATATCACAAAGCCGTTTTTATCTCAGGAGCTTGTGCTGCGGGTGGGTGCGATTCTGAAGAGAACTTATGCCAGACAGGAACAGACAGAAAAGAAAGAGGAATGTTTCCAGCTGGGAAATCGTCTGATTTCTTTTGCGGAAGGAACGGTAAAGACTGGAAAACAGGAGATTCCGCTAACGGCAAAGGAGTTGATTCTCTTAAAGAAACTTTACGAGAACCGGGGGCGCATCGTTACATTTGACGCTCTGTGCAACGCTGCCTGGCAGGATTCTTATTATGGTTATGAAAATACTCTGATGGTACATATCCGGCATCTGCGGGAAAAAATCGAGGAAGATCCGTCTCATCCGAAATGGCTGCTGACGGCGAGAGGGCTTGGTTACCGTCTGGCAAAATAATCTGTTTGCTAAAAAACACGATTGCATCCGCAAAAAATGGGATTTTATTTTAAATTTATGGTAGAGGAAAATATATAATGAAAACTTTTTTTCGTGGTATACGGCGTTATCTGGCGTCCGCCTTTCTTATCATTGTTTTGATTCTTGTCAGCAATTTTGTCGTGCTGTTTTATATGATGTATTCAACGACAGGCGGGGACGGTACCAGCAGTATTACGCTTCGCAATACGCTGGAAAGCGCGGGACAGGACATTTCTTTGACAGAAAATGGGTATAGAATGTCAAAGAAAGGAAGAAATGCTCTGAAAGAATATGGATTTGTCTGGGCAATGGCATTAAATGAAGAAGGCAAAGTAATTTGGGAATGGAAATTGCCTGATGATATTCCACGGCAATATTCGGTTTTTGATGTGGCATCCTTTTCCAGGTGGTACCTCAATGATTATCCGGTTCGAGTTTGGAATGTCAATAATATGCTTCTTGTTTGTGCACAGTCTCCGGATGAAATTGCCATATTGAACCTGCCTGTGTCTGTGCAGCAGATTGTCAATTTTCCTTATTGTATACAGCTTTTTGTGATAGTGAATCTGGCGGTAATCCTGTTATTTGTTGTGATCTTCGGATGGCGTTTCTATGTCTCGGTGAGACCGATTTCCGAGGGGATTGAGGGACTATCCCGAAAAGAACCGGTGCATTTAAGAGAAAAAGGGTCAGCGCGGGAGTTGGCAGAAAAATTAAATGCCGCTTCCAATATTCTGATGGATCAGGAGGAAAAGCTGTCCCGGAGAGACCAGGCGAGAGCCGACTGGATTGCCGGCGTCTCCCACGATATTCGCACGCCGTTGACGCTGATTGTAGGATATTCAGAACGTCTGATGGATAATCCGCTTCTCGGCGAAGAAGAAAAAGAAATGGTTCAGACTATCCAGCGGCAGAGCGGTCTGATTAAACAGCTCATCGAGGATCTGAATCTTACCTCAAAACTCAGTTACGATACATTTCCACTTCATCTGAAAACCTGTGCCCCGGCACAGACCCTCCGGGAATGTATCGCAGATATTTATAACAGTGGACTGCAGTCACAGTATTCCATTGAAATTGCCGTTACCGATGAAGCAGAAAAATTCCGCCTTCTGGCGGACGAACCTCTCATGAAGCGGGCCATTCATAATGTGCTGGGAAACAGCATCCGCCATAATCCCGAAGGTTGCCAGGTCAATGTCCGCCTGTCGTCCGACGGACAGAACCTCCATTATCTTTTTGAGGACAGCGGTCCGGGCATCCCGGATGAAATCGTTGCCTGCCTGGACGCCGAAGAAGAGGATAAAAATCACAGGCAGAAAGCCAGCGAACGCCGTGAAGCCGTCAGCCAGCCTCACATCATGGGCATGCGCCTGACCCGGCAGATCGTGAAGCTTCACGGAGGAAGCGTGTATTATTATAAAAGAAAGAACGGAAATTACGATTGCGGATTCGTCGTGCCCGGGGATTATTTCCTGCGGAAGATGTGACAGATACCGACAGGAAGGCCGCTTCACTTTTTGAAAAAGTAGATGTTTTTGAAAGCGAAACATATCACAAGTAAGTGCGGTTTTTTCGCATTTGGGTATGATATAGTGTGAAGAAATGAATTATGTAGAGTATTTGAAGGAGAGTGGGCAGAGGATGTTCCGCTCCCTTTTCGCATGAGAGAGAAATCGAATGAAAGGGAAATAAACGAATGATATAATAAATAAAAATCAGGCCAACAGATTGGAAGTGGAGGGATAATATATGGCTAATTCATATCAGATAATAGATGAAAAAACATGGGAAAGGGCAATTCATTGTGCTGTATTTCGAAACAGTGTTGAGCCTGCTTTTTGCGTGACATTTGAAGTGGATATTACAAATTTTAAGCATATGGTTAAAGAAGAAGAATTATCCTTTACGTTAGCTATGGTATATGCAATATGCAAATGTGCCAATCGTATAGAAGCTTTTCGCTATCGTTTTGTAGATGGGCAAGTTGCCCTTTATAATAAAATAGATACCGCCTTTACTTATTTGAACAAAAATACGGGTTTGTTCAAAGTGGTAAATGTTCCGATGTTAGATGATTTGAAAGAATACTGTGAGTTAGCAGCAAAAACAGCAAAAGAACAGAAAGAATATTTTACAGGGCCATTAGGAAATGATGTTTTCCAATGTTCTCCAATGCCTTGGGTTACATATACTCATATATCGCACACAAACTCAGGAAAGAAAGATAATGCAACACCTCTTTTTGATTGGGGAAAATATTATGAAAAAGATGGAAGAATCATGATTCCAATTTCCGTGCAGGCGCATCATTCATTTGTAGATGGTCTGCATATCGGACAGTTTGTGGAGGAACTGAAAAGATTTTTGAATGTATACTAAATCCTAATCTGTGAAGGAGTAAAAAGTATATGACTTGATATCATGGAAGTAATGTTATAGTTCAAGAACCGCAAATTTTGGAAAACGGTTTTTACGAAGATTTTGGCTATGGATTTTATTGTACAATTTTAGAAAATCAGGCAAAGCGCAGAAAGCATATTGTAAATTTGTATGAATATTCACCTGATGAGGGCCAGAATATTAAAAAGTTTAGTGAGATGATAGAGGAATGGCTGCAGTTTGTTGTAAACTGCCGACTTGGTTTAAAACATGATTATGATATTGTCGAGGGACCAATGGCGGATGATACAATCTGGGATTATGTTGAGGATTATATGGCTGGACGAATTTCGAAAGAGGCTTTCTGGGAACTGGTTAAGTTTAAGTATCCGACACATCAGATGGTGTTCTGTGCAGAGAAAGCATTACAGGCTATAAGATTTGAAGGGAGTTATTCACTATGACAAATATATTTTTCACGGATGAGCAAATAACAGAGAATGATCTTTATTTTCTGTGTTATATGATAGAACGTGTAGCGAGAAAATTACATCAGAAGAATAAATATGTTGTCAATTCTATATCCAAAGATGAGTGGATGTGTCTGATTAGCCTGGCTAATGTACTTCACTGTGAAAATCCTCTGAAGATTGAAGCTGAATGGATTGATGAGTACAAACTGAAAAAAGGCAATTATGATATAACAGATGTTGACCCAGAATTAGTGGATGAAATCCCATCAGAAACACAGATAGGAAAGGTATATACACGGCTGATCTTGTCAACGCTTCAGCCGGACGAAGATTATATAGACGGAATGATCCGTGTATATAATGATGCGATATGCAATACGATAGATAATTACAACAGCAGTGCATATTATGAACCATCTTATGTGATTACAAGAGCTTATAATAACGGAGGATTTTAAACAGGCAGAAAACGCATTTGAATACGTTATGGCGAACCTGTAATGATGCTTTTTTCTCTAAGGCTTTCGCCGAAAAAATTAATCTTTTTGCAATTATTTTAGAAACTTTGGTGATTAATTTAACAATATTTTGCTTGCTATTCGAATATTTTGTAGTTTGAAAATTATCTCTCACCATATATAGCGGTCACATCTCATAGAGATGTGTGAGTTGAAATAAATATTGTGCGTCAATAATCTGTGCTGTGACATGTCACATCTCATAGAGATGTGTGAGTTGAAATGGGGCTTAACCGGTTAGGCGACTCAACCAGATCAGTCACATCTCATAGAGATGTGTGAGTTGAAATGGCATTATCAAGGTTGGTTTCAAAGGTGTGTCTTGTCACATCTCATAGAGATGTGTGAGTTGAAATCGAAAATTGCATGGAGCATATGCACGACACCGAAGTCACATCTCATAGAGATGTGTGAGTTGAAATGCCGATGTGTGCCGGCAGCTGAGCCAGAAAGATTGTCACATCTCATAGAGATGTGTGAGTTGAAATACACCTCAGCAGGCTACCTGGTGGATAGGTGGCAGTCACATCTCATAGAGATGTGTGAGTTGAAATTTCAATAATAAAGAGTATGAATTTAATGGCCGGGTCACATCTCATAGAGATGTGTGAGTTGAAATCGTAACGCAGCCGTATCCGTTTGGATTGCGTTGTCACATCTCATAGAGATGTGTGAGTTGAAATGGCTTAGATGTCTATGGGGTTATGGAGAATATCGTCACATCTCATAGAGATGTGTGAGTTGAAATTTCAAAATATACTTTCATTTCTTCTCCTCCAGTCGTCACATCTCATAGAGATGTGTGAGTAGAAATCTTGAACCGCTGTGCCAGAAGATCCGCCACATTAGTCACATCTCGTAGAGATGTGTGAGTAGAAATCATCCAGGAGCTGCCAGCACATTCAGTACAGCAGTCACATCTCGTGGAGATGTGTGAGTTGAAATATAATTCCGGCTGCCGTTTTTGGCAGATGTGTGGGTTGAAATTGGCGTCTTCGACTCCCTCATCCATGTGAACTGCTCACATCTCCCAGAGATGTATAAGTAGCTATGAACTACAAGTAACCAAACTTCCTGCTTAACCGAGTAATTACTCCTCTCGCCTCTCTCCACCCCTCCTGTCATTTTCAATAAAAAAATAAAAATAAAATGTATTTACATAGACAATCTGCATGAAAACGTGTTATGATATACGATAATAAGCAGTTTTGTTCTAATATATTTATATTTTGATAAATGTATCAGAACTTTTGTATCATTGTATCGCATTTTGTGAAGCAAGTGCAGAAAGTGACAGGGATGAAGGAAATATGTCAGAGGATAGCAAACAGATTTCTTCGAAGGAATATATTGCTCATATCAATGAGTACAGTGGACAGGTACAGTCGGTGAAGGAACACAGCGAGAATACCGCAAGGCTTTGTCGGGAGTTTTCTGTTGCGGAGCTGGAAGATTTTATGTATGCGCTGGGGCTGCAGCATGATATCGGAAAGTACCAGCAATCTTTTCAGAAGAGAATCCGGGGAGCAAGTGTGAGAGTAGAACACTCGGGATGTGGAGCTCTGGCGGCGGAAGAGCAGTATCCGGTTCCAATGAGCCTGATGATGGCGTATTGCATTGCCGGTCATCATTCCGGTATTCCGGATGGTGGTTTTGCCAATGATACGGCGGATGTGACGACGCTGGCGGGAAGATTGAAGAGGAATTTTGAAGATTTCAGTACTTATAAAGATGATTTAGAGTTCCCGGAAGTCAATGCCAAAGAGTGGGTTTCTTTTTTAGTCCGGGATTTTGAGCGGCGGCCGGAACTGCTTGTGGACAAGTTTGCCTTTCTGACCAGGTATGCGTTTTCCTGTCTGGTGGATGCGGATTCGATGGATACGGCAGATTTTTGCAAGGAGAAAGAACTGCCGAAAAGGCTTCGGGCAGATTTCGCGGGCTGTCTTGAGAAGGTAAACCGGAAGTTTGATTCTTTTATCTGTGAGACGAAGCTACAGAAGACACGTTCACTTTTGCAGGAGCAGGCCTTTGCCCGGGCGCAAGAAGACGGAGAGATTTATCTCCTGAACATGCCGACGGGAAGCGGCAAAACGCTGGCCAGTGTGAAGGTTGCTCTGGAGAGAGCCATTGCCGGGAAGAAAAAGCGGATTATTTATGTGATCCCGTATAACAGTATCATTGAGCAGACAGCGGAGGTTTTCGGTGATCTGTTTGGCGATAATGTGGAGATTCTGCGCCATCAGTCGACCTTTTCCTATGAGGATGCAGAAAATGTTTCTGAAGATTACCGGGAGTCGGCAAAGACAGCCATGGAAAACTGGGACGCGCCTTTTATCATTACCACTGCGGTGCAGTTTTTTGAGTCCGTGTATTCCAATAAACGGGGAAAACTGCGAAAGATGCACAATATGGCGGATAGTATTTTGATTTTTGATGAGGCGCATTTGATGCCGCAGGATTATCTGCAGCCATGCCTGCAGGCCATCGCCTTTCTGACGAGATATCTGCATAGCGAGGCGGTTTTTCTGACGGCTACCATGCCGGATTACCGGAGATTGATTCAGACATACGCACTGTCGGATGCCAATATTATAGATTTGATAGAAGACAAGTCACAATTTAAACAGTTTCAAAAATGTCGATATACATATCTGGGAGAAATGGACAGCATTTCTCTGCTTACTCATGCGCATAATTCCCCATCCAAATTAATAATTGTCAATAAAAAGGCCACTGCCAGAAAGTTGTATCAGGAATGTTCCGGGTTGAAATTTCATTTATCCACGTATATGACTTCTATGGACCGGACCAGAGTGCTCGGAGATATCCGTGCAGAACTTCGTCGGCTGGAGGAAGATTATCCGAATCTAGAAAATGTGCCGGAAGAACGTCGGATTACGATAATTTCCACCTCTCTCATCGAAGCAGGCGTTGATCTCGATGTACATACGGTTTACCGGGAGACTGCTGGACTGGACAGTATCCTGCAGGCTGGCGGCAGATGCAACCGGGAAGGAAAACGCACCATGGCGGATGTATTTATTTTTGATCTGGCTGACGAGGCGAAGAGGGGACCGGAAGATGGAAAACGTTCCATTGCCAGGGGACTGCTTGGCAGTTATCCGGACATTTCGGACAGCAAATGTATTGAAGAATACTATAATCGTCTGTATTTTATGAACGAGGAACAGATTCAAAAGAATACTATGCACAGGGAAGGAAGCCGTCTGGAATCCATTCCGTTTAAATCTTATGCGGAGAAATTTGAAATCATTGATTCCAGAACATTTTCTCTGGTTGTTCCTCAGGATGAGTACAGCCGGAATCTGGTGGAAGCATTGCGATATACGAAAGCGGGGAATATCAGAAAATTCCAGAAATACTGCTGTACCATACAGCGCTGGGAGCTGGAAGATTTAATCCGCCAGCATGCGGTCGAAGATTTTGGAACAGGTATTTATTGCCTGACCAATACCGATTACTATGACAGAGAGCTGGGAATCACATTTGAAGCAAAGGATTATTTTTTATAAAAGAAAAGTGGATAGAAAGAAGTGATGTATTATGAGCTATGGATTTAAAATCATGGTGGAAGGCGATTACGCCTGTTTTACCAGACCGGAATTGAAGGTGGAAAGAGTCAGCTACGATGTGCCTACGCCTGGAGCGCTGGAAGGAATGCTGAAAAGCGTTTACTGGAAGCCGGCCATCGCCTATGTCATTGATAAAATTATCGTATTTCATGATATTGATTGCGCGAACATTCGAAGAAATGAGGTGAAAGATAAGGTTCTGCTCAGCGCTGTGAGAGGGCAGATGAACGGAAAAGACGCAGATCCGAGCATTTATGCCTCAGAGAGTCGGAGCCAGCGGGCGTCCATGGTCTTAAAAAATGTAAAGTACGGCGTGGAATTTCATTTTGAGCTGACCGGACTCAAGAGCGACACGGAGACAGACAGTGAAAAGAAGCACTACAATATTATCAAGAGGAGACTGGAAAAAGGACAATGGTATCGCATGCCTTGTCTGGGATGCAGTGAATTTCCTGTCAGAAAAATGGAATTGGTGGAAGAGTTTGATATGAACCTGATCAGCAGCCGCATTTTGGAGATGGGCGATGTGGATCTGGGATATATGAGTTATAAGGTGGTCTTTGATGACGGAGGAAAGCCCATCAACGGAGACTGGGAGCATCCGAAGTTTTCGGATAAGGCAACGACCATGTATTACCGGCCTCACATGATTCAGGGAATCATCGATGTGAAAAAATACAGGGAGGAATTGCGATGCTGATACATGCGCTCTGTGATTATTATGAGATTCTCGCAAAAGAAGGAAAGGTTCTTCCGGAGGGATATTCCAGCGTCAAGATTCATTATCTGATTTCTCTTACAGAAGATGGAAAGATGGATGGTATCATCGATCATCAGGATACGGTTCAGGTGCCTTCCGGCAAAAAGCTGAAAGAAAAAAAGGTGCCAAAAGACCTGCAGATGCCGAAACGGACGGAAAAATCCGGGATAGAAGCCAACATTGCAGAACATCGCTCTCTGTACATTTTTGGTTTGAATCTGGATAAGGATATTTTGACGCCCGACGACCGGACCAATAAGGCCCAAAAATCCCATCAGGCTTTTGTGGAAGCGAATCTGGGTTTCATTGAAGGACTTCATACTCCGCTGATTGATGCCTTTCGCTCTTTCCTGCTGAACTGGAAGCCGGAGGATGAGACAGAAAATCCATGGCTGCTGGGTCTTGGAAAAGATTATGGGAAATCCGGCTATGCATTTTGTTTATCGGGGCATCCGGAATGTCTTTTGCATGAAGAAAAGGAATTTAAAGAGAAATGGGAGCAATGGTATCAGGACAAAAAGGCAAAAGAAAAAGACAGCCACATTGCCCAGGATGCCATTTCCGGAGAACAGACGTCCATCGCGAGGATTCACAACAAAATCAAAGGAGTATACGGCGGGCTGGCGACGGGAAGTGTTCTTGTGGGATTTAATAATCCGTCGGAGAATTCTTATGGAAATGAACAGTCTTATAACAGCAACATTTCTGAGACAGCCATGAATAAATATACGGAGGCTTTGAATTATCTGCTGAGCAGCGACCGTCACAAAGTGCTCATTGATGATATGACCGTGGTTTTCTGGGCCATGGACACCGGAGAAGCCTGCGAAAATTTGTTGATGGATATTTTGCTTGGGCAGTCTGACAAGATGAAAGCGGAACAGACAGAACGAATGCTTGCAAAGCTTTTCCAGGATGCAGGGAAGGGAACCGTGGGCGGTGAACGGCTCACTCTGGATGGCATTGATGAAAATGTGGATTTTTATATGATGGGACTGAAACCGAATTCTTCCCGGCTGTCTCTGAAATTCCTTGTTCGGAAGAAATACGCAGATATTCTCTGGAATATTGCAAGGTTCCAGAATGATCTGCAGATGGGGAAGGAATTTCATTCCGTTTCCATTATGCGTATCAAAAGAGAACTGCTGTCACAGAAGAGTAAAAATGAGAAAGTGAATCCTGCGCTACTGTCTTCTCTTATGGAGTCGATGATAAATGGAACCCGCCTGCCGGTTTCGCTGCTGGAAAATGTACTGCGAAGGGTGAAGGCAGATCCTGGAGACCAGAAAGTAAATGCAGTTCGTGCAGGTATCATTAAAGCGTGGATCAACCGCGCATCAAAAAAGGAGGAACTGAAAGTGGCTTTAGACAGAGAAGATTATCGCCCGGCATATTTGTGCGGAAGACTTTTTGCCGTGCTGGAGAAAATACAGCAGGAGGCTTCCGGCAATTCTCTGAACCGGACTATCAAAGATGGATATTTTGCTTCGGCTTCCGCAAGGCCGTCCATGGTATTTCCAAAATTGATCCGTCTTTCCCAGTATCATCTAAATAAAGTAAAAAGTCCGGTATATTTTAATAAATTGACCGGAGAGATCATCGGTCATCTGGACGGCGGATTTCCGGACACTCTGTTTTTGAAAGAACAGGGCGAGTTTGTTGTGGGATATTATCAGCAGTATCAAAGCTTTTTTGAAAAGAAGAATAAGGAGGAGGATAAAAATGGCTCTGAACAACCGGTATGATTTTATGATGCTTTTTGATGTGGAAAACGGAAATCCCAATGGGGACCCGGATGCGGGAAACGCTCCGCGAATGGATGCGGAGTCCGGCTATGGCTATATCACCGATGTGTGCCTGAAACGGAAAATCAGAAATTATGTGGAACTGGTGAAGGAAGGAGAACCGGGCTACAATATCCTGATCAAACCGGATAAATCTCTGAATGCCAAGTTTACGGAAGCCTATGAGGAGCTTCATCTTGAAACGAAGAAAAAAGGAAGGAATCCGGATGATGTCCGCATGGCCAGGGATTATATGTGCCGCAACTACTTTGATGTACGGACTTTCGGAGCTGTCATGTCCACCGGTGATGACCCGTGCGGCATTGTCCGAGGACCGGTGCAGATGAACTTTGCCCGAAGCATTTCTCCGATTAATATTCAGGATGTGACCATCACCCGTCAGGCGAGAACCACAGAGGACAGAAAAGAAACCGGAGAAACGGAGATGGGACGCAAAAGCGTGATACCTTATGCTCTTTACCGTGCAGAAGGATACATTTCCGCTGCTCTTGCCAACAAACTCACTGGTTTATCAGAAGAAGATGTGGAACTGCTCTGGACAGCCATCATAAATATGTTTGAAAACGATCACAGCGCGGCAAGAGGGAAAATGTGCATGAGGAAGCTGTACATTTTCAAGCACAGTAATATTCTGGGCAATTGCCCGTCCCATCTGTTGTTTGAAAAACTGACGGTCAAAGAGAAAGAAAATGTCATTCCTCGTTCCATTGACGATTATGAGATTGTGATGGATACCGCAATGCCGGAAGGAGTGGAGCTGATCCAGAAATTATGAGTACAGCAGAAATCACCATCCGGTCGATCCAGCATTTCATGTATTGTCCCCATCGATGGGGTCTGCTGGAAATCGACAAAGCCTGGGCGGAAAATTTCTTTGTGACGCGGGCTAATCTCATGCACGAGCGGGTTCATGATCCGGACAGGACATATACAACCAAAAGCAAAAGGGTATTTACTTCTGTTCCTGTTTACCATGATGGTGAAGAATACAATCTGTATGGTGTGACAGACTGTCTGGAGCTTACAAAAGATAAAAATGGGGTTTCCATCGACGGCAGCGATGAAACATACAGGTTATGTATTGTGGAATATAAGCCGTCACAGCCAAAAAACGGATTGTACAGAGAAGAGGATCTGATGCAGGTTTTTGCCCAGAAAATCTGTGTGGATTATGTATTCGGTTCCGACTGTGAGGGGGTTTTGTATTATGCAGACACGAAGAAACGGGTTGTACTTCCGTTGAAGGAAAACCATGAGCAATACGATCAACGCCTGCGCCTTCTGCTGACGCAGATGCGGGAATATCTGAATGCAGGCATAATTCCGCCCATTCGGAAAGGACAGAAATGCAGCGGCTGTTCTATGAAAGATTTATGTATGCCGTCTATGAAGAAGGTAACAAACCTGCGGGAGGAAATACAGAAGATGGAGGAGGAGCTATGAGAAAACTTTTGAATACTGTTTATGTGACCAATGAAATGGCTTACCTCACTCTGGATGGAGAAAATCTAGTCTGTAAAATCGATGGCGAGACAAAGCTCCGTATTCCCTTTGAAAATATTGAGAACATCGTCTGCTTTAATTATATCGGATGCTCCCCGGCTCTCATGGGAAAATGTGTCAGTAAAACCATCCCCATTAATTTTATTTCGCCCCAGGGAAAATTTCTGGCGAAAGTCTGCGGTGAGACAAAAGGAAACGTATTCCTCCGGGTCGCTCAGATCGATTGTTTCAGAAAAAACGGCCTTCATCTGTCGCAAAATACCATGGCGGCCAAGTTCAGCAATACCAGACAGCTCATCCGTCGTACACTTCATGACAATCCTGCTCTCCGTCAGGACGAGAAAATCCAGAATGTGCTGAATATTTTGTCCAACGGCATAGAAAATGTATATCAGGCCCAAAACACGGAGGAGGTCATGGGGATTGAGGGGTACTGTGCACAGAGCTATTTTTCCATTTTTGATAAGCTTATCACCAATGAAAAAGTGCCGTTCACCTTTGAACTGCGCACAAAACGACCGCCTCTCGACCCGGTAAATGCGCTGCTTTCCTTTGTATATACACTGGCAACTAGCGAATTTGCCGCTGCCCTGGAAACAGTAGGCGTTGACAGCTACATCGGATACTGCCATTCCCTGCGCAGCGGCAGAATTTCTCTGGCCTGCGACATGGTGGAGGAAGCCCGTTGCATCGTCGAACGGTTTGTCATCACCCTCCTGAATCTCCAGATCATCAAAGAAAATGACTTTGAAAAACAGATATCAGGCGCCGTGTACCTCAATGAAGAAGGCCGCAAAAAAGTTCTGGCCCGCTGGCAGGAGAAAAAACGCGGCACCATGCAGCATCCTTATCTGAAACAGAAAATCCCACTGGGACTGTTGCCGTACGTGCAGAGCAACCTGCTGGCAAAATACGTCCGCGGCGACATCGAGGAATATCCGTCTTATCTGATGAAATAAAGTGATAGGATAAATTGATAAAACAGTCGGGCGAACCAAAGGGATCTTGGCTAATCCAGTCGCTTAACGACATAACACGAGGAATCAAGGCGATATTGTCCCATCTAATCAATTGCTGATATATCCAGATGAGTCAATGAGATATTGTCCGATCAAATAATTGAAAATGAGAAGGCAGGTGAGAAATATGATGGTTTTAATCTGTTACGATGTGAACACAGCTACTGCATCCGGGCGAAAACGCCTGCGAAAAGTGGCGAAAGAATGTCAAAACCACGCACAGCGCGTACAGAACTCCGTCTTTGAAGCTGACCTGGACTATTCTTCCTTTATGAAACTAAAAGACAGACTGGAAAAACTGATAGACAAAGAAGTGGACAGCCTGCGTTTCTATTACTTGGGCAACAACTGGAAACGCCGCGTCGAACACATCGGAGCAAAGGAAACCTACGACCCAGAAGGCGTAATCATCATTTGAACCCTCCGGCGAACCTGTGGTAATATAAAAAACACCGGCAGGTTCGCCGAAAAATTGAGATGAAAACGGTGTATTATGATTCGGTTTCGTCTCGAAATATCAAAAATTAAAGTCTGCCCCTCCATATTTGGTGGCGTGACTGCTTCTGTTCACTAAATGTAGCTGTCATGCCCCGCGAGGGGCATGGGAGTAGAAATTTGAGTCAGGTTTACGCAGAGGTTCCATGGTTGTTGTCATGCCCCGCGAGGGGCATGGGAGTAGAAATATAAGTATCCAACCATTTTATATATGCGCCGTGTCATGCCCCGCGAGGGGCATGGGAGTAGAAATTGATTTATGGTTTTAATAAAGGTCATGCTACAGGTCATGCCCCGCGAGGGGCATGGGAGTAGAAATAAGCGAAAGTATGAAAGACAAAGCGACAGTAATGTCATGCCCCGCGAGGGGCATGGGAGTAGAAATTGAGGGTAAGCCGGTTACCAACGACCACCCGCCTGTCATGCCCCGCGAGGGGCATGGGAGTAGAAATGTGGCTAATAGATGGGTAACATTTAGCGGCACGGGTCATGCCCCGCGAGGGGCATGGGAGTAGAAATCGATGTGGGCGTGGTAATTTCAAAAATTGCCGAAGGTCATGCCCCGCGAGGGGCATGGGAGTAGAAATTCATTGTTCCTTCAAAAAGTGTGTTACATGTTAAAGTCATGCCCCGCGAGGGGCATGGGAGTAGAAATATTTATGACGGCGTGGAAGTTGACAGCAGCGGTGTCATGCCCCGCGAGGGGCATGGGAGTAGAAATGAAAATACCATAAAATACAATTGTAAACACTACCGTCATGCCCCGCGAGGGGCATGGGAGTAGAAATAAAGGATGCCATGGCCGCCTCAGAAAAAACCTCGTCATGCCCCGCGAGGGGCATGGGAGTAGAAATAGAAAGAGACAGATTTTGCACGGTTCCAGTGGATGTCATGCCCCGCGAGGGGCATGGGAGTAGAAATAGCATACAGGCGATCGATTTCCCGAATCTGTTCCGTCATGCCCCGCGAGGGGCATGGAGTAGAAACTATAAATGTAAAAAGAGATAAACACGTATATACATATTATGAATCGGTCCGAGACAGTAAAAATCTCCTATTGTGAAGAAAATTTCTAAGAACAGCGGTTTCTCCGAAGAGTACATATAGAAATTGTTTGACTATGTGTTTATAAATGAATATGATTTGTACGGAGGAAAGAAACGATTTGAACCAGATTATGATATAGCAGAATCAATAGTTGCGAGAAGGCAAAGATATACGGGAACACGACATGATTCTTCTTAAACATGAACATTTGGAATATGGTTTAATGAATAAGCTAGAAATTCCATATGATAAAGCTCATGATTTGGCTCAAAGCAAATATGATTACGCTGCTGCATTGAATTATTTTAAAAAGAAAAATAATTTATAGAAAGGAAGTGAGTGCGTGGTAAAAATTGAGAAGATGGAATTAACGGATCAGATGGTCAGATATAGATATTTTCCGGAAAAATCAAAAAAGAGCGGCATTGTAGCATTGAATAGAGATACTGGGGAGAGAATCCTTGAAAAAGATCTTGAAGAATATGGGAATACTTATGCCGCACATGCGCTTCGCCGGATAGAGGAATATCAAAGGAACGGAAAGTTCCCCGAAAAAGATGTAATTGTATGGTACTGATACCACCAGTCAGAAATGGCCGATGGTATTTTGTGCCCATTTTTGACAGTTCACAAAAATTTAATAAATAAAAACATTAAATTTCATGAGGTTGAAAAAAGAACGAAATCAAGCCTAAGCACAACGTTGTTGCTCAATACAGATGGAATCGTTCGAAATGGTTAGTAACAAATTGATGATTGTCGATTTTACAAATTTATGAGAGTGTGTTATGGTAGAAATCGAGGAGCAATAGAAAAAACTACCGATTATTCATCGGTGGTGAGAGTTAAAAAGAAAAGCCGTTAATGGGACGATTATATTTGGATAATTCTTTTTCAAGTCATAAATCAAAAAGTTCCTTATCGATAGTTTTTTGTCCTCAGATTCATGATAATGAATTAGATGATGTGTTGCTTTACCTTTTGTATTATCGCCTTTGCTGTATTTAATATTTCAAAAATTAATAATAATGCAAAAGATATCGCTATATGTTTCAAATGAAGTTGAAGTTTTTTATCGCTTAAACCAAACAACCAATCAATGGAAACATTGTATTTATCATGCTCCGCGAGGGACATAGAGATATGAATCTGAATATGACCAGCAGTCAGACACGAATTTGTAGAATACTAAATTGGTTGTGGGAGAATAACAACAATCTTATACATAGGTAGGCGAAAATGTAATGTTGCTCTTTTGTCTGAGGCTTTCGCCGAAAAAACTACTCTTTTTGCAATTATTTTAGGAACTTTTGTGTTTAATGTAATAATATTTTGTTTGCTATTCGAATATTTTGTAGTTTGAAAATTATCTCTCACCATATATAGCGTCACATCTCGTAGAGATGTGTGAGTAGAAATGTTTAATTCCTGTCGTAATTCTTCGTCAATGTATGTCACATCTCGTAGAGATCTGTTAATCTAAAAACGGAAAATTTGATATAATGCAATTCGGGATAAGGCAGGTGTAGGATAATGCTTGTGTTAAGTAAAGAGGTGGTGGAACTTTTGATAAACAAGGTTGAGGATGCATCTTCATTGATCAGCGAGCAGCGGCTATTAGGAGAAGAAAATGTGGAACTAGAAGTGTCAAATATTGATGAATTACAGCTTCTTATTAATGACAAAATTTTATATAGAGGTCTTGATAAGCAAGATACAGTTAATGCTCTGGGTAAGAGATTGTACGAATTATATGATGAAATCCTATATCAGAAAAACAGCATAAAGGAACAATAGTACTGTTCATTCTTTTGAGTGAGCGGTATTTTTATACTCAGTTAAAAAAGTGAGAGCGTGATAGAGAGCAGTCACGCTCGTATGAGCGTGGGAGTAAAAATGGTGAAAGCCCCCACGGAATACATTCATCATCGTTATCTCTCTTTTTTAGTTGAAGATAAATTCCCAGCGATACAATACCGATTGCGATAAAAAATATTCCTAATTTAACACGACAAACGCATGAATGAATAAATTGTGAACATCCATCCTGATTTTCTGGTATACTCAAAGAAAAAAGGATAGGAGTTCTTCTATGAAAGCACTTTTAGATTATGTAAGCACAGTA
>NZ_NFIR01000070.1:0-4125 GCF_002159465.1 Eubacterium sp. An3
GGCTTATGCTCAGTTTATTTTTATCCTCATCTTTTTTGAATAACCTGTCTTTTCCAGATGATTTTTCGGAAAAGATGAGGATAAAAAAATATGCGATAATGAAATCACAATTAAAATCGAAAGGATGTGATTTCATGAATTATGATGAAACCGTTGAAAAAGTGATGATATTTCTGAAAGAACGAAAAGTCTGTTCCAACAGCCGAAAGTCACACAGGGAATGTTATGATTCACTAAAGTTATTCATGCTACAGGAAAATAAAGTGTATTCTTCTGATGTTCGTGAAGCATGGTTTGCATACCTGCAAGCTGCTGTTCCAAAGCAGAGATATGATATATGGATAAAGTATGCATATCAACTCGAGGAAATGGAAATAACAGGTACTATATCTGACAGGACCTTATATCTCAACCGGTCTTTATACAAAAAACTGCCAGAACAATGGAAAAAGGAGCTGGATCATTATCTGGAATCCTGCGGACAGAATTATACGAATTGTACGTTTGAATCAATGCGAAGAAACTGTTCGGAAGCACTCCTCATAATGGATGAGATGGGGATATCCACCATTCAAGAGATTGATTATAAGATCATTATCCGCTTAATTAATTCAAAAATGTACTGCACCAATAAAAAAAACAGCAGATACTAAACAACGTTGCAAGTATGATCCGTTTCTACGGTGATATAGGAGTATGTCCGCACAACTATTCTCTTGTTTTCAACTGCAAGATATACCCTCACATTGGGCTGATATCGCAGTTTATGATGGAAAATCAAACCTTCATTGCAGAGATAACAGATCCAGAAATGACTGCAAATGAGTTTTATCATTCGATACCTTGTTTTATTCAGATTTTAGAAAAACACGGCTATATTGGCACAACTTTGAAACTGGCAAAACATGCACTTACTGCGTTATACTTATTTTTAGACATTCATGCTCTCGGATATCATCCAGGAATCATGTGGATATGGTTTGATGAGATCCGCAAAACGATGGGAAGCTCATGGCTTCACTGGAGACGTATACTTAAGTTTTACGAAAGTTTTGCTGCTTCAGGCGATATAGATGGAAACAGAAAATATATGTATAAAACATCAGGTTTTGAAGGACTTCCATCATGGTGTCAGGAGGCAATCACAGGACTTCTCGAGCAGAAACGCCGTGAATTCAGAGAAGCAGGAACCATTAGGACTTATCGCTATTCCTGCATAAGTTTCTGTCATTTTCTTATCAGTAAAGGCTTTAAAAACTTTGAATCACTTTCTCCCGCTATCATAAAAGAGTATGCGGTTCGTGATAAGCACAAAACGTTTAAAGGAAGGGCTACCCGCTTTGTGATAGTTCGGGCTTTTCTCCGTTATCTTGATGAGTATGGCTATACAAAAATGCATCATCTGGATGAATGTCTCATATCAGGAACTGCTCCTGAAGAGAGAATTATAGATATCCTTTCTGATGAGCAGATGGAGAAGATCGAGCGATATCGTTCAGAGCACCATTCTCCTGTAGAACTTCGTGATATCGCTATTGTATTACTCGGATTAAGAATGGGATTCCGGTCCTATGATATACTGTCGCTTCGTTTTCAGGATATTGACTGGAACAAAAGGCAAATTTCCATTGTTATGAAGAAAACAAAAACACAGATTAATCTCCCGATGCCGGTAGAAGTAGGAAATGCTTTATATATGTATATAATGTCTGGAAGGCCTCAAGTTGATACAGAATATATTTTTCTTAAATCAAAGGCACCATATGGAAAACTATCCGGAAAGGTGTGTACCAATGCCCTGTACCGTATCCTTCCGGAAAGAAGATCTGTAAAGGGTGGAGGTTTCCATGTAACCCGCAGGACTTTTGCCACAAATCTTTTACGAAATCATGCGGGGATCGATGCAGTTATGGATGCCCTTGGACATCGTGATCCTACAAGTGTCATGAAATATCTGCTTCTGGATGAAGAAAGGATCCAGCAATGCGGGCTATCTCTGGAAAGTGCAGGGATTCTGATGAAGGAGGCATGGCATGAAGTGTAAGGAGTATCAGTTTCACAGCTGTTTTGCGGCATATATCGAACAGTTTATACAGGAAAAAAGATCAGCTGGATTTATATACGAAACAGAGGTCTGGAAACTGAAGCACTTTGATCTCTTCTGTATAGAGGAATCTGTAGGAGAGCCGGTCCTTAGTAGAGAACTCGTAAAAAAATGGGGGACCTTGAAAGATGGGGAATCTCTCGGGACTTGTTCTGCAAGGGTTTCCGTTATCAGGCAGTTTGCCCTGTTTTTGATTTCAATGGGTATGGAAGCCTATCTTCCACATGATTTTTATAAAACTGAAAAAAGAGTTGTACATGTATTATCTGATGCAGAGATACGTTCCTTTTTTGAAAATGTCGATAATTATGTTCCTAAAATAAATGCGGTAAGTTTTCAACGTCTTTCGATTGAATATAAGGTGTTATTCAGAATAATCTATTGTTGCGGGCTCCGCATATCCGAAGCGAGAAAACTGAAGTGGGAAGATGTAGATTTACACAAAGGTACCCTCAGGATCATGCAGTCGAAAGGACATAAAGACCGGCTTGTTTATATAACAGATGACCTGGCTGATGTTATAAAGAATTACAAAGACCTGCTTGCAGTAAGATACCATCTGTTTTCAGGCTGGGTTTTTCCAGCCCGGGAAACGGACAAGTGCCTCACTAATGTTACGATAGAATATAAATTTCGAAACTTTTGGAGTCTGACTCCTTATGCAGAAGGCTGTGATAAATCTCCAACAGTCCATTCTTTGAGACATACTTTCGTTGTAAAAAGAATGAACCTGTGGATGGAAAATGGCACATCGTTAAAAGAGATGCTTCCTTTTCTAAGCAGATATCTGGGACATCAAAGCCCTGACGAAACCTTTTACTATTATCATCAGGTTGCGGAAGCATTTCGTATTATCCGAAAAAATGATAAAACCGGTATATCAGTAATTCCGGAGGTAGAGCTATATGAGTAAGAAAAAAACTCAGAAGAAACTGTTCTTCTCTAAAACTCTGGATTTTCTTGAACATTATCTTCCTGACCAGGTACTGAAAAGCAGGAATACAATCGAAACATACCGTGATGCACTGACCATCTTCAGGAGATATGTAACGGATGAATGCCACCTGTCAATAAAAACATTTGGATTTGAAGACTGCACCCATGAAATGCTTCTGTCCTACATGGAATACCTAAAGAATAAAAAAAATGCAGAAACTACCTGCAATAACAGGCTTGCCGCAATCAGAGCTTATCTGTGGTATGCAGCAGATGTTGATATTTCTTTGCAATCTATCGCATTGTCTGCTTCAAGAGTTCCATTCCTGAGAGTACCAAAGCTGACCCGTGAGATAATCTGCGAGGAAGATATAAAAGCATTGCTTTCGGCCCCGCCTGATACAAAGATTGGCCGAAGGGATCAGATGATCCTCATTCTGCTTTATGATTCTGCAGTCAGGGTTTCAGAACTATTATCACTGAAGGTATCTTCAGTAAATCTTGATGCTGATATCCCATATCTTAGGATATATGGAAAAGGCGATAAAGAGAGGATTGTTGCGATCACAGATGTAACTGCCAATCACGTAAGGAATTATCTAAAGGTATATCATCCATTGAATGATCCAGATGCACCTTTAATATACACTGTCATAAAAGGACATAAAGACAAGATGTCTGTTGGAAATGTAGAACGGATCATAAAGAAATATGCCGATAAGATAAGACCAGATCATCCGAATCTTCCAGAACACTGTTATCCTCACATGGTCCGCAGAACACGCGCAACGAATCTATATCAGGATGGAACAGAACTGGAGCTGGTGTCCAGAATACTTGGGCATTCCTCAACTGAAACAACTCGTATTTATGCAGTTCCATCTTTAGAAATGATGCGAAAAGTAATGGAATCTGGGAATATGGCAACCAAAGAAAAACCTTTGTGGTCAGATGATGAAGCAGAGATGGCTCGTCTTTGTGGATTAAGATAATTATGTTATCCTCATCTTTTCCGAAAAATCATCTGGAAAAGACAGGTTATTCAAAAAAGATGAGGATAAAAATAAACTGAGCATAAGCCGCAT